>PKXK01000167.1 GCA_003132325.1 Acidobacteriaceae bacterium
GTCCGAACTTGCTCGAGCGTTCGCTCGGCGACTCCCACGGTGTCATTGTCCATGCCAAAGATAAACGACGTGATGGCGTACACATTGCGCGACGCCAGCCGCTCCAGCACCGCCGCGTACTCACCCGGCTTATTGAATCCCTTGTTCACATCCTTCAGATTCGCCGGGTCGATGGATTCCATGCCGATGAAAATCCACTTGCCTCCAGAATCCGCAATCAGGTCGACGAGTTCTTCGTCGCGCAACAAATTGGCGGAGATCTGCGCCACCCAATGCACCTGCGCTTTAGCGGCAATGATGTCGCGCAGCAGCGACTTGGTTCGCTTGATGTTGATGGCGAAATTATCGTCGATGAAGAAAACCGCCATCTGTCCTTTTTCTTTGCGGGCGCGAGCCTTCAACAACAGCAGTTCATTCACCACGCTCTCATTGGTGCGGAAACGAATCGTGTCCCCGAAAAATCCAGTCACGGTGCAGAACTCGCAACCATAAGGGCACCCTCGTCCGGATTCGACCGGAATAATGCGAAATGATCCCCAGCCTTCTCCGATCTTCCGCAACAGTCCGGTCGCGGCCTTCGGCACCAGATTGAATTGTTTGAGATCGATCGACTGCCACGGAATCACCGGATATTCCTTCAGCGATGGCTTGCTCTCCTGGCCAAAGGCATCCACCGGAGCGTAAACATCCTTAAGCTGACCGCGCGCCGCATCTTCAACTATCCGCGGCCAGGTCGCATCGGCTTCCCCGAGCGCAACCGCGTCGGCGTGGCGCGGCCCGCCGTCTCGACCCAAAGCCTCGTCGGCCATCTCCGTCACGTGCGGGCCGCCCATCACCACCGGAATTCCCGTGGCTCGCACCGCATCCGCCATGCGGTACGCCTTGGCGATCATTCGGGTCATGGCTCCGATGCCGACCAATCCAATATTGTTGTCGCGCACGAACTGTGCGATCCCCGCTTCATCCATGGGTTGCGCGTTGCCATCCACCAGCAGCACCTCATGGCCCGGTGGAGTGAGCGCCTGGAGCAGAAACATCCATAGATGCGGCATGAAATTGCGCGTGACGCCGTTGTCGGGGTTATAGAGGAGGATTTTCATAGGCTTTTAGCGATTCTGCAAAGCGCGGCTTCGCTGCGTTCTGGGCTGAAGGCAATCGACAGCGCCAGGGAAAATTCCTCCCCCGGTGCTTATTGAGTTAGATGTGTCCGTTCAAACGACCCCAATATATTGTACACCCCGATCGTTAGCAAGCCGTGTGTCGGCGTCATCGCCAAACCACGTCCTCGCTTGAACAAACCGGACGATTTTATGAACAAAGGGCGGCAGGGCGCTGTCCTCAATTGAAACTAGGACACAACCCTCGCGTTCGAAGGCTCATACTCGACAATGTACCCGGCCACGGCGCTCGCGGCCACGGTCAGCGGCGACGCCAGGTACATCTGCCCCGGCCCGCTGCGTCCGGGAAAGTTCCGGTTCTGCGCGCTGATCACAACCTGCTCGGGCCGCGTCGATACTCCCGGCCCCGCATTGATGCACGCGCCACAACTAGGTTCAAGCACACGAGCGCCGGCCTTTTCGAAGATCTCGATGTAGCCGCAGCGCTTCGAGTACTCGCGCGTTTCCTGAGAGCCGAATTGGATCCAGAACTCGACATTCTTCGAAACTCGCCTGCCTTGTTTCAGCGCATCGGCGAGAACCGCCGCGTACATGTCCATGTCTTCGTTTTTCCCTGCTGTACAAGTTCCGCCATAGGCGATTTCGATGGGCACGCGAGTGTTGAGGTCGCGGATGTACTTGCCGTTGCCCGGATCGCCCGGAGTGGCGACCATAGGCGTAATCTCCGCCGCGTCGAGTTCGATCACCTCGGCGTATTCGGCGTCGCGATCGCTCTGCAAGCCCGCGATCATCTTCTCGATCTCGGCGCGCTTCATGCCCCGGCGCTCTATCAGAAACTCGACCACCTTTTCATCCGGAGCCACGATGCCGGTAAAGCCTCCGATTTCGGCCGCCATATTGGTCATGGTCGCGCGCTCGTCCACCGAGAGCGCCTCGACCGCTTCCCCCCCGTACTCCATCACCTTCGCGAGAGCCTTGCCACTGCGCACGTAATCGAGAGAAAGAATCTTCAAGATGAAATCTTTCGCCGTGACGTTCGCGTGCCGCTTGCCCCGAATCACGATCTTGACCGACTCCGGCACCTTGACGCGAACGTCTTTCGTAATCCAGGAATTGAATACGTCGGTTGTCCCAATGCCGAAGGCGATGCATCCAATGGCGCCAACGTGCGGCGTGTGCGAATCGGACCCAACGTTCACCTGCCCCGGCAGTGCATAGGTCTCCAGCATTACCGAGTGGCAGATGCCCTCCGAGCCTTTCCTGTCGGCCAGCTCGCCGTGCAGTTTGATTCCCTGCTGCTTGGCAAAATCCTCCTGCTTCAGCTTGAGCTGCGTGGCCAAATCGAGCAGCCCGAGTTTTTTCTTTTCTTCCGAAATCACTTCGTCAAGAAAGGTGAGATGGTCGCGGAAGAAACGGATGCTCGACGCATCATTGACCGGAACGTCTTTGCCGACGTATTGCTCGTAAAAAATCGCAGCCATGGGCGTGACGTACTCATGACTGAAGCGTAGATCGACGCGAGTAAAACCGGTGTCGCCAGGCTTAACCGCACGCGTAGGGACAGCCGCCCCCGGCTGTCCAGCCGAGCGCACCGGGGCCCCCGTCAAGCCCGGTGTTGGCTTGACGGGGTGGAGAAGTTCGGCAGTCCCCGATGCTGATGGGACCATGTGCGCCGCAAAGATCTTCTCCGCCAAAGTCATCGGGCGTTTCGCAGTCGTGATCGCCGGCAAAAAGACCTTCCCCTGCATCCGCGCCACATTAAACGGAAACAACCCCCCATACTCGATCACCTGCCGCGTGATCTCATCTTCCCCGGCCGTAAACTCGCTGAGCGCGATCTCTTNNTTGTAGATGCGCTCAATATTCTCCGCAATCGCAACCTGAATCCCGGCGCACATCTCGGCATAAGGGGATTGCTCGCGGCTCGATCCTTTGCCGCGCCGCTTGCCGGCAACCGAGCACACGAAACCGCCTTTTTTCACAGCGCCGCGCCCGATCGGCAGCGTGTCGCCACACCTCAAACCAACGTAGGGAATCTCGCCCAGCGTCCGATCAAAGTAGAAGCAACAGTGCGCGGGAGTGATCTCGTCGGTAGAAATGTCGTCGCGGAGCTTAGGATTCCTGGCCGGAGTCTTCGTATCCCACGGCAGATCCCAGCCCGCCAGTTGCTTCTTGATTAGCTCGGGGTCTTCGGTGAGAAATAGAATGCGCCCCCGCAGACGCACTTTGCCGGGACGCTTTTCAACCTTGCGTTCAAGAAGAGACGAACCCACGCGAGTCATTGTAACCCTTGTGCTGGGGCGGTGGAGCGATGGGCGCCTCGCGAGCCTGCCCTGAGCGAAGTCGAAGGGTCCAGCCGGGCGGGGCGCCCGGCGCTCCACTACACTCGTCGATCCTTCGCGTAGGCAACCGGACTGGCCAACTCTTCCATTCCCCGGCCCGCGAAGATCTCCTGAAACTCCCGCAAGAGCGCGTCATGCACCAGGCCATTCGACGCCAGCGTTTCCCGGCTGGCGATCTGGAACGCGCCCCCCGAAAAGTCCGTGACCTTCCCACCCGCCTCTTCCACGATCAGCACGCCCGCCGCCGTGTCCCACGGATTAAGATTAAATTCCCAGAATCCGTCAAATCGGCCCGACGCCACGTTGCACAGATCCAGCGCAGCCGACCCCGCCCGTCTCACCCCGTGGGTGCGCAACGTGAGCTGGTGATAGAAATAAATATTCGGGTTCTTATGCCGCTTATGACTGGGGAAACCAGTGGCGACCAGGCACTCCCCCAGATTCGCCGTGGCCGACACGTGGATCGCGGCGCCATTCAGCCGCGAGCCGCTGCCGAGTTCGGCGGCGAACATCTCGTCGCGAGTCGGATCGTAAATTACTCCCGCGACCCGTTGCCCCTGGCGTTCCACCGCCAGCGAAACGCAAAACACCGGAAAGCCATGCGCAAAATTCGTGGTGCCGTCCAGCGGATCGACGTACCACTTGTATTCGCCGCCCGTTTCGATTCGCGCTCCCTCTTCCCCCAGCACGTCATGAGTCGGAAACTGGTGGCGAATCCGTTCCAGAATCAGCGCCTCCGACTTGCGATCGGCCACCGTAACCAGATCCACGTCGCCCTTGTATTCAATCTTCACGTGCTGCCGAAAGTAGTCCATGAGCAAGCTGCCCGCCTCGCGAGCCATAGCCTGCATCGGAGAAATCAAATCCAAAGATTGAAGGGATGTCATGCGACGTCAAGACTTTCATTTTCTGGATTGCTTACTGAGTGCTGAATGCTGAGTGCTGCCTACTTCTTCTTACCGTCTTCCGAGATATAAACAATTTCGTGCTTGAAGATGAACAGATTCGGGCCAACCTCGCGCGTCACGCGCACCATGTTCTTGTCGTAGTACTCAATCCAGCCGTGCACCACTTCGCCGTCGGCCAGCTTCAGGCTCACGACCTCCTGCTTTTCCCCCAGCGCTTTCAGATAGGCTGCTTCTTCAAACGTCTCGTCCGGAGGCGGAGTGCGCTTCTTGCCAAAGTTAGGACTTCCTGGCGGTAACGGCATGTCGTCATTTTACAACGTCAAGCGGTACGCTCAGGTTTTCTTCGTAGAGATATAAGGACGCCGCGGAGATGAATTGTCATCCTGACCCTGAGCGGAGCCGCAGGGGAAGGACACCTGCTGTTCGCCGCCAGAAGCAGGTCCTTCACTTCGTTCAGGATGACAAAAACGCTTAGGTTTCTAGATCTGATCGTCGCGATCTTCGATGATTCGTTGCAGGGATTCGGAAGCCGGCTCGCTTCCGCCCGTGCCTTCCAGTTGACGCACTCGCTCTTTTAACTTGTTCACCTCAGTCGCAACTGCGGACAAGGCCGCGGACAGCGGGTCGTTGATTTGCTTCGGGTCGGTAATCACGACGCGCTTGCCTTCTCGAAGAATAATATGTCCCGGCACGCCCACCACCGTGGAATTGTCAGGCACGCTGCGCAGCACGACCGATCCGGCGCCAATCCGGCAATTGTGCCCCACCGTAATGTTGCCGAGAATCTTCGCGCCTCCGCCGACGACCACATTGTCAAGCAGCGTCGGGTGCCGCTTCCCTTGCTCCTTGCCGGTTCCGCCGAGCGTCACACCCTGGTAGAGCGTGACGTCCTCGCCGACAATCGCGGTCTCTCCGATCACCACGCCCATCCCATGATCGATGAACAAACGCCGCCCGACCTGCGCTCCGGGATGGATTTCGATGCCGGTGAGCCAGCGCGCCACCTGCGACAACCAGCGCGCCAGCAGAAGGAAATTGTGGTTCCACAACCAGTGGTTCATGCGATAGAACCAAACCGCATGCAGGCCGGAGTAGCAGAGATAAACCTCCAGATGCGACTTCGCCGCGGGATCGCGCTCCAGCACGGTGGCAACATCCTCGCGAATTAGCGACAGCAGATGCGGCATGGGGTCAAACAGTCTAAAGATTGAAGATCAAGCCGGAAGTTGCACTGTCGGAATCTGCAGCGCCTGGTTCCGGAGTCCTTCAAACAGAATACTACTCAGGTAGCGCTCGCCGAATGACGGCAGAATCACGACGATCAGTTTCCCGGCATTTTCAGGACGCCGCGCCACCTTCAAAGCCGCCACCACCGCCGCTCCCGAAGAGATGCCCACCAGCAAACCTTCTTCGAGCGGAAGCCGCCGCGCCATCTCGATCGACTCGTCGTTGGTTACGGTGATGACCTCGTCAATGTAATCCCGGCGCAGGATGCTGGGAATAAAACCGCCGCCCAGCCCCTGAATCTTGTGCGGCCCTGGCGGTCCGCCGGAGAGGACCGCGCTATCCGCCGGCTCGACCGCGACCGCCTTGAACGAAGGTTTCTTGGGCTTGATGTATTCGCAGACCCCGGTGAGCGTTCCGCCGGTGCCGACGCCGGAGATCAGAAAATCGACGCGCCCGTCGGTGTCTTCCCAAATTTCGGGTCCCGTGGTTTCGAAGTGAATCTTTGGATTTGCCGGGTTGTCGAACTGCTGCAGCATGTAAGCGTTCGGAGTCGAGGCCAGCAATTCCTCGGCTTTCAGGATTGCACCCTTCATTCCCCGCGGTCCCGGCGTCAGCACAATCTCGGCGCCCAGCGCGAGCAGCAGCACCCGCCGCTCCAGACTCATCGTGTCGGGCATGGTGAGGATGATCTTGTAGCCCTTCACGGCCGACACGAAAGCGAGGGCGATTCCGGTGTTGCCGCTGGTCGGTTCGATCAGAACGGTTTTGCCGGGCTGAATTTTGCCGGCGCGCTCGGCATCGGCAATCATGCTCACCCCGATCCGATCTTTTACGCTGGCCAGGGGATTCTGGCTTTCCAGCTTCGCCACCACTTCGGCCACCGCGCCCTCGGTAACCCGGTTCAGCCGCACCAGCGGCGTGTGTCCAATCAGTTCCGTCACATCCTTCGCAATTTTCATAGGTCTTAGATTATCAACCATCCGATTCGATTCTCAAAGCTTCTGGGATTGCCGAAAAACTCCTGTAGAGACGGGGCTTGCCCCGTCTCCCGCTGCTGAATAATTTTGCCTCGAGCAGTTTGGGAAAGGCACGCCACCTAGCGCCCGCCCGGCTTCCGCCGTCCCACCCGCGCCAGTACCCGCCGCACTTTCTTGGGAGAAATCGACAGCCGCGCCGCCGCCCGCGAAACTTTGCGCCCTTCGCGCTCCCACACCCGCGCGATCACAATCTCCGCAAATTCGTCGCTGATTTGCCGGAACGTCTTCTCGCCCACCGCCCCTTGCGACCACGCCTTCAGCGCCGGATGGAGACTTCCCTTCCGCAGAATCCTCGCGCCCAGAGTCTGCAGATCCTGCCACATGTTGTTGTCGGGCTGATTCGTTCCGCAAGACGCCCGCGCCAGGTCATAGGAAACGCGCGCCGCTTCCGGATTGTCGAAAAACGAGTTGCACTGCGTCAATCCCTGCCACAGATGCGCATTCGCCAGCAGCAGATGATGCTGGGTATGCTTCGCCAGATCGATCGCCTCTTGGCTGAACTCGAACGCCCGCCGCGCATGGCTCCCCGGATCGGCGCCCCCGCCGATCTCTTCCTCCACCTTCGCATTCTCGATCATGCACTCCAGAATGCGCGCCCGTCCCATCAGAATGTAGTCCTGCTTCTGTTCCGCCACTTCGTACGCCGAAACCGCTTCTTCCTCGGCGCGCTGAAAATCTCCGCCATCGAGGTGGATGTACGCCGCATTCAAGTAGACCGTCCCGACTCCGTGATGGTTGGGGCGCTGCTGGTAGATGGCACGGGCGGCGTCGAGGTGTTCGAGCGCTTCGCGGCGAAGCTCGGCCAATCGACTGCGATAGTCATGACTGGTTCCGCTCGGCTTGCCGGCGCCGCTGGCCGGCGTTTTCCGGCGGCGCTCGGCGTCGCGGTCCACCCTTTTCTGCAACTGCAGCGCGATCCCGCGCTTGGCCAGCGCCATATTCGCCAGCGATCGCGCCAGGTTCAGGTGCCGCGGATCGCGCTTGCCATAATAGCGAATCGCGTTCTCGAAGAACTTAATCGCCTTGTCGAAGCGCCCTTCCCGGCGCGCCATCCGCCCGTAGAAGGATTGCAGGTTGCCGAGCGTCACATAGTCGTCGGTCTCGCCCAGTACACCTTCCGCCGATTGCGAGAGGCGCACCGCCTCTTTCCATTTGCCCTGCTGAAATAGAAGCCAGCTCTCCAGCACCTGCATCACCGCCGCCATGCGCGGATGGTTTAACTCGAGCGCCAGCTCTTTTCCTTTGCCGGTGTAGATCAGGGCCTCGTCGTACTCGCCGCGTCGCCGCAAGCAGCGCCCCTTCCAGTAGTAAGCGATGGCCAGCAGGAACCGGTCGTCCAGTTCTTCCTGCAAGCTCAAGACAAAATCAAAGTGAGCAATCGCCGCTTCCATCGCCTCTTCCACCATCGCCGCCATTCCCTCGGCCAGGCGCAGGCAGATGTAGTCGGCGATTGTGAGTTTCGACCGTGACCCGGGCTTCAAGTGTTCAAAGCGTTGCAGAAGTTCGTGGAGTGGCGGCCCGCTGAATCCGATATCCGTCCATATCGCAAGCTGCGCCAGGAGGCGGCCGGCATCTTCCTGGGAAGGATCGAGATTGGCGATCAGGTCCTGATGCGATCGAAGACACGCAATTCCGCGTTCAATCTCCCGCGCCGCAACATGTTCCCGTAACCGCGAGAGGAAACCTGCATCCATCTGCAGGTTGGTGGAAGTTCTGCGTGCGCCCATGCATAGACGTTCTAATCCAATAGATCGTAACTGGCAAGCGTGAGAAATTCCGCAAATTCCCGGCTCGTCGTCAGTTCTTCGAGGACGCGCGCCGCCTGCCGCAGTTTTTCGTCACTGCCTGACACGCCGCCCGCCTCGGCGCCCAACTCCGCTGCCCGGTGATGGATGATCTCCTTCACCATGCCTTCCGTCACCGGCCTGCCGTCTTTAAGATGCGCGCCGTGCTGCCACACTTGGGCGCGGCAAATTTCCGCAGTCGCCGCATCTTCCATCAGGTTGTAGATCGGAACACACCCCGATCCCCGCAGCCACGAATGCAGATACTGTAATCCCACGTCAAGGTTCCAGCGCAATCCTGCCTCGGTAATATCGCCGGTGGGAACGTCGAGCAGGTCTTTCGGCTGCACCATCCGGCTGCCGCACTGCGTCGATTTGTTCTCCGTCGACTTTCTGTCCAAAGAAATCTGATTCGGTTCCGGCATGTACTTATCGAAAATTTCTTTTGCCACCGGGACGAGCCCCGGATGCGCAACCCAGGTGCCGTCATGGCCCGCGTGCACTTCCCGAAGTTTGTCGCGCCGCACTTTCTCCAGCGCCTGTTCGTTGGCCGCCGCATCGTTGCGAATCGGAATCTGCGCCGCCATTCCACCCATGGCATGAATGCCGCGCCGGTGGCAGGTCTGAATCAGCAATTCGACGTAGGAGCCCAGGAAATGCCGCTCCATGGTGACCAGCGACCGGTCCGGCAACACGAATTTCGGATGCGCGCGGAACTTCTTGATGAAACTGAAAATGTAATCCCAACGCCCGCAGTTCAGCCCCGCCGAATGTTCGCGCAATTCGTAAAGGATCTCGTCCATTTCAAACGCGGCCAGAATCGTTTCGATCAGGACGGTGGCGCGAATCGATCCGCGCGCAATGCCCAGTTCGTCCTGAGCAAAACAGAAAACGTCGTTCCACAGCCGCGCCTCCAGATGATTCTCCAGCTTCGGCAGGTAGAAGTAAGGCCCAGTGCGTTTGCCGAGCAAGGCGGCGGCGTTGTGAAAAAAGAACAGGCCAAAATCAAATAGCGACGCCGAGATCGGCTTCCCCTCCACCAAAAAGTGCTTTTCGTCCAGGTGCCATCCGCGCGGCCGTACCATCAGCGTTGCCAGCTTCGACCCCAGCTGGTACTGCTTTCCCTCCGGACTCTCATACCGGATCGTGCCACGAATCGCGTCTCGCAGATTCTGCTGGCCCTCAATATTGTTAGACCAGGTCGGCGAATTCGAGTCTTCGAAGTCAGCCATGAAAACGCTCGCGCCCGAGTTCAGCGCGTTGATGATCATCTTGCGATCGACCGGCCCGGTGATTTCGCCCCGGCGATCGCACAAGTCTTTCGGAATCGCCGCCACTTTCCAATCGCCCTGCCGGATTCCAGCCGTCTCCGGCAGAAAGTCTGGGAACTTGCCATGATCGATTTCCTGCTGCACGGTTCGCCGCCGCGTCAAAAGTTCCTGCCGCCGCGGCTCGAACCGGGCCGCAAGTTTCAACAGGAAGGCGCGAGCATCCGCGGTAAGAACGCTGGTCTCGGTCGGGGTTGGGCTCTGACTCTCAACGGAATTGGTTTCAACAAAAGTCGTGTTCATGGACGGCAGCATAAGCCCTTTGCCGGCGCAAGTCCCGCCCACTAGGTCATTTTGTCCTAGTAGGCCGGGACGGACAGCGCGGTTTGTGGGAAAATCGCAATCCGCGGTCTACTGCACCTGGGACGTAACCCGCAAACTCCATGGAGGCGGAAAAGTGTTAACCAGCGCTGAGAGCCATGAAACCACTACGACTATGACAATGTTCGACCAACAGGTCGCGGCCGCCAAGGAATGGTTCGCGCGCCCCCAATTCGACGGGATCGTCCGTCTCTACTCCCCGCGCCAGGTGGCCGAGCAGCAAGGTACGATTTCCGGCGACTACACCGTAGCGCGACAAGCAGCGGAGGAGTTCTACAAGCGATTGCGCGAGCTCTTCGATGAGCGCCGGCAGATCACGACCTTCGGTCCCTACTCGCCAGGCCAGGCGGTGATGATGAAGCGCATTGGCATGGAAGGCATTTACCTGGGCGGCTGGGCGACATCCGCCAAAGGCTCGCAAGCCGAGGATCCGGGTCCAGACCTCGCCAGCTATCCGCTAGGCCAGGTGCCAGACGAAGCCGCCGGACTGGTGCGAGCACTTCTCACCGCCGACAAGAACCAGCACTTCGCCCGCATGAGGATGACCGAGGAACAGCGCCAGGCGACACCGGCCATCGACTATCGGCCTTTCATCATCGCCGACGCCGACACCGGTCACGGTGGAGACGCTCATGTCCGCAATCTCATCCGCCGCTTCGTCGAGGTCGGCGTGCCCGGCTACCACATCGAAGACCAGAAGCCGGGAGCGAAGAAATGCGGCCACCAGGGCGGCAAGGTGGTTGTGGCCGAGGACGAGCAGATCAAGCGCCTCAACGCCGCCCGCCTGCAGCTCGACATCATGCGGGTCCCGGGCATCATTGTCGCCCGAACCGACGCCGAGTCCGCGACCTTCATCGAGAGTCGCAGCGACGAGCGCGATCAACCCTTCATTCTCGGCGCCACCAACGTCGATCTACCCAGTTACAAGGCCGGTTATCTGGCCATCTTGCGGAAGCTTTTCGAGCTGGGCGTCGAAGAGATCCGCGGTCACTTGCTTTTTGCCGTGTCTCAGACCGAGTACTCGGCAGCCTTCGATTGGCTCGACCGGGTTGGGCTCATGTCCATAATTACCGAGCGCGCCCCGGCTCTCCGGAATATGACAGCCACCGATCTCGACGCAGCGCTCGACAAAATAGACACGCGCTATGTGGAAACCTGGCAAGCCGAAGCGGGGATGAAGACCTATGGTCTGGCGGTCGCCGGGGTGCTGGAGTTCCGCGCGGCCGAGGGCGAGCGTTTCGACATGACCCTCGAGCAATGGCTGGCCTTCGCGAAACGGGCTTCCTTCTACGAGGCTCGCGAGCGCGCAAAATCGATGGGCATCCGCGTCATCTGGGATTGCGAGCTGCCCAAAACTCCCGAAGGCTTCTATCACATCCAGGCGGGCATCGATTACGCCATCGCGAAGTCGCTGGCGGTTGCGCCCTTCGCCGACATACTGTGGATGGAAACNNCAGTATCCCGGGAAGATGCTGGCCTACAACCTCTCGCCGTCGTTCAGCTGGGACACCACCGGGATGAACGACGAGCAGATGAAGCGCTTCCCCGAGGAACTCGGGAAACTCGGCTACGTCTTCAACTTCATCACCTACGGTGGCCACCAGATCGACGGCTTGGCTGCCGAGGAATTCGCAACCGCATTGAAGCAAGACGGGATGCTGGCGCTGGCGCGCTTGCAACGCAAGTTCAGACTGCTGGAGTCGCCCTATCGGACGCCGCAAACCCTGGTCGGAGGCCCGCGCCTGGACGCCGCCTTAATGGCTTCGTCGGGACGCACCGCCGCGACCAAGGCGATGGGCAAGGGCTCGACGCAGTTTCAGCACCTGGTTCAGACCGAGGTCCCCACCAAGCTGTTGGAAGAGTGGCTCGCGGAGTGGAGCCGGCACTGCAACTATGCAGAGAAAATTAGCGTCCGGCTCCGTCCGCTCACGGCCGGTTCGGACCTATTGGAGCTGAGCGTGCTGAATGAGCCCAGCGGGGAGAAGCTCGCCAGCGTGATCTTCGCCTACATCCAGGATCGTCGCGGCCGCAATATCATCTCTGTTCGCGATCAGAACACCCTGGCGCCGGTGCGCAAGAAGCGCCTCATGACGGTCGCCCAACTGTTCCTGATCCACCGCTACAATGCCAGCTCGGTGCACTACGTCACTCCTACCGAGGACAACGAGTTTCAGACCCAAAGGATGAAGAGCGTGGGCATCTTCTCGGATGTGCATACCGAGATTGGACAAATCATCGTCGCGCAAGTCAACAAAGAACACGTCGCCGAATTGCTGAAGCCCGACCGGCTGCTTCTGTTGGAGATAATCCGCAAAACGTCGCCGTCATTGCAAAGCCAGACTGATGCTTGCGGAGAGACATCCGACGAACTGATGCCGTCGGGAGACTAGGGAGAAAGTTTAGGAACCTGTGATGGAGAGCCGGGCGTCCCCGTCCGGCTGGACTTCAAACGCTCACGCGTGTATGGGAAGCTCTTGACCGTTCGCGCTTGTCTTCGCGAAGTTGCGCTGCCGTAAAAGCGCTCCCGCATGTGCCGCATCTCCAGCTTGTAAATGCGCTGGCCCCGAGGCTTGGCCCATCATTACTCGTCTGGGTCTGGCTCGCGCGCACCGCCAGAACCAGCTCACCACCACACTGCGAACATTCACGTTTTTGCATTGCGAGACCTGATACCAAAAAACCCTAGGCACTAACCCGTACGGATACTAACTCCGGGTTACAGTGGGAGGTTTGCATGGATTTAACCGCGTCTTCCGCTGTAAATCTCCCCATCACCAGCGCCAGCTTACGGTTGGTTGTGGTCTGGATGGGCACCTTATCGACCCGCAGCACATATTGAGGGACATGAGCTCCCCCGCGGTTAACCTTCACAACAAACTTAATGTTTTTCATGGTTCCTTCCTGGTTCTATCGATCCGCCAAAATCATCGAGCCGACAAAGAGAGGCCGGTAGCGTCGTGACTCGAACTTCCCCTCAGAGCAATCGAAGAGGAAATAACTTTTAGATAGGCTAACTAATTAGAGGACGCGAAAGAATAAGAATAGGTACTTACTCAATTTTGATCGTAGTCTTCTTCGCTGCCATTGTCAAGTTTGTAAACCAGCCATGCCCACTAGCTGAGCCCAACGACAGCAATGCGGAAGTTGCCTCAGGAGGACCGCGTACGCGAACCGGCAATGCTCAGCGCGATCCCGCCCGCGATCAGCACAACACTAATGACGGGCGAAACCCGCTCGCTGCGGCTCGTTTGAACGCCCAAGTTCGCATCTCCGATCTTGATCCCTTGCGTCTCGGTGTGAGGGATGGGCACCACCAGCGAAGCGATGCCAAGCACCATCAGGAGCAAGCCTGCGTACAGCAGTATTTTCATATCAACTCCTCGTCCTCTTGGAATTTGCGCCGCTGAGAATAGCCAGCCGGGCAGATGCGTCTTGCTCCTTGGCGCGTGGAAGGAATTCTCATGCCGAAAAATTTGGCAGCCCGGCAGGGATTCGAACCCCGATACGCAGCTCCAGAGGCTGCAGTCCTACCGTTGAACGACCGGGCTGTACCCGAATTCTAATTCATTTTGCGGTGACTGCAAAACGGCGCTCCCCTGGCGCACACGCGCTTCGTACGACACCCGCGTTACAATCTCTGTCAGCAGTGCGAAGAGTCGCAAAGGAGTCGCGATAACAATGACAACAACAACGACCGGCAGTGGAACTTTCCCCGAAACTTTCTCAGAATCCATGCCCGTTGAAACCAGCTACGCCGAGATGGCGCGCCGTCCCCTTGAGGCCGAACAGTGCGCTCTCATCGTCGTCGACATCCAGGAGAAACTGCTGCCGCCCATCTGGGAAAAAGAGCGGTTCGTCCGCAACGCGCAGCTGTTGATTCGCCTGGCTGGAATCCTGAAGATCCCGGCGCTGGTAACAGTTCAATACGCGAAAGGCTTGGGCAACACCGTGCCCGAGGTCGCGTCCCTGCTGCCCGACACTCCGCCCATCGACAAGCTGACGTTCTCCTGCTTCGGCAGCGACGTGTTCTGCTCCCTGCTGAAGCGCCTGCCGGGCCAGCGAACCACCGTGCTGCTCTGCGGCATGGAATCCCACATCTGCGTCATGCAAACTGCAATGGGAGCGTTGCGCGAGGGCTATCTGGTGCACGTGGCGTCGGACGCCGTCAGTTCGCGCACGGAATTGAACTGGCGCATCGGCCTGGACCGCATGAAGGCCGCCGGAGCCATTCTTTCCTCGACCGAAATGATCGTCTACGAACTGCTGCGAGCCTCGGGCACGCCCGCGTTTAAAGAACTGCTGCCCTATCTGAAGGGCTGAAGATTTGCATCAAGCGTAGGGACAGCCGCCCTCGGCTGTCCAGCGGGGCGAAGCCCCGCAGCGCTCCTGATCGCAAGCATGAACAAAAGAAACCCTAGGCAAGCTTCGCTCGCCTGGACAGCCGGGGCGGCTGTCCCTACGTGTCGCTTCCCTTCTGTTTCACCCGCACCACCGTGATCTTCGTGAATCCCTCCTCAAACGCCGGAGGCTTCAACTTGCCCGCCATCTTGCGCATGACATCTTCGGCGACCACGCGGCCGCGGCGCTGGTGGCGTTCCATGCAAATCTCCACCGGCACATCGAAGAACAAGCCCTGCACATCGTAGCCGTAATCCTTCGCCAGCTTGATCCAGCTATGGCGGTCGTGAGACGTAAGGTTCGTCGCATCCACGTAATTCATGGGACGCCGCGCAATCAGCCTCGCCTTCAGCATCGAGCGCAGGTTCGAAAACACCAGATCCTGAAAGCGCTGCTCTTGCGCGTCGTCAAAAAGCAGTTCGCGCAGCAGATCGCTCGATAGCGGATGAATGTTGTGCCGCTTGAACCACGAACTCTTGCCCGACCCCGGCAACCCAATCGCCAGCACCACCGTTCCCTTGCTGGCGCGGACGGGAGCCGGCGCAACCCCAGCAGCCGCAGCCGGAGCATGCGCAGCCGGAGCCGCCACAACCTGAATAGGCGCAACCTGAGGAGGCGCAACGACCGCCGGCAACATCCCGGCAACCACCGGTTCCGGCGCCGGCGGTTCTGCCGCCAATGGTTCTCCTGCGGATGGTTCCGCAACGACTGCGCCCGGGGCCGCCGCCGCACGGGAACGCGATCCCCCGCGACCTCCACGTCCGCGACGGCGGCGAGACGTGCGCGCTTTCGGTTCCACGGCCGCGGATGCAGCCGAGGCGGACTCTGGCGCGGCCTCAGGCTCCGGTCTCGACGGGCGCTGCACCTTGGCCACTGGAGCCTGGGCGGCAGCTTCTCCAGGTACGTCGACCGGCGTCACCGGCTCATCGTCATAGAATCTCGGCTGCAAGGGCTCGGGCGCCTTGGTTGCTTCCTTACTGGAGCCGTCTCCGGGCTTCTTGCGACGTTTTAATCGATCGCTCATCCATTTACGCATATAGCAGCTTGTAGCACATCGGCGCATCTCGGAGCAATCTGTGTCCGTGGCGGTGGGGGTACCCCGGGTCGATAGGGATTGAGACATTGAATCATTGCGACATTGAATCATTCATCATTGCGGCAATGATTCAATGTCTCAATGCCTCAATGATTCAATCCTGTGTGTCCGATTACAATAGCCCCCAGGCCAAATCCATGAATCCAACCCATCCCGCAACTCTCCAACTTCCCGCCGTACCGCTGACGCTTGAAGGCTACGCCACGCTTCATCAGATGATGCGCTTCCGCTGGACCGCCTGGCGCGCGCTAGCCGAGAACACCCGCCGCGAGATCGCCGCCGAAGCCGCCAGCCTGCTCGCCGCGATGGAAGCCGAGTCCAATGGAAAGTCCGATGGCCAGTCTGCGCTGTTCTCATTGCTGGGCCACAAAGGCGACCTGATGTTGGTCCACTTCCGCGAAAGCTTCGACCAGCTCAATCAGGCCGAACTCGATCTGGCGCGGCTCCGGCTCAACGATTTTCTGGAGCCCGCGACTTCCTATTTGTCGGTGATTGAGCTGGGCCTATACGAGTCGTCGCTCAAAACCTACAAGGCGCTCGCCGATCGCGGCGTCGAACCGCACTCGGACGAATGGAAAAAGGCCATCCAGGAAACCATCGCGCGCCAGAAAGAAGCGATGAAGCCGCGCCTATTCCCTGCCATGCCCCCCAACCGCTACATCTGTTTCTATCCCATGGATCGCCGCCGCGGCGAAGACAAGAACTGGTACACCCTCCCCATGGAAGAACGCCAGCGCCAGATGAACGAACACGGCATGGTCGGACGCCGCTATGCCGGAGAGGTAAAACAAATCATCACGGGCTCCATTGGTTTTGACGATTGGGAGTGGGGCGTCGACCTCTTCGCCGACGATCCCCTGGTGTTCAAGAAGCTGATCTACGAGATGCGCTTCGACCACGTAAGCGCCGTCTATGCCCTCTTCGGAAGTTTTTATATAGGATTGCGCTGTCCCGCCAACCGCCTGCACGATCTGCTGGAAGGAACCTTGCCGCAGCACAGTTAGTCCACGCGATACTTCCCTGTAGAGACGGGGCTTGCCCCGTCTCCGCTGCAAACCAGAAAATCGGCGGTGCGAGCGGAGACGCGGCAAGCCGCGTCTCTACGGCGAATTACGTCCTCTCGCTGGCTTCTTGGGAAATTTGTATTCGTGCTTGCCCATATCCACGCGCGCCCCGCGAAACGTCACGCCCTCCATGCGCAGACGGAATCTTTGTTCGGCGGCGCCTTCTCCACCCAGCTTGATGGCCCCGCCCGAGCCGACCACGCGATGCCAAGGCAGTCCCGGAACTTGCTGCAAGATGCGCACTACTTGACGGGCGGCTCCAGGCCAGCCCGCAGCCCGCGCGATCGCCCCGTAACTCGACACCATCCCCGCCGGCAAGGCGCGAATGCAGCGCACCACCCGCGCGCGCTGATCTTTCGCCGCGCTCCCCTTTCTGCCCGCAATAGATTGCGTTTTCCGTTTCACAAATCAGCCAACGATGAACAGCGAACAGTGTTTTTGCCTAACGACCAACGACGAACGACCAACGACCGTCACTGCGCACTCATGCTAATCTAGACTCGCCAATACAAAAATTTACACAAGCCCGTAAAACCTGGGATTACGATAAGTGCATCTCATTTGCTTGCCCACCACCAAAACTGCCTTTTGGAGAATACTATGCTTCGCTGGTTGAAAGCCCTGCCCCTGGCCTTGGCCCTTGCCGCCCTGATCGTCTTTGCCACCTTCGCCGCCAGTTGTGGTTCCAACAATTCGCAGGCTCGTTTCGTCAATGCGATCTCGGACGATACCCAAGCCTTGGATATCGAATTCAACGGAACGAAGGCGTTTGGCGGCGTAGGGCCTTTCACGGCTTCGGGATCGAACTACGTGAGCATCCCGACGGGTAGTGACCAAATCCTAGGGCTTGCAAGCGGCACAACCACCACTGCGTTCGGGCCCCTGGACAGCCCCGTCAGCTTCAACTCTGGGTCGCAATACACGGTGGTTGCAACTGGGAAACTTCCTCCAAACACCACTCTCATCGTGGCTCCAGTTGATAACAACACGGCGCCAGCAGTTGGCAAAGTGAACTTCCGCGTCATTGACGCCTCGCTCGCCGTGGGCGGCGCTGTGGACGTTTACATCATCCCGAACATCGCCACGGGCACCCCTAGCTGTACACTTGGTAATAATTGCGGCGCCCCCGCGATCTCCGGCGTTTCTTCCCCTCAATCGTCCACCACGCCATATAGCACTTACGAAACCGTGAGCTATAATTCCATCGGATCCTACGGCTACACGATGTACGTGACGCCAACGACGGAAACGACCCCAGTCCAGGGTTGGAGCGGCGGCTATCAACTCCCTGAAATCGGCAGCGTAACGGTTGGCTCGATTCGTACCATAGTGCTAGTGGACAATCCAGGTGGGCAGGCGATGAGTTCGACGCCCATACTGTTGACTGACCTCAACTAACCGCGGGCAAGTCGTTCTGCCCTGGCAGGCGTCCACTTGCAGAGTTCAGGAAGACGCTCCGCAAAACGTTCAGGAAAAAGACCCGGGCCTCGACTGAGGCTCGGTGAACCCGTGATCGGGATATCGGGCGCATCCAGCCATCGAAATTCAAAAGTAAATGCAATCGCACTCCTGATCACCCGATCACCCGATGGCCCAAGCTGCTAAAATCCTTCTTGCTCACCACTAAACCGACTCTCGGAGAATTAAGGATGTCTCGCTGCTTCAAAGCCCTGCCCCTAGCCTTGGCCCTGGCGGCCTTGAGCATCGTCACCGCCAGTTGTGGTTCCAGCAGCAACGTTCCAGCGCAGGTTCGTTTCGTCAATGCCATCCAGGACACCGCCCAGTACGGCACCGCTCTCGATATCTCTGTCGCCGGTACAAAGGAGTTTACCGACGTACCCTTCCCAGGCTTTCAGCCGTCCTCCGGCTATACGAAAATCGTTTCCGGCGGCTCCGCGCTCCAAGGGGTTCAAACCGGTACCACCATCCCGGTCTTCATCGCCGACATTAGCTTGACCGCTTCCGCGCAATACACTTTGGTTGCGACGGGATTTGCCACCAACAACGACGTCGTCCTCATTTCCGCCCTTGACAACAACCTCCCGCCGCCCACTGGCCAAGAGAATTTCCGCGTCATTAACGCCTCGCCAAGCAGCGGCCCCGCGGCCGTCGATATTTATATCGTCCCGGTCGGGTCCACCACCCCCATCACCCCGCCCGCGACCATCTCGAACGTTGCCTACCGAAGTGCGAGCACATACGCATCCGTTGCCTACAATCCCAATTTTGTACAGGGCTTCAACTACACCATGTTCGTGACTGCGACCGGAACCACGTCGCCAATTCTTTTTAGCCAGACCCTCAGTGCCGGAAGTTCGTCCGCCGGATCGATTCGTACCCTGGTGCTCACCGACCAGCAGAACATCAATCAATTGAATCCGAGCGCCCTCGTGTTGAATGACCTCAATTAACCACACACCAGCCGTCGGTCCCGGGTTCCCCCGTGCACCCCTGTGTACCCTGTGGTT
>PKXK01000185.1 GCA_003132325.1 Acidobacteriaceae bacterium
GAACATACAAGCCGCTGAGGGCACGGGTCCTGCCCAGAAACGACTTTTCCCGCAGCCTGCTAGAATCTTGTCAAGCCCCCGTTTTCACGATTTTCGCCGTAAGTCGATGATTCTCTGGCGAAAATAAACTTGAGAAAGTTGTCCGCCGCATAGGTCGAACTTGATACAATAGAACTATAGAGTAAGTAAGGGTGCGGATTACTCCCGCACCCTTTCTTGTTGGTGTGGGGACGGGCGCCCTCGCCCGTCCACGTAGGGACAGCCGCCCTCGGCTGTCCAGCCGAGCGCAGCTCGGCAGCTGCCGGTAAGCGAGGGAATTCAGAATTGCCCCCTAAGTCCTTATTCCGGAATATTTTGCATATTACCCCCTTGAAACCAAAGATTTAAGCCGTTTTAGCCTGTAACTCTATGATTCCAATAAGCAGGTGGGGGGGGCGGGGGGCACAGGGTTCGTGTAGGGCGGGCGCCCTCGCCCGCCCACCGCCAGAACTGATGAACAGGAGCCGAAAGATGTCTCTATCCCCGGTAAGCATCCGTCGCTGTCAGCACATCAAGGTCAACGGAACCCAGTGCGGTTCGCCCGCCATGCGCGACCGCAGCTATTGTTACTTTCACATGCGATGGCATCGGAAAGGCAGGCAAGTTAACGCCTTTCTCCAGAAGCAGGAGATACTGGTTCTCCCCACCCTCGAGGACGCGAACTCCATCCAAGTAGGACTGGCCGAGATCATGCGGCAACTNNTGGCCCACTCTCCGCTGGGCACTACCGCGTGCTCGACACTGGAAGCGCTCGAGTCCGGCGACCGGGAAACCCTTTCTGTAGAGACGGGGCTTGCCCCGTCTCCGCCGAACGCAGATCAACAGCCGGATTCGGCGCTCAAGCGGCTTTGCACAGAAAGGCATCTCTAATGCCTAGTTCTCGTGCATCCACCCGGTTTTTTGTGCAGGCGCTAGTTTTACTGTGCGGCACATCTTGCTTCGCCCTGTACCCAATGTATTCCAGTTTTCGGCATGATCTGCAACACATCGACCGGGGGGCCGATTTCCTCGGGATGTGGATGCAATCGGATACTGAATTCGATCATTTTCGGAATTATCACCTTCACAAACCAAGTGGGAGGCCATGAATGATTGACCTCCTCATGTCGTTGGCCCCATTCTACGTTTGGCGCTACAATGGCGCGGTGCAAATCGTAAACTTTCCAGTCAATGAGGGCAAAATTGGAGCCAACGGAGAGTGCCCACATTGTGCCCCTACAGTTTCTTATTTTCGCCCTGTTGCGACCTACCTTCAACACTTGCCGAACGGTTACCAAAAGCTGGTGAGCGCCGCACAGTGTGAAAGCTGCAAAGGTTATGTACTCGTTATTGGAAATCGCCAGTCACAGAATCATCCTTCCCAATTGGAAACCGTGTACCCATTGGGAAAACCTAATGACACAGTGGCCAACGAGGTTCAACAAGTGGCGAAAGGTGTTGCCGAAGATTTTGCAGAGGCCCTTCGCTGCCAATGGATAAAAGCGTACAAGGCTTGCGTAGTAATGTGCGCCCGCGCTATTCAGGGAAGTGCAATTGCCTTGGGCGCAAAAAAGAAAGTCCTCACTGACCAGATAGACGAGCTATTTTCACGGGGCAAGATCACAGAAGCGCTCAAGGATTTCGCGCACGAAGTAAGGGTCACACGAAATATCGGCGCTCATCCTGATAAGGATGGCCTTGAGGACGTAACGGAGCAAGACGCCAAGGATATTGTCGAGTTCACACGCGAATACCTGCATCATGTTTACGTCATGCCAGCGAAGCTGAAGGCGCGTAGACCTCCCGCGCCAAACGTAGCAGCAGGCCCATGAAATAGGAAGTCATGATTGAAAAAGATGTAGTCCTCGCGGCTCTTGGCAGCGATGTGGCTGTCGCTGGTTTGGTGCTTGTCTTTGCGGGATTTCTCGTAACGAAGGCGAGTTCGTATGAAGGAAACAGGGCAGGCGATAAATACAACTGGGCGGGTGGCCGACCTCTCCGGCCTGTAAGTTTACTCCCACCTATCTCTGGAATGCTGAAAGAAATAACTGGGGGTGCGCCCCTTCTCGCGCTTTTCGAGAAGGGGCCTGCCGGGGAAACTGGGACAGACGCGGCACCATCGGGAGATCGCGAGTTCATGCTCACAGCTGTCGATCGGTACGTAACGAGTTATCATCGAACTGTTGTCATGATCCGCGAGGGTACCATCCGACCGCAGCGCCCACACATTCGCACAGAACGCGAATGTGTGGGGGCACCCGGCTTCCGGAGAAAATAAATGGCTAGAGTACTGTTCGATCCGAACGTATACGTCCGAAATGATATGCCGAAGTGTCCGATCTGTTCGACGAACGCCGACATATATCGGCGATTGAGGCCGCCAGAGATTTTTGAGGGATGGTGCGAGGTCTGCGGGGACGTCAGTATTACTCCGGACGCGGCCGAGCGCGCGCGAAGGGCCGGAAAGGGGTACCTACTTTCCGCAGCTCTTAAGCAACGCCCGGCGAACCAGGAGTACGAAACGATCAGGCAACAAGATGTGGAAAGGATTCTGAAAGACGCCCCTGATTTTACTCCATTGGAGAAGCTCGACATTGCTCTCTCGGTCGTTGCCTCTATGAGCGACCGTCCCGGTGCGCTTTCTCGATTTTCACACTCCCAGGACTATCCGCTGGCGTATGCAGCCAGCCCTGACGAGGCGCTTTTCTACCTTCGGGAACTCGCGGAGAAGGGATACGTTCATCTGGAACATGTGAGCGCCATAGTAACGATGCCCGGTTACGAGCGCGTAGAGCAGATGAACAAAGTGGGCAGGCAATCGCGGATCGCGTTTGTCGCCATGTGGTTTGACCCTTCCAGGAATCCAATTTATGACGAAGCCATCGCCCCAGCAATTGTGGAAGCGGCTTATCAGCCACTGAGGATTGACAAGTTTGAACATGTCAATCGAATCGACGACGAGATTATCGGCCAGATCAAGCGATCCCGATTTATGGTTGCCGACTTCACAGGCCAACGCGCTGGCGTCTACTTTGAAGCGGGCCTGATGCTTGGGTTGAATCGCAACGTGATCTGGATGTGCGACAAGAAGGAATTGCCCTCGGTTCACTTTGATACGCGTCAATACAACTTCATTGATTATGAATCTACCGCGGATGCTAAGGCCCGGCTGTTCAATCGAATTCTGGCTATCGAGGGCGAGGGGCCGACAGACTCAAAACTTGAGAACCTTTGATGTAGACGGGACGGGGTGGCCCACTCAAGCCCGGTTTTGGCTTGAGCGGGGATGGTCACACGTCACAGACTTGGTTCGACAAACGAACTAGATTGTCCTCATGCCCTGAGGACTGACGCGTTTTCACCCGCTTACCGCTTCTCGATCACCTTCTTGATCCGCTCAAATGCCCAATCGATTTCTTCGCGCGTAATAACCAGCGGCGGCGCGATCCGGATCACGCGGTCGTGCGTTTCTTTGCAGAGCAGGCCTTCTTCTTTCAGCGCCTCGCAGTACGGACGTGCCGGGCTGTGCAGTTCGATGCCAATCCAGAGGCCGCGGCCGCGCACCTCCTTCAGATCGGGGCTGCGCAACGTGCGCAGTTTCTCCAGGAAGTAGCCGCCCAGTTCCGCCGAGCGCTCGGGCAGTTTTTCGTCGATCAGCACCCGCAACGCCGCCCGCGCCACCGCGCAAGCCAGCGGATTGCCGCCGAACGTGCTGCCGTGGTCGCCAGGATGGAACACGCCCAGAACTTCCTTGGACGCGAGCACCGCGGAGACCGGATAAAAGCCGCCGGAAAGCGCTTTGCCGACGATGATGACGTCAGGCCGTATGCCCTCATGCATGTACGCGAACAGCTTGCCGGTGCGGCCGAGGCCCGACTGGATTTCGTCGGCAATTAAGAGCACGCGATTCTGCCGGCAGATGGCCGCCGCTTCTTTCAGGAATCCGGCGGGCGGAATCACAATGCCGGCTTCTCCCTGGATGGGCTCGACCAGGAACGCACAGGTGTTCGGAGTCATCGCGCCGCGCAACGCCGCCGCATCGCCGTACGGAACAATCTTGAACCCAGGCGTGAACGGGCCAAAGCCGTCGCGGTACTGCTCGTCGGTCGAGAAGCCGACAATGGTCACCGTGCGTCCGTGAAAATTGTTGGCGCACACAATAATCTCGGCCTTGCCGTCCGGAATGCCCTTGACCTTGTGCCCCCACTTGCGGGCGGCCTTGACTGCGGTCTCCACCGCCTCGGCGCCGGAGTTCATGGGCAGCGTCATCTCGAAGCCGGTAAGCTCATGCAGTTGCTCGAGGAGCAACGGCAGTTGGTCGTTGCGAAAAGCCCGCGAAGTGAGCGTGACTTTGCGCGCCTGATCCACCAGCGCGCTCAGGATCTTAGGGTGGCAGTGGCCCTGGTTCACCGCCGAATAAGCGGCCAGGCAATCCAGATACTTCTTGCCTTCCACGTCATAGACCCAGCAGCCTTGGGCGCGGTCAATGATGACATCGAGCGGATGGTAGTTATGAGCTCCGTATTGTTCTTCGAGCTGTATGAATTCCTGAGTCTGGTTCTTCTCTTCGGTGACGAGCATGTGGGTTCTCTCTTCTCTCTTTTTCTCTTTCTAGAGCGTGCTTCATAAATCGGTTTTGGGTAGGGCACGGCTTCAGCCGTGCCGTTCAGGGCCAAGGAAAATGCGGGCTTTAGCCCCTGAGGGCCGCGCCTCCCGACCCGAAAATAGTTTATGAAACACGCTCTATATCTTAGGCTTTAGGAGTCAGGTCGGCGATCACGAGTCCAAGCACTCTTGGCCATTTTCACTTCGAGAATTCTCTCATTATTTCCTCGCCATCGCCAACTGGCCTGTGATCCCCATCACAGCCGAGCCGGTCGGTAATGACGGACGAACATTCGTCAGGCGCGCCTGCTCTCCGTCAGCACAATGCAGCCCAACCTGATCGCGGCGCCATCTCCACCCTCTAACTCACGGTAGCTCTGGGTCATAAACTTCTAATAATTCCAACTGCCATTCGGCCTCTCGCGTGCTGTTTCATTGGAATCTCTCTGGCCAAAGCTCTACAGAAGAGAAGATTGGACCCAGCCGATGTTGCATAAATGCGCCAACCCCGCATGCACCGCTCCCTTCCGTTCCCTTCGCGAAGGCAAGCTNNGGCAACCGGCGGAAGCTGAACCGGCGCGAGCATTTCTGGCTCTGCGATGCCTGCTGCGCTCACTTCACGCTGCGCTTCGACAACACCCTTGGGATGTTGACCGTCCCGCTCAGCATCCGCACAGCTCCACGCTTCCTCACTCGCGCCGCCGGCAACGCTAGCTAATTGTCAACAGGGGACCCGATGAATTACGCGATCACCACAAAACGCTCGCCTTGCTCCGTTTGCGGCCTCGACACCTTTCGCCGCACAGGATGGTTCCTCGTGGTCGAGAACCGCTGGCTCGACCGCGTCAAGATCCTATCCTGGCATTCCTCGCTCGCCACGCAGAAAGACATGAAGAGCGTCTGCTGCAGGCAGCATCTCAAAACGCTCCTCGGCCATTGGCTCACCCAGGCCAGCCTCCACCTTCCTCCAGCACACCAGCCTCCGCTGCCCTTTGGCAGCGACCCGACTCTGGCCGATCTTGACTTCGATCCCCACTCGGTGGGTCGCCTGCTCGGCGAATTGTCGGTTCATCGTGAGTCCTTTTCCCGCGGCTGGTCGGGTTCCCCCGCCGCGCTCGAATGCATCCTCGACGCCCTCGTTACCAGCGGAGGTGAAAACGAACCTCACGCGATCGAGTTCCAGTCCCCGCTCTTCGAACCATCCAAGCCCCAGCACGAATTGTCCCTCCAATAAGGCGCCGGCGGAGTCTAGCTCCGCCGGCGCTCCCTCCACACTCGCCAATCTTTCTCCATCGCCTCCGCCATCGCCTGCGCCGCTCCCGCCAGCCAACTCCCTTTTCGTCCGCGCAAATCCTTCAGGATCGCCTTCCGTTTCTCGACCGTCCCCAGGTGAATATTCGCCGTCTCTCTACCCATCGCCTCCAGCAGCCGCAGTTCCCCCCGGCTGGTTCCGAGCGCTTCCAGTTCGATGCGCGAACAATCCGGCGACAGCCGCCGCACGATCCAGTGCCCCCGCATCTGCACATACGGATCGGGACAGCGCACCGCCCGCTTCAGGATCGCACCGTACA
>PKXK01000104.1:0-2323 GCA_003132325.1 Acidobacteriaceae bacterium
GCCGAGGGGTCCAGTCCAACCTGACACCTAAGACCTAACACCTAAGACCTGACACCTGCCTCTCTCACTGCAGCACAACCTGGTCGCCTTCCTTCAGTCCTTGCAGCAACTCGGTCTTGGCGCCATTTGAGATGCCGATGTTGACCGCGATTTTCCGTTTGCCTTCCTTAGCTTTGCGATCCGGCACTTCGACCGATGCCTTCTTGTCCTTGTCGTATAGGATCGAGCCTTCGGGAATCTGCAGCACGTTCTTGTGCTCTTCGAGAATGATCTCGGCGTTAGCCGTCATCATGGCTTTGAGGACGCCCTCGGGATTATTGATCGAGACGCGCACTTCGAAAGTCGTGACGTTGTCTTTCTCAACGCCCATGGGAGAAATCTTCGTCACTTTGCCGGTGAAGGTCTTGTCCTTGAACGACTCAACTTTAATCCGGGCGGGTTGTCCCAGGTAAACCTTGCCGATATCGCTCTCGTCCACTTTGCCTTTGACGTAGACTTCGCTCGTGTCGCCGAGCGTCATCACCAGCGTGGCCGACGACCCCAGCACCAGGATGGAGCTGACCGCGTCGCCAATCTCCACATCGCGCGAAAGCACGATCCCGTCCAGCGGAGACTCAATCGTGGTGTAACCCAACTGCTCTTCCAGTTGTTTCAGGTTGGCACGGTCCCGCGCCAGTTGCCCCTGGGCCTGACCGATCTTGGCCTGCAAGACCTGCAACTGCGCCTTGGACACGTTTTGCTTGTTCAGCGACATCTCGTAATTTTTTTCCGCGTCGTCAAGCGCGGAGGCGGAAACCACGCCGTCCGTCGCCATGCGTTGAGCGCGGTCATAGGCGCGTTTCAACAGCGGCACGTCGGGGCCCTCGGCGTCCACCTTGGCGCGCACCAGGTCGGCTCGCGTGCTGTTCAGGCTGGCGGTCGAAGCCTCCAATTGCGCGCGGGCCTGGTCAACCTGGGCCTGCATCTCGTCCCGATCGAGTTCGGCGAGCAATTGTCCCTTCTTCACTTTGTCGCCGTATTCGACGTAGAGCTTCTTCACGATCCCAGTCGCCTTGGACTTGACTTCGACCTGCGTGATGGGCCAGATCTTGCCCGTGGCCACTACGCTTTTCGCCAAGTCTCCTTTTTCGACCTTTGCCAGCTTCGAGGGATCGATCTTGGTCCCGCTGCTGGATGCGATCAGCGCACCGGCAACGACCAAAACCACAACGGCTGCCGCTATCGAACTCCAGATGATGATTCGCTTTCGCCGCTTTTTCCTGCCATTACCATTACCGTTGCCTTCCACGACCGCCTCCTGCTTCAATTCAAATCTTAGAACTGGCATTCAACTGTAGTTACGCGAGAACCGTTGTAATAGTTCCCCAAAGAACTCCTTAAGGGGCTGGCCTCGGCGTCCGCTCTCTAACATGTCCTTAGACCGCCGGACAACGAAAAAGAAAGCGATCGGTTTCTGATAGCAATCAAGGGATCATTTGATTGTACTGCCAGCCCGCTCTCAAAAGCGGGGCATTATCCCTTTGGAATGTTAGAATTAGAGTTCCATGATTGCATCCGTCCTGCTGCGGGTGTTCGTCGTCCTGCTCCTGGTGGCGGTCAATGCCTTCTTTGCCGCAGCCGAGTTCGCGCTGGTCAGCGTGCGCGAAACCCGCATCCAGCAGTTAATCGAAGCTCACCGCGTGGGCGCCCGCACCGTTCTCAAACTTCACCAGCAACTCAGCCGCGTAGTCAACGGCGTGCAACTGGGAATCACCGTGACCAGCCTGACCCTGGGCTGGCTGGGCGAGCCGGTTCTGGCCCGATTGTTCGAGGGCTGGATCGGAAGCGTGCCCCATGCGTTGATCTACGCTCATGCCATCGCCGTAGCGGTAGCCTTCGTGATGATCACCAGCCTGCACGTAATCCTCGGCGAACTCGTTCCCAAGTCGCTCGCCTTGCAACGGGCCGAGCGCGTTGCCCTGGCCGTCGCCGCGCCCATGGACGTTTTTCTCACCATCACCGCCCCCCTGACCCTGGTCATGAGCCGCGCCGCTGGTTTTGTTCTGCGCGCATTCGGCACCCGCGAAATCCGCCACGGCTCGGTCCATTCTCCCGACGAACTCAAGCTCATCGTGACCGCCGCTCATCACTCGGGGCAGCTCTCTCCCGCCCAGGAAGAGATGCTGCTGAACGCGCTCGAACTCGACAGCATCACCGCGCGTCAAGTGATGGTGCCGCGGACCAGAATTTTTTCCTTGCCCTCCGACCTGAGCCTGGACGAAGCCCTGGCGCGAGTGGCCGATGAACAGCACTCGCGCATCCCCGTGTACGATCCGCAACGCGG
>PKXK01000104.1:2355-47871 GCA_003132325.1 Acidobacteriaceae bacterium
GGCCAGGTGATGCACGATGTGCTGGTGGTTCCCGAAACCAAATCGTTGCTCGACCTGCTCGGCGAATTCCAGCAACACAAGCGCCACCTGGCGGTAGTGGTCGACGAATTCGGCTCCACCGCGGGAGTGATCAGCGTGGAAGATGTGCTAGAGCAATTGGTAGGCGAACTGGAAGACGAATTCGACGTTGCCTCCACGCAGCCGGCGGTCGCGGACGCGAACGCGCCCCTGGTGCTCGACGGAACCATCAACATCCGCGACCTCGAAGCCCAATACGAGCTGAAACTTCCCCAGGACGAAGGCTACGAAACTCTAGCCGGTTTCCTGCTTTCGCGCTTGCAGAAGATGCCCGCGGGCGGCGAGGCGTTCGACTATGAGGGCCGGCGCTATGTAGTAGAAAAAATGGACGGCCATCGCATCGCAACCGTTCGTATCGAGCCGGTGCCCGCGCCCCCGGCACCCGCCGCACAAGTGTCGCCAGCACCCGTGCAGCGAGCCGGAGACTAGATCGTGTGGTGACGGGGCTCCGCCCCGTCCAAGCCGAGCACAGCTCGGCAGCTGCCTGTGGTCATGCCCCTCTGGATTCGCTATAGCAGCCGTGGTACAAGTTAGCGATGTAGAAACGGGGCTGGCCCCGTCTCGCGTGCGGCGGGAAGACTGAGGCTTCGTATCAGGGCATCGCTTTAGCGATGCTGAACGCTCTTCAAAATCAAATGCCCCTTTAGGGGCCGTGTACTTATGCCGCGCTACATCATCTCCCGCGTCCTCTACACCCTGCCAGTCATCTGGCTTGTCGTCTCCACCGTCTTCCTACTAATCCACTTCGTCCCCGGCGATCCCATTCAGCAAATGCTGGGAGAAGGCGCCGCCGCCGGAGACATCCAGGCTGCAAGACACGCCTACGGCCTCGACGTCCCGCTAGGCCAGCAATACCTGAATTACTGGCGAGGCGTCCTCCATGGAGATCTAGGTAAGTCGCTGCGCTTCAACCAGGGAGTTACTAAATTGATTGCCCAGCGCTATCCCTTCACCTTGCAGCTAACATTGGCGTCGTTGTTCGTAGCGATTGTGTTAGCCATTCCCGCAGGCATCCGCTCGGCCCAGCGTCGTAATCAATGGGATGACCGCGCCCTAAGCGTAGTCAGTCTCTTCGGCCTGTCGTTTCCAAATTTCGCCTTGGGTCCGGTGCTGATCTTATTCTTCGCGGTCAAGCTAGGATGGCTGCCTGTCTCCGGCTCCGGTACTCTGGCGCATCTAGTGCTGCCCGCGATCACCATGGGAGGAGCGCTAGCCGCGATCCTGACCCGCATGGTGCGAACCTCGATGCTGGAAGAGCTAGGCCAGGACTACATTCGCACCGCCCGCGCCAAAGGCNNTACAATTCGGCGCCCTGCTAGCCGGAGCGATCGTAACCGAAACAATCTTCTCCTGGCCCGGAATCGGACGCCTAACCATCCAAGCCATCTCCAACCGCGACTACTACCTGGTGCAGGGATGCATTCTGGCGATTGGGTTGACCTATGTAGCCGTGAACTTTCTGACCGATTTGCTGTATTCAGCGGTGAACCCGAGGATTAGGCAGTAAACTCCGGCCAACCCACGAACGACGGGTGCCCCATCCTTGCGCGTTTTGTGCGCAAGGGTGGGATTCCACGGAATGGGATTTGTGTTGCCCGTGATTTTGGGTGGCACAGCGCTTCAGCGCTGCGGCAACTGTCCGGCGAAGGACTCATGACGTTCCTGCGCACCGCACCCAAACTCGCATCCGAGCCGGACGACACGCTCGCATAGCCGCAGTCAAAATCCCCGCCCAAGCAGAGGTTGGATGGGGTACGCTCCGGATTTCAAATGACGATAAACCGGGCTAGCCCCGTGTAGACCTTCTCCGCTTGTCGCGGTATGCTCTGTCCGAGAGGAACAACATTTATGGCCGCGGCACCCCCCGGCACGCCACCACCTGATCCGAACACAAAATACCAAGGGACGCCCATCTACACTTCCGTCCTTAATGAACTGAACATAAACACTGACCAGCTACAAAAGCGACAAAAGTTAATCAAGGACATCGAGGAGGCGCTGACCGCGCGCTATGGTAGTTCGAACCGTGTGATCACCTATGTCTTGCGCTTTAGCCATGCCCGGACGTTCATGCAAACCGCAGACATCCCGAATCTCGAAACGATCCTGAGTTCGGTTTCTGGGGCTGAACAAATAAATTTGCTCCTTCATAGTCCCGGCGGCGATGGAACAATCGTCGAAAAAATGGTAGACATGTGCCGGGCCCATCTATCCGGACAAAATCGCAAGTTGCGTGTGATTGTGCCGAACATCGCCAAGAGTGCGGCTACAGTACTTGCACTTGGCGCTGATCAGATTCTGATGGGCTACTGTTCTGAACTGGGTCCGATAGATCCACAGGTGCCTATAGCAGTGTCGGGGATGACCCAGTGGGTTTCCGCATTCGCGTTCGTGGAAGCCCGCGATAAACTCATGGATCAGATAACCGCCGCAATAAAGAAAAAGGAGCCCACGGTGGGGCTGCTGCAGCAGCTAGCTGGCCTCAATATTCCATTTACGGATGAAATGGAAAATCAAATCGGTTTCGCAAAAAAGACCGCCGTCACGCTACTCGGAAAGTATATGCTCAACCCTAGTTTCCCGGGGGCGAAAACGCGTGCCAAGAAAGCAAACGAAATCGCTCAAAAGCTGCTTTCGAAACAGCTCTTTCCGGTACACGGCCAGTACATTGATGGGGCGACAGCGAGGCAGCTTGGATTGGAGGTTGAGGTCCTAGACAAAGATGACTCGCTATGGAAATTGATCTGGGGCTACTACATCAGGTGCGAGGTTCAGATGAATGTTGCATTCCAGGCGGGCTTTATAAAGACAAAGCTGTTCGAATCGGGAACCCAATGCTTGGTTACCCAAGACACTGCATAACTAAACGGCATACGGCGAGCTAATCGGTATTGCCACAACCTCGGTCGCCATACCGATTTCCCGCGGCAGTTCTCTGGCTTCTGCAGCGCGAGCGCGAGCGGCGATCTCGAGAACCACACGGAGTTCCGGATTGTCGCTAAGCGCGTCTTGGATTAGCTCCTGCGTCTTCTTCTTCTTCTTCATATGCGCTTCCTTAGGCTTGGATGCGGGCAAGGATTGTCCGAATAAAATTTATATATCACCAGATCGGCGCCGTCCACCGTAACCTTAAGCACGAATGGCCGCCAATCGCAGTGCCGGCAAACAGCCCCTTGGTAACAAGCGGGTGGCAGTTCTGGCGCCCTAATTGCGAGACGTGCGACGCCCCGCTTCAGTCCTTGCCACTGGCTGCCTTCTTCAGGTCTTCAAACTGGGCTATCACGACGGTTCCTTCCGGGAGCTTGGCGGCAATGTAGTCGGTGATGGAATCGAGATCCTGGGCGGCGCGTCTCGACCAGACTATTCGGTGAGCCATTTGCTGAAGCGACTCTCTACTTCTTCCTGCGAGAGAGTACCGTTGACGCGGGCATCTTCCAGCCCGCGACGCACCTTGTCAAGAACGTAGAGGTGATACTGAATGTCTTCAACCGAGACGGTGTCCGGCAGCCTGTTCAACAGCGACTCAACATCCTGTTTGACGTTGCTCATAGCGACCCTTTCGACGAGCATACCATGCTGGCAACCTGCCGAGTCTCCAAGCCATGCACCAATCTGGTGTATAATGATGCCATGCCGGTGATCAAACACGTCCGACGGAGCGTATCCCTCCCCGCGCCCATTGCTAGACAAGTCGATCGCATGGCTAAGAGCCAGCGGTTGAGCGAGAACCGCGTTTTGGTCGAGCTCGTTGAGTTGGGCATCGAAGCGCGGAAACAGAAGGAGAAGGCATTCTTTGAGCTGGCCGAACGCTTTCGAAACGCGAATGATCCCGACGAAGCGAAGCAGTTAGGCGACCAGTTGGGCCGTTTGGTTTTCGGTGAGTAATGCCGCAGATTGAAAGCTGGCCGCGCATTCCCGCCGCCGTTCGCGATCATCTGATCGAGCGAATGCGCGACCGCGATATCAGCCTCGACGATCTCAACCAACTCCGGGTATGGCTGGAGACCAGACCGATTGTTCCTACAGGGTCGTGGTATAAGGATTTCGGCTCCTTCAAACTGTGCGGCGAGGGTAAGTATCCCAAGACATTTCTCCTCGCTGGTCAGGCAGCCAAAGGCGAAGAACTATAAACCATGTCCACTCTCGCCATCTCGCTTCCCCGCGTCGCCCGCCACAATCCGCTGGCGGCCGTTGGAGCAGTGTTGGTAGCCCTCTTCGTGTTCGCTGCAATCTTCGCGCCCTGGATTGCTCCCCAAGATCCCGCGCACATCGATCTCCCGAACCGCCTGCAATCGCCCTCGGCGCAGCATTGGTGCGGCACCGATGAACTTGGACGCGACATCCTCTCCCGTCTGATCTGGGGAGCGCGAATTTCTCTGTTCGTCGGCAGCAGCGTAGTGGCATGTTCGCTGCTGCTCGGCCTCATCATCGGCAGCCTTGCCGGATACTACGGCGGAGGTATCGACCGCTTCGTCAACCTCGTGCTGATGAACGCGTTTCTTTCATTCCCGGGCATTCTCATCGCCATCGCCTTCGTGGCCTTCCGCGGTCCCGGTATTTTCAATCTCGTTCTTGCCCTGTCGCTTGGAGGATGGGTCGGCTACGCCCGCCTGGTGCGCGGACAGGTGCTGGCCGTCCGCGAACGCGAATTTGTGGAAGCGGCGCGGGCGCTGGGCGCGGGAGATCTCCACATCATTACTAGGCACATTCTGCCCAACATTATTCAGCCGGTNNAGTTGGGGATCGATGCTCAACGACGCCCGCTCGCACCTGTTCGACGCTCCTCATCTCGTGCTCTTCCCGGCGGTGACGGTGATGTTCGCGGTGCTGGCCTTCAACTTTATCGGCGATGCGTTGCGCGACCTGCTCGACCCACGATCGCGGATTGAGGCGGGATTATAAGTTTGTAGTTAGAAACTTCGTAGCATGAAAACGTTGTCATCCTGAGCGCAGCGAAGGACCTGCTTTCCTTCAGTTCGTGAGACAGCAGGTCCTCCCCCTTCGGCTCCGCTCAGGGTCAGGATGACAACCAACCAACATCTCTTCCAGAACGATTAGGCCGCTTTGGCTGGTTGCGCCGCTTTACGGATCATAGCCATGCGCTCCTGCGTCTGCTTCAATCGCTCCACCGCTCCCGGTGAGGTTGCAATCAGCTTTTCTACGTTGCCGAAAATGTTGGGGCTCTGCATTTTTTCGCGTACTTCTTTCACAAAGGGCTCAACCTTTCCGTAAATGACAAACATCTCACCGGAGAAGCTGGGCTCGAGGAATAACTCTCGATTCAGCGTGCCATGCAGCACGAAGGAAGCAGCCATCTCCCAGTATCCGCCAACCTGGCGCAGCCATGCGTTCTCCTGGCTTCCCAGTGCGGTTGCGATTTTGAGGATGTCGTCGGCGGACTCCGGCCAAAAGCCGAGCCACCAGTTTCGCGCTTTTCGTATTTCAGCTTCACGGCGGAGGTCGTAGAGTTTNNAGGATTTGTGAATCGCGCAGGTCTCAACTTGGGCGCGTCGAGAACATGGATGATCCAACGGTAAAAGAGATTCAACGAATTTAGAACTTGGATGCGCTCCCGCCGGTCCTCCCCCTGCTTACGTTTTCCCTTCTCCCACGTCTAACGCGGTGACAGCAAATCAATGGAACTTTTTCTCCGGTAGGTTCGTAGGAATAGACATCAGGCAGGTTCGTATGAATCGACACATGGAACTCCAATTTCAAGTCGAATGCTCGCAGGATGTAGCGGTGGTCAACTGCTCGGGACGCATGGTGCGCGGGGCGGCGCTCGACGAGTTCGGGCGCCGGATCGAGCAACTCGAACGGGTCCGCGTGCTGGTGCTGGATGTCTCGGAAGTCGCGCAACTGGATGCGGGCGGCTTGGGGACCCTGCTGCTGGTGCGCCGTTGGGCGATGCAAAAATCGGCAAAGCTGAAACTGGTAAACCCGCCGGTCTTCTTCCGCAGAATGCTGGAGGCGACGCATCTTACGTCGGTGTTTGAGATTTCTTCCGTGAAAGAAGCGATCTGCATCTTGCGATCGACGGAGATGCCGCAGCGCCTCGCCGTCGCCTAAGCAGCCCGGTTCGTGGGCGCGATACGATATAATTCGCGCCCATGAGCCAACCCTCATCTATCAGCTGCCGAGCTTCGCTCGGCGGACAGCCAGCCACCCCAGCCCGCGAAAGGCGCGCGGTCTGGGGACCCCGGCCGAGGGCGGCTGTCACTACGTGCGATATTCCTCTCCCAACGAATAACCTCGGATGACCCAGCTAGCCCGCAAATTGCGTGTCACCGATTACTTCTCTCTCGGCTGGGGAACGATGGTCGGCGTGGGCTGGCTGGTCGTGATGGACGATTGGCTGCTGCGCGGCGGCCCGCTCGGCGGCATTCTTGGCTTCGCGATTGGCGGCATTCTGCTGCTGCCCATCGGCTACGTGTACGGCAAGCTGGTGATGGCCATGCCCGACGCATCGGGCGAGGTGGCCTATACCGCGAAAGTTTTTCCGCGGCCGGTCAGCTTCTACACCGGATGGATGATGATGCTCGCCTACTTCATTGTCTGCCCGTGGGAAGCGGTGGCGGTCGGCCGCATCGCCGGTTATATCTTTCCCGCGCTCGATTCCATCGAGTTATACCGCGTGGCGGGAAAGCCGGTTTACTTGCCACACCTGGTGATCGGGCTCGCTCTCACGGCACTGGTGACGGTGGTGAACTATCGTGGCGTCCGGCTGAGCGCCACCTTTCAGAACTGGAGCACGTTCGGCACGCTTGCGCTTTTCGTGATCTTCGTCGGCGTCGGCGTTACGCGCGGATCGCCGGCGAATTTTCGGCCCCTGTTCACGCATACTTCGTTCGTCTCTATTTTGCTGGTGCTGCAGATCGTCCCTTACTTCATGACGGGATTTGAATCGGTGACCAAGGCGGCCGAGGAAGCCAATCCCCAATTTCGAGCGCAGGGATTTGCTCGCGCCATCTTTGCGGCGATCATTGTCGGCGCGGTGTTCTACATCATCGTGATCGCGGCGGTAGGCTTCGTGGCGCCGTGGCGTTCGCTGACCGGCGCGCCCTTCATGACAGCGGTCGCTTTCGAACATGCGGTCGGCTCGCGCTGGATCGTGAGCGTCATTCTGAGCGCCGCGTTGCTTTCATTATTCAAGGTATTCAATGGAAATTTTATCGCCGCCAGCCGCTTGTTGTTTGCCATGGGGCGGCGCGGGCTGGTGGATGCGAGACTGGCCAGCGTGCATCCACGGAATCAAACGCCTGCTGCGGCGGTCGCCGGTGTTGGCATCGCCACTGCTGCCTGCATGTTTCTGGGCACCGCGATTCTGGTTCCGATCTCTGAAGTCGGATCGGTCGCTGCCGCCTCCGGATGGTTCGCGGTGTGCGCCGCCTATCTTTGGATGAGACCCCGGGTCCGAGACCGCTTGATTGCTGTGCTGGGCGCAATAGTTGCTCTGGCGATGGTGGTAATGAAGTTTGCGCCGTTCGTGCCCGGCCATTTTTCCGGCTGGGAGTGGCTCGTGCTTGGCTTGTGGATTATTCTGGGTGCGTTGATTGGGCACCCGGGAAGCACGCAGCTTGGCGCCGGAAAATCTGATCAAGACCAAGAAAGAAGCGAAAGAAACTCATGACCGCAACTCGCCTTCTCGTGCTGGGAATTTTACTGATTCTCTCCGTCTTTATTTTTGCCAACGACAGTTTTGCCGCCGACTCGCCCTTCGACCTCGTCATCACCAACGGACACATTGTGGATGGCACCGGCTCTCCGTGGTACTCGGGCGACATCGGAATCCGCGACGGCTGCATCGCCGCTATCGGCAATCTTTCTGCTGCCGCGCGCAAGCGTACCGTTGACGCCCACGGCAAAATTGTCGCTCCCGGCTTCATCGACATGCTCGGCCAGTCGGAAACGACCATACTCGTCGATCCGCGCCTGCCTTCGAAGATCTATCAGGGCATTACCACCGAGATCACGGGAGAGGGTGGATCCGCCGCTCCGCTCAACGACGCCATCATTGCTGCCGACCGCGCCGGCTACGAACATTACAAGATCAATCCCGATTGGCGGACGTTTCGTCAATATTTCTCGCGCTTGGAAAAGCAAGGCATGGGGATCAATCTGGCCAGCTACGTGGGCGCGACCGAGGTGCGGCGCATGGTGCTGGGCGACGTCGACGCGCAGCCCACGCCCGAGCAACTCGAAACGATGAAAGCGTTGGTGCGCGAGGCCATGCGCGACGGCGCCGTTGGAGTCTCGACTTCGCTGGAGTACGCGCCCGCGCCTTACGCGAAGACGGAAGAAATTATTGCGCTGGCTTCGGAGGCTTCGAAGTTCGGGGGAATCTACGCGACACACATGCGGAACGAGAGCGACAGCGTCCTCGAAGCGTTCGACGAAGCCGTTCGCATCGGGCGCGAGGCGCATATTCCGGTGGAGATATGGCACTTCAAGGTGGCGGGCAAAGCGAACTGGGGACGCATGCCCGAACTGATCGCGCACGTCAACCGGGCACGCGCCGAAGGCGTTGACGTGGAAGCCGACACATATGCCTATACCGCATGGGCGAACGGCATGTCGGCCTTCGTTCCAGCGTGGGCGCATGATGGCGGCGATGCCAAGTTGATTGAGCGGCTCAAGGATCCCGCAACCCGCGCCCGCATCCGCAAAGACATGGAGACGGCTTCCAAAGACTGGGACAACGAGTGGCAGGAGATCCGCGGTCCCGAGGATGTGATGATCACCGCGGTTCAAAACCCGGCGCTGAAAAAGTCTCAGGGCAAGCGGCTCTCTGAAATTGCTGCGATGTTGAACAAAGATCCGATGGACGCGCTCTTCGATCTGCTCATCGAAGATAAGGCGTTTACCGAGTGCGCCGTTTTCGGTATGGCAGAGCCCGACGTGGTCCTGGCGCTGCAGCAGCCTTGGGTTTCCATCGACAACGATTATTCCGGCGTGTCGCCCGAAGGCATTCTCGGCGAGGAGCACGCGCACCCTCGAGCCTACGGCACATTTCCGCGCATCCTGCGAAAGTATGTTCGCGAAGAGAAAAAGCTGGCGCTGGAGGAGGCGATCCGCAAGTTCTCGGCGTTGCCCGCTCAGCGCATGAGGCTAGCCGATCGTGGCGTGCTGAAGCAGGGGATGTGGGCCGATGTGGTGGTGTTCGATCCGAAGACTGTGCGCGACTTGGCAACTTTCGACGACCCGAACCGGCTGTCGGAAGGCATGGAGTATGTGCTGGTCAACGGAGTTCCCGTGATCGAAGAGGGAAAGATGACTGGCGCGCTGCCGGGAAAAGTGTTGCGGGGCGCGGGTTACGAACCGTAGTTCATCACTCGCGAAATCCACTGTTATCCTGAGCGAAGCGAAGGACCTCTGCATTCCGTCGGTACAAGCAAATACATTAGGTCCTTCGCTGCGCTCAGGATGGCAATTCAATCTAATGACAATTTTCAATTTGATGAGGAGTCAATCTACGGTTTGACGGTTTTCGCGTCTGCTTCTGCACGCTTGGCTTCGGACGGATAAGCGGGTGCAACGCGCGGTTTCGCGAGCGTTCCGGTTAAATTCCACGACCGCTCGTCGCCACGCGTCAAGACGAAGTCGAACCCGCTTGCCGGGGACGCGGTTCCGCGTACTCGATAAAAGCCGTCGCGCGATTCCAACCTGCCTGCCGAGAGTTCCCATGCGCCTTCTTTCAAGCGCAGGTCACCCGAGAACCGGTGCACCGGCAGAGGCACGGGCGATCCCGGGATCCTAATGTGGGGCAAACTGCCGTTGCGCATCACGAACTGCAACTTGCCGTCGGAGCGCGTCAGCAGCTCACGAAAGCTGTCCGCGGATCCTTCCAGATCGAAGTTCCCATCGGCCGTTCCGGTAATCCAGGCATCGTTCGTCGATGTCGATGTCGATGTCAATGCGCTCACTTGCGCCAGCGAAATGTCATGCAGTGTGCCGGCGCCGCGATACCGCACCGACTGACTCGACGCGTCGCGAGCCGATCCATCTTGAGCCGATACATCGATCGTCCAGGTGCCCTGATGTGTGCCCTGCAGCAGTTGCCCGCGCAGAGCGGTCAGTGTGATTTTGCCGCGATCCACGTCCACTTGCGTTGCCACCTGGGTGGCGACCACTTTCTTCAATCCGAACCGGCCAACCTGAAGGTTGCCATGCGCCTGAATCGCGAGGAGGGGCGAAAGGCTCCGCGCGTCATCGGAATTGGAATTGGGATTCAAGATGCGGTACCAGGGACGTTTGGCGGGATGCGGCGTGAACCATTCGGCGAGATCTCCGGTCGAGAGCTGGTCGGCCGTGAGATCGAACTGAAACACGCAAGCCGGAACGGCGCATGGCCGTGGCACCGTAACCGCGCCGCTCCAGTGAGTGCTTCCCAGGCGAGCGGAAAGTTTTTCCACTCTTACCGCGTCCGGAGCAAGAGACATGGTCGCCGAGCCAATCTCAATCGGCGTGTTCAGGCCGCGCATCTCGACGCGCACGTTTCGCAGTTGAGCGGTTCCAAGGGTAGTGAGGGGTGCAAATCCCTGCCAGGGTCCGGAGACGCTCACATCCAGTTTGGCCGCGCCTTCCGCCGCCGGGCGCGCCACCGGCAAGCCCAGGTCGTTTTCCAGGCGAAACAGGTCTTGCAGTTCCATGTCCCCGCGCAGAAAGAATCGATAACCGGCAGCGGACACCCACCCGCCGGCGTCAATCGGCGCGGAGGTGTTCATCGTCAGCGCGACTGGGCCAATCCGCAGATGCGGTTCCGCGGGCTCCTGTTCCTTGTCTTGCGTCCTTGGACGGCGAATCTGGTCCCCTGGCGAATCGGTCAGGGCCAATGGAACAGTCCCCAAGGCAACCTCATTCGCAGCATTCGATGACAAGCGCACGTTTGTCGCCGAGCCGTTGCCGGTCCATCGCGTCGTGAAGCCGCGCCGCCGGTCCGCGGGAAAGCCGCGCGTGGCGCGGAACTCCGCGTGCAGCAATCCAGTTGCCGTGAGATCGGCGGGGATCTGTTTTTTTGCCTGGCGCAGCAATCGCACCACGGAGGCCAGAGGCACCTTGTCTGCCTCGAGCGTCAGATCGTAGGTCGTCAGATCATAGGTCGGCGCTGGCGCGGCAACGTTCAAGTTCCCGCGCAGGCGGACAGTCCCACCGCTTACGGGCGATTCGCAAAGCAGGTCGGCCAGAGTGCTGGTGACTGTGTTGTACTCCCCCGAGCAAACGGTTACCAGGCGCACGTTTTCGCTGCCCGCAATGTCATAGCGGCGGAAACCGTCGATCGCGGTCTGGCTCTCGATCCGCAGCGCTTCCGGAGTGCCGGATAGGTTCGCCGTGAACGTGAGTCCGCCACGCCATCCCCGGTCTCTTCCGCTCAACAAGGTCGTGATCTGTCCGAGTTGTCCACTCTTCCATTGCGCGGCGATCCGCACAGGAGTCGACCGCAGGCTGGAAGCGCGCTGCCAGGTCGCGTTGATTTGGACGAGGCCGGTATCGGAGAGATTGAAATCGGTGCGCACGGGCTCAGCCTTGATGCGCGCGGCCCAGGAATTCTCGGAGTCCTGCCAAAGGGCTACGTCAGCATCCATCAGCGCGTAGGATTTCTTGGTCTGCCCCAGCTTGAAATTGATGCGGGCGCCGGTGGCTTCGAGGTAAGGGAATGCCGGGCGGCGCTCAGAAGCGGGCTTTCCGGTCGGAGCCGCGGGAATCTGGGCGTTGCGCTCGACGAGGCTCGCCAGATTCCAGCGGCCATTGCTGCGGCCATTATCGCTTCGCACCAGGTTGATACTTGGATCGGTTGCGCTGAGCGTGGCAATCTCGAGCCGTCCGCGGAGCAGGGAACGAACGCGGATCGCGGCGGAAACTTCTTGGGCGCGGATCATCGGCTCCGCGCTAAATTCCGGATCGTCGTAGACGACGAGTCCCTCAAGAGCGAATCCCGGCCGCGGCAGAAGATGGAAATGCACGCTGTCGATCGAGACCCTCCGTCCGAGGGCGCTTCCGATGGAATTCGAAATCCGGTTTCGTAACTTGTAAACGCCTGGCCGGAACAGAAACAGGATCAGCACGAGAGCCACGACCGCAGCCACACCGCGCCGCGATCGCAGAAAGTTGGACGGCGAAAATCTCACCGCACGATCCTGAGGGTTCGCGACCAGCGCGTTTCATCGAAGAAGTGAATGACGATGTGGGCCAGAAATCCCAGCCGATCGCCCGCGCTGCGCATCTGGTACTGGTCCGCCGGAGTGATGAACGACCAGTATACGAACATGGGGCGGCCGATCACATTCTTCCGCGGAATGAAGCCCCAATAGCGGCTGTCTTTGCTTACGTCACGATTGTCGCCCATCCCAAAATAACTGTTCGGGGGCACCACGACGTCCTCGCCCGGCACATAGGAGTGCAGTGTGTTTTGCCAGTCCTGGCTGGTCACACCATACATCTCCGAAGGAGGCACGGCGGGAAAATTGTCCCGGTAAGGATCGTAGTTCGCGATTTTGTGCTGGACATAGGGCTCAACCAGTTTCTCGCCGTTGCGGTAGAGGGCGCCATCGCGTACATGAATTCGGTCGCCCGGGACGCCCACGATCCGTTTCACAACGAACAGTCCGGGCTCCTCCGGCGAGAGAAACACCACGATGTCGCCACGACGGATGTCGTGATAGGGCAGCAGCGGCCCCATCCACCGCGTCGGTCGCGCGAACTGCTCCCGGTTCACGAAAACGTGGTCGCCGATGAGCAGCGTGTCCTCCATGGAACTGGAAGGAATCTCAAACGCCTGCAGAACAAAGGTGATGATGAACAGGCCAGTGACCAACACCTCCGCCAGGGAGGCCAGGAATTCCACCGTCGTCTCGCGCGGCTTTTCGTCCACCGGCTTTCCGGTAACGTTCTTGCTAACGATAGCCTCTTTTTCTTTTTTCGCCACGTGCGATATCCCGTTCTAGAAAACTTCTTCTCAGCGTACCAGCTTGAGGGTTCGCGACCAGCGGGTTTCGTCAAAGAAGTGAATGACGATGTGGGCCAGAAATCCCAGCCGGTCACCCGCGCTGCGCATCTGGTACTGGTCCGCCGGAGTGATGAACGACCAGTACACGAACATCGGGCGGCCAATCACGTTCTTCCGCGGGATGAAGCCCCAATAACGGCTGTCGTAACTCACGTCGCGGTTGTCGCCCATGGCAAAGTAACTATTTGGAGGCACGACGATGTCTCCGCCCTCCAGATGCGAAGGCAGTTCCTGCGCCCATTTTTCGTTTCTTACCCCGTACATGTCCGAAGGTGGCACTGCCGGGAAATTGTCACGGTAAGGGTTGTAATCTCCGAGTTTGTGCTGGGCGTACTTCTCCTCGAGCTTCTCGCCATTGCGGTAGACGACGCCATCGCGCAAGTGGATGCGATCTCCGGGCACGCCCATGATCCGTTTCACCACGAACAGGCCTTGTTCCTCCGGCGACAGGAACACAACAATGTCGTTGCGGCGGATATCGCGATACGGGAGCAGCGGCCCCATCCAGCGTGTCGGCTTGGCGAACTGCTCCCGGTTCACGAATACGTGGTCGCCGATGAGCAGCGTGTCCTCCATGGAACTGGAGGGAATCTCAAACGCCTGGAGCACGAACGTGATGATGAACAGTCCGGTGACCAGCACTCCCGCCAGGGAAGCTAGAAATTCCACCGTCGTTTCGCGCGGTTTTTCTTCCACTGCCACTTCTTCTTTATCTTTTCTCGGCACGTTTGGTATCCGTTTCAGAAGATTTCTTCTCACCGCACTTCATCGCCGCATCTTCCTACGGTCGTTAGTCGCTGGTCGTTCGCGAGCCTTTTTTGCCAACGACTAACGACCAACGACGATCGACTTCTAGCGCACCCGCCGGAAAGTGCGTTCCCAGCGCGTCATCTGGTACACGTGAGTTACCGCATAGGCAAGGTGATAAAGTCTATCACCCACGGTCGGCGATCCGGGCAGATCGTTGTTCGAATTGCCCGACGACCAGTAAATCAAAAGCGGCCGGCCGATGATATTGGCGCGCGGCACGAAGCCCCAGTAGCGGCTGTCCTGGCTGTCGTCGCGATTGTCTCCCAGCACAAAATAATAGCCCTCGGGAATGATCAACTGGTGGTCTTCCACCAGCTTCGGCATTTCTTTCCACCACTTCGCATCCACTCCGTAGTCGGGAGTATCGGTGCGCGGGAAGTCGTCGCGATAGTGATTGCGCATCGTGGTGATGTACTGCACATAGGGCTCCTCAACCGGAGCGCCGTTGATGTAAACGCGCTTGTTGATGAGGCGCAGGCGATCTCCGGGCAAGGCCACGACCCGCTTCACAAAGTCTTGCGCGGGGTTCACGGGGTAATGAAAGACGACGATGTCACCGCGCCGGACGTTGCGATAAGGCATCAGACGGTTCCATGCCGAGCCGCCGCCGTAGCAAAATTTGTCCACCAGCAGGTAGTCGCCGATGAGCAGCGTTTGCTCCATGGACTCCGAAGGGATGGTGAACGCCTGCAAGAGAAAGGTAACCACAAAAACGGCAATCACCACCGTTCCCGCGACCGACTGAATGGTCGCGGGCCAATCGCCGACGGAAATCTTTTCACTCCAAGACATAAACAATGAAGTCGCGATGAAGCCCAGCCTCCAAAAACGTCTGCGTGAGAACTTCGGTCGTCCCTAGGGGGCTTGAGTCGTCATTCCACTTTACCCAGCGCTGAAGCGCTGGGCTAAGCTAGTTCGCCCCTCCGGGGCTGGGCTCGCGAGTGCTCATTCCCACCGGGCTGCCCGAAAGTTTTTTCGCGCTGTTATTCCACGACTACGCCGCGCCGTTCTTGCCAGCACTTGACTGCCGCGCTTCGGGCAACGCCGCCAGGTGCTCCAGCGCCTGTCTTGCCGCTTCCTGCTCGGCCCGTTTCTTGGTCGCACCCTGCGCCCGCCCCACAAATTGCCCCATCTCGGCTGCCGGCAATCGCACTTCGACCGTAAACGTCTTCTTGTGTTCGGGGCCTTCTTCTTTCACCAGCGCGTAAACCGGCTGCGACCCACCTCTGGCCTGCAGCGCCTCCTGCAGGGCGGACTTGAAATCCATCACCGGCATGGCACTGGTCTCCAGCTTCATTTGGGCCAATTCCGGCTCCACAATTACGCGCACAATAAAGTCTCTCGCCACCGGCCAGCCGCCATCGAGATAGAGTGCCGCCAGGATAGCTTCCAGTGCGTCGACTTGCAGGCTCGCCTTGTTGCGGCCACCGCTTTTTTCTTCGCCGCGGCCGAGACGCATGTAATGTCCGATCTGCAACTGCTCGGCTACGCGCAGCAAATGCCGTTGTCCTACAAGATGAGCGCGAAGCTTCGAAAGTTGCCCTTCCTGGAATTCAGGAAAGCGATGGAACAACGTCTCACTGGTGACCAGGCCGAGCACGGCATCTCCGAGAAACTCGAGCATCTCGTTATCGCCGTTAGGCGAACTGCCGCCAGACGCACCGCTGCCTGCGCCCAGCGCCTCCACCTCGCGCGCTTGCGAGCTGTGGGTCAGCGCCTGTTCGAGGAGTTCCGGGCGCTGGAACTGGTGACCCAGGCTTTCTTCCAGCGCCATGATTTCGTTTTCGCGTGATTTCATCGGGTGGAGACGCGGCTTGCTGCGTCGAAGGCTTCCCGCGCCGGAGACGAGGCAAGCCTCGTCTCTACAGGCGCGGCGGTTAGTTCTTGGGCGGGCTCTGCGGTTGGGCCGGAGCCGCGCCTCCGGTGAGCTGTTGCAGGCGGTCGCGCTCGTGGCGCGCCGGGGTTCCAATTGCCGTGTTGTCCTGCGTCAGTTCGACGGCGCGGTTGGCCACCTTAAGCGCCTCCGGATATTTTCCTTGTTTATCGAGCGCCAGCGCCAGACGGAGAACGTCCACCGCAACCGGGCTGCTCGGGTACGCGTCGATCGACTTCTGCAGATTCTCCTGCGCGCCCGCGTAATTCTCCTTCTTGAAATCAATGGTGCCGAGAATCGAATACGCGTTCGAGCGCAGCCCCGCCTTGTACGCGTCGATCTTCTCCTGCGGAGTACCCGCCGGCACGCTGATGTCGGTCTCTATGGTCTGCATCGCCTTGTTCGCCATGGTGATGGCTTCGCCAAAGCGCTGGTCCTTGTCGAGATCCGAGTCGTGCGTTCTCTCGGCGATCACCTCGGCGACGATGACCAGAGCCTCAGGATTGTCTCCGTCAAGGCTGAGCACCTTGCGGCCCATGGCTTCGGTCTTCTCGGCGTTGTTGGCATTCTGGTAAAGGCGCATCGCGTTCTGATAGAGCAACACGCGAAGTTCGCTGTCGGGGAACTTGGTGGCAAAATCGTCCGCTGCCTTTTCCAGGTCGGCAACGCTGGTGCTTGCCACTGCCAGTTTGTAGGCATCGAACTCGGGCTGGGTCTTGGCTTGCGGTGGACGCTTGCCCACTGGCGCCGGCGCTGCCTGACCTGCGGCCGGAGGGTTCTGCTTCGCCGGCTGTGTGCTGGTCTGGGCCGCCGCCCCAACCGTGAAACTCAGTATCCCCAGACTCAGTATTGCTAGAATGACTGCTGCTCGCTTCATGCTGTCTCCCATGGTGCAAGATTTCAAACCTTGGATTCTACCTCGACTGTCGTCCTGAGCGAAGCGAAAGAACTGTGGATTTAAATTCCTAAACTTCGCCAACTTGGTCACTCCGGCTGCTTCGCCACCGGCGGCTCATAGGGCTCTTCCAGACCCTTCTGCGCTGCCAGCTTCGCTTCCGGAAGCGTGCCCGCCACGTTCAGCGCCGCCCGATACTGGTCGAGGGCGGCGAACCGATCCTCTTTTAAATCGAAAATGCGCCCCAGGTAAATATGCGACCAGGCAATCACCTTGGGTTCATGGGCGTTCTCGAGCGCTCGTTCAAAGTAGGTGCGCGCGCCTTCCATGTCGCGGTTAGCGGTGGCGATTTCCGCCAAAATGAAGAGCGCGCGTCCCGCATCCTCTTCCTGCTCATCGAGCGCCTGCTGCGCCAGTTTCTGCGCCGTCTCGGGATCGCCCGCCGCCAGCCGCCGCTCCGCGTTCAGCAGCAGGTGCTTATTCGACCGGCCTGCCAGGTGCAGAAGTTCCGGCGCCGCTTCGCTCGAGAACTGCAGCAGCGATGCCCGTTTCATTTCTTTGCCCACGTCAATCGAACCGACCAGGTCTGGATACGCATTGCGCATGCTCGCGGGATCTTTTTCGAACTTGGCGAGGGCGTCGTAGAAATACCGCGTGAGCACGTACCCTTCCTTGTCGGCTTCGTCGATGGCCTGGGCCCGCTCCGCCTCCGGAACCTTGGCCAAGCGCTCTTCAATCGCCCGGATCAGGCATTCGGTCACCAGCAGCGAAATGTTGCTCTTGAACGCCTCATCCATGGGCGCCATTTTCACGTCGTCGAGCAACGGTGTGAGGCGCTTGAACGAGCCACCGTTTTTCAGTGCCAGCGCATCCAGAAGGTAGTGCAGGTAAGTATGCCGGATCTGCTGCAGCTTGATCGCCGTGCCCGAGCTTGGTGAAATTACAACGTAATAATCCGCCGCGTAGTTGCGCGCGTTGGTCTGGCCGGGCGCGCCCATTGCATCCAGATAGACGGTGAACTGGCGTCCCAGATAGCCCGCCGACGCCATCTTCAGATAGATCTCGGTGTCGAACGTCATCTTGGCCAGCGGATCGTGATAGATACCGGTCAATTCCGCATAGCGCGCGCGGTTCCGCTCCCAGATCGCGTGCAAGCCGATCTTCTGATAGAAGGCCTGCATCAGCGGCACGAACTCCGCCAGCGGTGTGGCGTCGGGGGGCAATTCCGCCTGCTTCACTTTCGGGGTGAACGCCGGCGGCTCCTCCAGATAGAGCGCCAGCGATACATACTGCGACAGGTCGCGCGCCTCATCCGCCGCCTCATGCTGGCGGTAGAACGCGCACATGGGAGCGATCGCATCCTGAGCGCCGGCGGTATTCTCCACCGCCTTGGCCACTTCAGACCGAATCTGCGCCCGAAGCGGGTCGGAAGCGTTCAGTTCCTGGTCATAGCCGCATGTGTTGATGGCGGTGAGCACCGTAAACAGCGTCTCGCTGGTTTCCAGAGACACCTGCGGCGGGTTCTGCGCCCAGCCGGGCGCCGTCACCAGCATGATCGCCAGGGTGAGCGCGAACGTCAAGCGAGACGCAGGTCGAATGCGTCGTCCCGGGAAGTCCCTTTGGAGTTCAGGCATAGACGGATGAGCTAGAAGTAGTGTACGAACTGGTCAATTCGCGGTCAAACCGAGAGGAATGAAAATATCGGAACGTATTGGCGGGACTTGCCCGTCTTCTTCTTGGGCGCGGGGAAGACGCGGCAAGCCGCGTCTCTACACCCGCTATCCCTTCACGCTGATCTTCGAAAACGACAGCACTGCCGTTCCCGTCGTTGGCCGTCCCATCGACAGCGCCGGATGGAAGGTCGTGAAAATCAGCAAGTTCTTCAACTGCGGCAGCACCGCTTTCGCTTCGTCCGGTTGCGACAGGATGCGATAGTCCTCCACGCGGCCATTGGCATCCACATAAGCTTCAATCACCAACGCCTCGTCGCCCATGCTGCCGAGCGACGTGCCGAACGCCGACCGTTCGAGTTGAGGCCCGGTATAGAGCATGAGCGGAACGTCTCCACTGCTCGCCCGCAGTTGCGCGGGCAAGGCAAAGAAGCCCAGCAGTAGTCCGAAGAACAACACCGCGCTGACCAGCCCCGCCGTGGCCGGAACCATGAACGCGTTGAGTGTATTTTCCAGCCTGACCAGTACACCTTCATACCGCGGGCGGCGAGCCATGGCCGCCTCGCGCGAAATCGCGACGCGCAACTTCAATGCCAGGTCCGCCGGAGCCTTCTTCCGGCCCAGACTGGACAGCAACTGCTGCGTGCGCTGCAGCGCGGCATATTCCCGCGCGCAACCCGCGCACTGTTCCACATGGCGCGTGAGCGCGCGCATCTCGGTTCCGCTGACCTGGCCGTCGAGATACGGCGAGAACAATTTCTTGATCGCAGAGCAGTTCATGGCGTCACCTCAACTTCAACGTCAACCTTGCTGCCGGCACGCGAACCTTGCGGCGAACTTTGGGCAGCCACATCGGCAGNNGCAGCGCGTCGCGCCCCCGCGTGATGCGCGACTTCACCGTGCCCAGGGAAATCGCCAAAACTTCCGCGATCTCCTCGTACGACATTTCTTCCAGGTCGCGCAGGATCAACGCCGTCCGATAGGGTTCGGGCACCTGTTGCAGCGCCTGATCCACCGCGTCGCGCACTTCCGTGTGCGCGAACTTGTCAAACGGCGACTCGCCGGGATCGACCAGCCGGTCTTCTCCGGAAAATTCTCCGGAAAATTCGCATCCGCCTGTCATGACCGGATCAATCGGCGTTTCCTGTGCCTTGTGCCGGAACCACCAACGCTTCCGATTGGCCGCTTCATGCAACGCGATGCGGTAAATCCACGTTTTCAGGCACGACTCGCCGTGGAAATGCTTCATGCCGCGGAAGACTTTCAGAAACACGTCTTGCGTCGTGTCCGCTGCGTCGGATGGGTCCTTCACCATCCGGAAGATGAGGCTGTAGATCGGCTGGTGAAACTCGCCGATCAGCCAGGAGTATGCTTCTTCCGAACCCGCCTTCAGTTCAGCGATGATGGCGGATTCCTCAGTTCGGGTCCCGATTGCGCTGGCTAGATCGCCCAATGTCGTAGCTCCCGCCATGATGGCGTTGCCCCCAATTATAGAGTGACTCGAGCCCCAGCGGCGGGAATCTTCACCGACCTAAAACCACGCCCGACGGCCTTTCCCGCTTAATCACTTAGACTCCGAAGGCGCCCGAAGAGTTCCAGTAGCAAGTCTTGTATTTGCAGTGAATTGGGCAGAGAAAAGGAGAGGGCGCCGGACATCTGGCGCCGGAGTGGATTCGGGTTTTACCGGGGGTTACTTCGCCGGCGCCGTGCTCGGCGAAGGGTTCGCAGGGGTTGCCGGCGGTTTCGGCTTGGTAACCTTCTTCTTCGCCGGCTTTTTCGGAGGCTCGGTGTCGTCCACAATGATTTTCTTGGGCGGCGGAGGTGGCACCGCGGTCAGCGTTTTGATCTGAGCGCGCAAACGCGTCAACTCCACTTCCTTGCTCGCCGCCAGTTTCTGCATGCGGACGGCAAACTCACGCCGCGCGCTCTCTAATCCGGTCAGGTCGTTGTCCAGGCTCTGGAACTCGTCTTTGGACCCCAAGGCTCCCGCCATGTTTACCACCGAACCAAAGTAGTCATAGAGCACGACCAGGTTGCGGTAGAGTTTGAAGCTCGCTTCCAGGTCCTCTGGCGCGTTGTTCAATTGCGCGATCGTCTCCGGCAGCGCCGACTGCAAGTTGCGCTGGATGGACTCTACGTTCGCCAGGGTTTGCCGCTTGGTCNNAAGGATTCCGTCCAATTCGCTGACCGAAGCGTAAGCCACCGGCGGCTGTCCTGCGGATGCCGCGCCCGTTGCCTCCTGCGCGCCCGCCGCCGGCACCGTCCGCATCGCAAGGAGAAGGAGAATGAGACCGAGAAGTGACCGAACCAGAATGTTCCGCGAGTTCAAGATGGGGCTCCAGTTGTTTCCGTATGGTTTTGCCAACTCTATCCTAGTTGAGGTTCGCTGCCGGAGTCGAGTTTGACGCGGCGGCCCAGCTAAGCGAAAATGAAAACAGCGGGCCTGTGGCGCAGCTGGGAGCGCGCTTCCATGGCATGGAAGAGGTCGTCGGTTCGATCCCGACCAGGTCCACCATCTTTTCAACTACTGGCCGATACCCCGCTTGCCAGTTTGGTAGCAAAACGCTCGTCCCGCGCGTGACCTCTTCCAAATTAGGGAGGAGTCGAAGCTCGGCACTGATGGCGTCGACCGTCTTCTGCACGCTCTCCGGAATCTCCTGCATGTAAACGTCAGTTGTCGTTGCGATGCGGGAGTGCCTGAGCACGCCTTGGATGTCCTTCACTGTCCCCTTCTTTTGCGCCAGCGTCGCAATCCTCTCAGATTCTTCATCTTCATCCGTGGCCACAAAGTTCGGACTCTATGCCAACCCATACCAGGCGCCGCGACCTCTGCCGTGCAGTACCAGGTGGCCTTTTTCCAGAAGCTGGCGGAAGTGCTGCTTGAGCGTGTTCCGACTCGTGCCGGTCAGCGTAACTATATCGCCGATGGTGACGCGTCCGTGTTCGCGTGCATACTCGAGGATTTTCACGGACAATTCGGGTATGGCAGATAGAACAATTTTCTCTCTTTCGACTTTCTTGGCCAGCCGCTTCATCTGCTGTTGAAGCGCGCGCAGGAAGAACAAGACCCATGGCTGCCAATTCGGCGTGTCGGTTCTGATGGTCCCTTGCGTCTGGCGCAGCGCGAGATAATAGCCTTCCTTGCTGTGTTCGATCACGCTCTCCAGTGAGCTAAAGGGAACATAGGCGTAGCCAGCGCGCAACAGCAATAGTGTGGTCAGGATGCGGCTCACACGACCGTTGCCGTCCTGAAAAGGATGGATTTCAAGAAATACGACGACGAAAATGGCTATGACCAGCAAAGGATGCAGCTGTCGGCTCTCCAGCTCCTCCCTTGCCCAACCGACCACTTCCGTCATCAGGCGCGGGGTGTCGAACGGGGCAGCCGTTTCAAACACGATGCCGATCTGCTTCCCAGTCTCGTCAAAGGCCGCGACGCTGTTGGGTTGGGTCTTGTATTCGCCGCGATGATGCGCGTCCTTTTCGCCGTATTTGAGCAAGTCGCGGTGCAGCTGCTTGACATGGTTTTCTGTCAGGGTGATCTCGTCCCAGGACTGGAAAATCAGCTCCATGGTTTCGGCGTAGCCAGCCACTTCCTGCTCATCCCGCGTATGGAAGGACTTGATTTCAAGGTTGGACAGCAGCTTTTCGACCTCCCTGTCGGAGAGCGTGCTGCCTTCAATGCGGGTGGATGATCCGATGCTTTCAATGGTGGCCACCCTGCGGAGGGCGGATAGACGCTCGGGAGCCAAGGTACCTAGAGCCCGCCAAGCCCCTTTGAATTCATCGAGTTCGGCAATGAAGACGAGAATTTCTGGGGTAATCTTGAGGGTGGCTGGCTGGATCATGACACCCAATGATACACCCAATTACACCCNNCATGTGACTAAAAAAGGGCTGATCCCCCGCAGGTCAGCCCTAGGTCCAGAACCAGTTTGGTAGCAAATGGTAGCACGTGTTTTGGTAGCATTTTGGTAGCAAAACGCGCCGATTTTAGCGGTTTTCGCCGACTCGTCCGACTATTCAAGCCTTTGCCGTCAGCAAGTTGCTATTTTCACCGTTCCATGGCATGGAAGAGGTCGTCGGTTCGATCCCGACCAGGTCCACCATCTTTTCAACTACTGGCCTATACCCCGCTTGCCAGTTTGGTGTCATTTGGCGTCGAAACACCGCGATCGCTCCTGTTGCATGAAAGAGGTCGCCGACGCAATCCCGATGAGGTTCACCATCTTCTTGAATAACCCCGCCTGCCAGACGGGCGTTATTTGGTGACATCACCCCGGCGCTCGCGAAGCACTCGAAGTCATTCTCGCTCATCGACTGCATCTCGGCCGATGTCGATTGCATACCTTTTGGGCGGGAGACTCGCCGGCAGTCAGTTCGAGGTTGTGGACCTGCTCGGAAGCAACCCGCCAGTGGAGTTGTGACAGGGTCGGTCGCGCATAGCCAAGGAGTGTATGAGAGTGAGGCCGTAGGCGACCAACAAGCTATGGACAGACGCCGGAAGGGCACGACGGACTAGCCGGTGGTTCGGACCTTGTAATCACCCAAACTGCAACGCCGCCCGCTGCTGCCAAACTGCCGTAGACCACCGCGGGGGAACTCATGATTCCGCCGCCAGCCGCAGGTGCCGCACCCGCAGCGCGCCGGCGTTTCTTCTTTTTCTCGGCGTCGCCCGTGTCATCGCGCGTAGTCTGCTGCCCTTGCGTTACGGTTGTGGTTCCCTTGTCATCTTGCACTGCCAAGTCGCCCTTGTTGGCGGCAATCTGCACCCGTCCATCGACGTCGGTAACCTGAAACTCGGTCTGGGAATTGGACACTGGTCTCACCGTCACGTCGCCCACATGCGCGGCCATTTCGCGCGAGGTGGTGACCCGCACAGCGCCATGCTCAATCTCCACCACCGTCGGCCCTTCAAACTTCACGAGCGAACTCGCCAGGACCATTACGTTCGACCCATTGGATTGAATGCTGGCTGAGGATTCGGGCTGCGTCTGCAGCAGGTCTCCCGAGAACACGGCCGCCGACTTCGGCGCTGGGCTCCCGTTCAACCAAGCCGAGCCATGGGTATACAGCATGGCCGACGGCACCTCTTGTGCCAACATTACTTGCGTCGGCAATACGATCGCCAGCAAGCAGAACACCGCAGATCCAAGTCTTGACCGCGACATAGACTCCGATCACTCCCGAATGCGAGGATTGGTTTGAGTCTAAACGTCTAAATGGCCACAGGTCAATAGGTGTCTCTTGGGGTCCCCCGGGAGTTTGGTTCGGGCGGACCCTGGACTGAACTCAGCCCCGCGTGCCTGGCGTCCGAGCGATGCAGTGCGGACCTTCCATGCGTGCGCTGCCGGAGAGAATCCACGCCCCACTTCGCTTTTGGCAACCCTGTCGCTTCGCGGTTTCAGTCCGCTGGCATGGGTGTTGGTCTCGCGACCAGAGCAGGCGCTTGCAGAGGGGCGGGCGCTTCCGCGGGAGCCGCCAGCCAATTGCGCACTTCCGGCAGCGCGCGGCGCATCGCCAGTTCGCCCACGTGGATCAATTCGTCCGCGCGTTTGAAGTCGTCATAGTCAAAACCGGCAACGTCGGGCTCGATCACGACGTCGGAGGCGCTTCTCCACGTGGAACTCATCATCTCCTGCGCGATGGCGAACGACTGCCCGATCACGTCAAAGTAATGCCGGGGCGCGCTCGTCTTCGACCACTGCCCTTTCAGGTGCACGGCCAGCACGCGTTCCGCGCCCATTTCGCGCAGCGGAACCGTCGGCACGGGATAGGAGAGCATGCCATCCACCAGCCAGCTGCCCCGAATCTCAACCGGCAGAAACATCCCCGGATAAGCGCAACTCGCCCGCACCGGCTCGATGATCGGGCCGGAGGTAAAGACGACTCCTTTGCCGGTATTGAAATCAGTGGCCGTAACACCGAGAGGAATACGCAACTCTTCAAAGCTCTGCACCTTCAAAGTTTGTTTCAGAAACGAAACCATGCGGTCGTTCGAGGCAAAGCCGTAGCGCGAGAGCGTCCAGCGCGCGAAGGTAGTGAAGCGAACTTTGTGGGCGAGTTCTTCCAGTTCCGCGATGGTGAGTCCGCTGCAATATCCTGCGCCCATGATTGCGCCCACACTGGTGCCCGCAATCATGCGAACTGGGATGCCTTCTTCTTCGAGGACTTTAAGAACCCCAATGTGCGCGATGCCGCGAGCAAAGCCTCCGCCCAAGGCGACGCCAATTGCGGGGATGCGCTTCGCCTCGGCTCCATTTGGTCTGCCGGAAAGTTCGCGGCCGAAGGCTTGCACAGACCGGATAACGCTGCCCAGACTCTTCATCGGAACCCCACGTTCCCGGTTTGCCGGGGGCGCAAACCCCACATCTATAATGTAAGATGCCACGAACCCGTATCTGCGACAAGGCACCTTTGTGCTATCTGGGAGTTACAAGAGAATCCGTACCGTGTTACCGAAGAGTGCGGCCACCTACGCGAGAGGAGCTAATCCCCTCTAATTCTCGTTATTTGCCGTTCAACAAGTGCAGCTATGAATAGAACCGACATGTGGCGTCGCGTCGAATCCCATCCCAAAACATGGGACATGCTTGTCGTTGGCGGGGGCGCGACCGGCGTAGGGGTTGCGATCGACGCGGCGGCGCGCGGCTACGATGTGCTGCTGCTGGAGCAGAGCGACTTCGGCAAAGGCACCTCCAGTCGCAGTACCAAGCTGGCCCACGGCGGCGTGCGCTACCTGGAGCAGGGCAATATTGGGCTGGTCATGGAAGCGCTCAAGGAGCGTGGGTTGCTTCTGCAAAACGCGCCCCACATCGTGCACGATCGTGCGTTCGTGGTGCCGAACTACGATTGGTGGGAAGCTCCATTCTATGGTCTCGGCCTGAAGCTCTATGAATTGCTGGCCGGCAAATACGGGTTTGGCGCCTCGCGCATTCTTTCGAGGGAAGAGACGCTCGAACATTTACACACCCTCAAAACCGAAGGCCTGCGCGGCGGCGCCGTCTACTACGATGGACAATTCGACGACGCGCGCCTGCTCATCCACATGGTGGCCACGGCTTTCGAGCAGGGCGCCACGTTACTGAACTATGTCGAAGTCACAGGGCTGACGAAGGACGCTCAGGGATTTGTCGATGGTGTCAGCGCACGCGATGTAGAAACCGGCAACGAGTTTCGCGCCGCCGCCAAAGTTGTGGTCAACGCCACCGGCGCTTTCAGCGATCTGCTTCGGCTCCAGGTGGAGCCCGACGCCACTCCGCTGATCGCGCCCAGCCAAGGCATTCATTTGGTCTTCGACGCGAGCTTTCTGCGGGGTGAAAGCGCGGTCATGGTTCCGCACACCAGCGATGGCCGCGTGTTATTTGCAATTCCGTGGCACGGCCACACACTGGTGGGAACCACGGACACGCCGATTGCGGCGGCAACGCTGGAGCCGGTCGCCATGGACGAGGAAATCGAGTTTATTCTCGCGACCGCCGGGCAATACCTGAACAAAGCACCTACGCGCGACGATGTGTTGAGCGTGTTCGCCGGCATCCGGCCGCTGGTACGAACATTGGCACGGACATTGACACGCAGCACGGGCGCCGCCAGCGGCGTTGTCCGGTCGGCGGCGCTGTCGCGCGATCACGTAATCCACATCGACCGCTCCGGGCTGGTCACCGTCTGCGGCGGGAAATGGACGACCTACCGGCACATGGCCGAGGATTGCGTCGATCAGGCGGCAACGCTCGCGCAGTTGCCGGACAAGCCATGCACGACCCAGTCCCTGCACATCCACGGCTTTCACGATGCCGCGACACAATTCGGCTCGCTGGCCGTCTATGGTTCGGACGCGTACGAGATTCGCAAGCTGATCGAGGCTAATCCTGGACTCAGCGAACCGCTGCATGCGGCGTTGCCCTACGTGAAGGCCGAAGTGGTCTGGGCGGCACGGCACGAAATGGCGCGCACCGTGGAAGACACGCTCGCCCGGCGCACACGCGCGCTGTTCTTGAATGCGCGCGCAGCCCTCGCCATGGCTCCCGCCGTCGCGGACTTGATGGCTGCGGAACTGGGCTGGGACGAGGCTACCCGGACGAAACAGTTGGCCGCGTTTCGCGAGGTCGCGTTGAACTACGTGCTTCCTCACTGAAACTGGCCCGAGAGCCCGCCGCACCGATTGGACATTGCATCGAAGACGACGTAAAGTCTGGCGTGTGATCGGCCGCAGCAGTCAACTTCCGATAATTGCTCGAGCCGGCGGGCATGGCAGACGGACAGCGGTCGTCGAGGCGCAGGGGACGTTCACCTACAACGATTTGCTGGATGCTTCGTCGCGCGTGGCGGCGGCCTTGCTCGCCGGCCGCCTTGACCTCCACGAGGAGCGCGTGGCGTTTCTGGTGACTCCGGGATTTCCGTGGGTTGCGGTGCAGTGGGGTATCTGGCGAGCCGGTGGCGTTGCCGTCCCGTTGCCGCTCAACTCCACCGGGCCTGAGTTGCAATATTTTATCGACGACACCGGGGCGTCGGCCTTGGTGTTGGATGCTCAAGCCGCCCCGGTTCTGGCGCCCATCGCTGCCGCCCGCGGTATCCGCGCATTGTTCTATGAGCAGCTTCCCACGTTCCAGGCCGCAGAATTGGCGGACGTCAATATCATCAATATCAATAGCGAGCGCCGCGCCATGATTCTCTACACCAGCGGCACGACGAGCCGGCCGAAGGGCGTGGTCACAACCCATGCCAATATTGCGGCGCAAATCATGAGCCTGGTAGAGGCTTGGGAGTGGTCGGCCGACGATAGCATTGTGCTGGGTTTGCCGCTTCACCACGTGCACGGAATCATCAACGTGGCCTCCTGTGCGTTGTGGTCGGGCGCGACCTGCCAGATGCTGCCGCGCTTCGACGCGAATGCGGTTTGGGATTGCATCGCCGGCGGCAGCGTAACTCTGTTCATGGCGGTGCCGACGGTTTACGTGAAGCTCATCGCCGCCTGGGACAAGGCTTCGCCGGAGCGCCGCGCGTGCCTCAGCCAAGCGTGCGCCAGATTGCGCTTGATGGTCTCCGGTTCGGCAGCACTGCCGGTGAGCACGCTGAAACGCTGGAAGGAAATCAGCGGCCACACTCTGCTGGAGCGTTACGGCATGACGGAAATTGGCATGGCACTGTCGAACCCGTTACGGGGCGAGCGCGTGCCGGGCAGCGTCGGGACCCCGCTGCCGAGCGTCGAAGTCCAGCTTGCCGGAGAAGACGGCGAGGCGGTTGCACCGGGCACTCTGGGCGAGATCGAAGTCCGTGGTCCAAGCGTGTTTTTAGAATACTGGGGCCAGCCGGAGGCAACCCGCGCCGCCTTCCACGATGGCTGGTTTCGCACGGGCGATACTGCGGTCATGGAAAATGAAAACGGTGTCTATCGCATTTTTGGCCGGACGAACATCGACATTCTCAAAACGGGTGGACACAAGGTATCCGCGCTGGAGATTGAGGATGCGCTGCGCGAACATCCCGCAGTGGCAGACTGTGCCGTGGTCGGCGTGCCCGATCCGGAGTGGGGCGAGCGCGTTGCTGCGGCCGTGGTTCTGAAAGAAGGGCTGAAAGAAGCGCTGAATGACGGCGATGTCCTCGATCTGCCGTCGCTGCGCACCTGGGCCAAGGAGTTGCTCGCGGCTCACAAAGTGCCGTCCCGGCTTCTGGTGCTGGATGCGCTTCCGCGCAATGCGATGGGTAAGGTCATGAAGCCCTCGGTGGCGGCGCTGTTTCAATCCAAGGGCGGGGGCGATTCCGCCGCCTAAGACGGTCCATCGGGTCCAAAGTCAAAGGCCTTTGAACTTCGATGACCCGATGGCCCGATGGTCCGATGACCCGATCAGCTCAGCATCTTTTTGAATTCTTTCAGAAAGAACTGCACGTTATCTTCGGTTGCTAGCGGGCCCATCACGCCGATGCGGAAAACTTTGCCGGCGAGCGGACCGAAGCCGCCGGCGATCTCAATGCCCGGCTCGTCCAACAGGCGTTTGCGCACTTTCGCTTCGTCAACCCCTTCGGGGACGCACACAGTATTGAGCGTCGCAATGCGATGCTCTTCAGGAACGTGCATGCGTAGACCCATCGCTTCTATGCCCTGGACAAAAAGCTTATGGCAATGGCGATGCCGCTCCCAGCGCTTCTCGATTCCTTCCTCGGCGATGACCAAGAGCGCCTCACGCAGGGCGTAGAACATGGAAATCGGCGCCGTGTGATGGTAGCGGTGCGATACCGCGGCGTAGTCGTGAATGAGCTTGAGGTCAAAATACCAGCTGCGTACCGGAGAAGTGCGTGCGCGCAGCCAGTCCAGGGCTCTGGGCGACATGGCCATGGGAGATAACCCCGGTGGGCAACTCAATCCTTTTTGGGTGCAACTATAGGAAACATCGATGCCGGTTTGATCGAACTGCACCGGCACTCCGCCGAGCGAGGTCACGCAATCCGCGATCACCAGAGCGCCCGCATCGTGGGCGGCAGCGCAGATGGCTTGGCCCGATTGCAAGGCTCCGGTTGAGGTCTCGGCGTGAACATAAGCGACAACCTTGGGCTTTTCGCGACCGATGAACTCTCTCGCTTCATCTTCTGTATAGGTTTCACCCCAAAGCTTCTCCAAGCGAACGACGTTTGCGCCGTGGCGCCTCGCCATCTCCGTTAGCCGATCGGAGAAGTATCCATTGGCAAACACGGCGAGCTTGGTTCCAGGCTCTACGAAATTGGCAACGGCAGCTTCCATGCCCGCGCTGCCGGTGCCGGAAACTACCAGCGTGACGCCGTCGCTGGTGCCGAAGGCGGGCTTCAGCAATTGCTGGACGTCTCCCATTACCTGGATGAAGTAGGGGTCGAGGTGCCCGACAATCGGCTTCGCTAGCGCCTCGTAGACCCGTGGGTGAACCATGCTGGGTCCCGGTCCGAACAGATAGCGGCGAGGCGGTTGCAGGGCGGGGAAGTGAAGTGCGGGATTTTCCTGTTTGTTCTGTGCGATGGGGGTCATAGTCCTCGCTCTTGGTCAAACATGTCTTTAGATATTACGGGATGGAACTGACAATCGCCAGAAGGGAACCCCAGAATCCTATTCGAATCGTGGCCGGTTTCATCGTTGGAAGGCGTCAGCTGGAAGGTGTGAGTTGGAAGGTGTGAAAGCAGCTCGGCCCGGGCCAAGATGCGATTTGAGTCAGTCCGCTCGAGCTAAAGTCCGAGGTACGCTCGCCGCACCTCATCCATTCTCGCCACCTCGTCCGAATCGCCGCGGATGTTGATTCGACCTTCGGCAAACACGTACGTGTAATCGCTGATGGCCAGAGCGAGGTGCACATTTTGTTCCACCAGAACGATGGTGAGTCCCTCTCTCCGCAGTTTGCCCAAGGTCAGGAAGAGTTGCTGCGCCAGCACCGGCGCCAGCCCGAGCGAGAGCTCGTCGATCATCAACACCTCCGGCTCCTGCATCAAGCCGCGGCCCAGGGCCAGCATCTGCTGCTCGCCGCCGGAGAGAGTGGAAGACTTCTGCTTGCGCCGTTCTTTCAGGCGCGGGAACAGTTCGTAAACGCGTTCCAGATTCTGTTTTTCCCGCTTGCGTGCCCGTCTCGAGTACCCGCCCATCTCCAGGTTCTCTTCCACCGACATGTCCGGGAAAAGCTGCCGGCCCTCGGGCACCAGCACCAGGCCGCGATTGGCCTTGGCATGAGGCGAGAGCCGGGTCACGTCTTCTCCATGGAACAGCACGCGGCCTTTCCAGGCGCGCACACTGCCCATGATGGTGCGCAGGGTGGTGGTTTTGCCGGCGCCATTGGTTCCGATGATCGCGGTAAAATTCTCGCGCGCAACCTCGAGCGAGATGCCCCACAGGACCTGTACTTCCCCGTATCCCGACTCGACGTTCTCCAGTTGAAGGACCGGGTCCATCATTTTCTCCTCGTCAATTTGTCAACCCTGCTCCATTCGTGAACCTTATCGGGGAAGCCCAGGTAGGCTTCCACGACTTCCGAATTGTGCACCACCTCATCGGGCCGGCCTTCGGCCAGCTTGCGGCCAAGATTCAGCACCACGATGCGATCGGAAAGACTCATGATCGCCTGCATCAGGTGTTCGATCATCAGCACTGAGACCCCGCTGTCGCAGATCTTGCGAACCAGTTCGATCATGAGCGCAACTTCGGTGGGATTCAGGCCCGCCAGCACTTCGTCCAGCAACAAAAGTTTTGGTTTTGCCGCCAGCGCCCTGGCGACTTCCAGACGCTTCTTGCCGGCGATGGTCAGCGAGCGCGCCATCAGGCCGGCGCGGTCTCCCAATCCAACCTGCTGCAGCACTTCGGAAGCTACCTTGTGCGCGGCAGCCAAATCGAGATATTCACGGCCGAAGCACGCACCCACCGTGACATTGTCGAGCACCGTCAGGTCGTTCAAAGGCTTCACGACCTGGTGCGTCCGCGCCAGGCCGAGGTGGACCACCTTGTCCGGCGAACAGCGGGTAATATCTTTTCCGGTAAAGGTGATGGTTCCCTCGTTGGCCTTGTAGACCCCATTCACGACATTGAACAAGGTTGTCTTCCCGGCGCCGTTGGGACCGATCAGGCCCACGATCTCGCCCTCGGCGATGCTGAAACTGACGTCGGAAACCGCTACCAGGCCGCCGAAACGCTTCGTGACGCCGCGCACTTCCAGGATGGCGTTCATTCGATCACCTTGCGCGCGCGCGGCATCAAGCGATAGAGCCAGCCGATCAGGCCTCCCGGCGCGAACAGGACCACCAGGAGCAGCAGGCCTCCCGAGATCACCAGGTGAAAGTTGGAAAGAGCGGGAGAAGTCAGCAGGTAGGAGCGAAGTTTCTCGTAAAGGGTTGCGCCCAGTGCCGCGCCGATGACGGAGCCCTGGCCGCCAAGCATCAGCATGACGATGCCTTCGAGCGACAGCATGTACTCGAAGGCGATCGAGGGATCGATCATGCCATTTTTGAAAAACATCAGCGCGCCGGCGATCGCCGGCAGAAACGCGGACACGCTGTAGACGATCGCCTTGTACACGGTGGCGTTGACGCCCAGCACCACGGCGGCATCTTCGTCCTCGCGGATGGCGAACAGCCCCAGTCCGAACTTGGAATTCTTGATGGCCAAGCTCAGGATCATGGAGAGAGCCATGACCGCAATGATCAGGAAGTAGGTGATCCAGAGCGCGCGCATAGCGCCGCCCAGCGGCTGGTAGGATTCGAACGAAAGGTACATGCCGGTCGATCTGCCCCAGGGATCGAAATTGGAGACGAACGCCTGCACGGCCTCGAGAATGCCAATGGTGGCCAGCGCAAAATAGGCTCCACGCAAGCGCAGAACCGCCAATCCGAACAAGAACGCGCAGAGACTGACCACCACACCGGCCACCAGCGCCGACAGAACCAGGTTCCAGCCGCGCACTGTCGTCAGGTAAAGTCCCACGTAACCGCCCAGCCCGTAAAAAACGATGTGGCCGAAGTTTACGTAGCCGGTGTAGCCGATCATCAGGTTCAGGTTGCTGGCCAGGATGATAGCAATGGCGATGAGGATAAGATCTTCCCGCAAGGACACGTTGTTGCCGTGCAGCGGCGCGTAGATGAAGCCGGCGGCGATGAGCAGAATGATCCAGAAGAAGGGCCGGCGCAGGATCATCATGCCGACGCCCTCTTACCGAAGATGCCTTGCGGGAACGCGACCAGCACCACCACAAACAACGCGAACTCGATCAGCGGGATCCAACTGACGGCGATGAACGGCGTGACCACTCCCTCCAGCAGGCCCAGGAGCACTCCGGCGACCAAAGCTCCAAACGGCTTGCCCAGTCCCGCCAGAATGGTTACCACGAAACTTTTCAACTGGTACACCGAGCCGGAAAGAATGGTGAAGGGAAACAGGGTGGAAACCAGCGCCCCGGAGGTGCACGCCAGCGCGATGCCGATGGCGAAAGCGATACTCAGCACCGCCGTCGAGGAAATGCCCATCAACTCGGCGGCTTCGCGGTTATCGGCGACGGCGCGAATGGCTTTGCCCGTGCGTGTGCGATAGAGGAAGAATTGCAGCGCCAGGGCAATGACCACCGCGGAGATGGCGGCAGCCATGTGGTTCCCGGTGAAAGTGTAGGCTCCGATGGTGATGCCGGGCAGGACGAAGTTGACGTTGTAGGGACTGGTGCTCCACACCGCCGTGCCGATGCCGATGACCATCATGTTTACGGCAAAGGTGGAGAGCAGGCTCATCAACATGGAGCGGCCCACCACCCAGTGCACCGCCATCCAGTAGACGACAAGTCCAATGACCAAGCCGGCGCCGATCGTGGGCAGCAACAGCACATAAGCGTTGATGTGGGTGGCGGCGAACAGCAGATACATCGAGAACATGCCCAGCGCGATCATGGCGCCGTGGGTAAGATTGATGACGTCCATCACTCCCCAAATCAGACTCAAACCCATGGCCGCGAGCCCGTAGACTGCGCCGACGAGCAGGCCGTCGATCATGGAAGCTAAAACGCCCGACATGTGTCTTCCTCCCGTTCACAGCTTTTGACTCCCGCATGACCGCTGCTCGCTATGACAATCGGGTCATCTGGCGATCGGGTCATCGGGTCATCGGGTGATCTGAAGTCAAAGGCTTTTAGGTTTTTCGATCACCCGATCGCCCGATGACCCGATCTTCTTCAGTGGATCGGGTACACGAAGTTGGCGCTCTTACCGGCCAGAGGCCACACAACTTCTTTTACCGGTTTGCCGGACTTGTCCTTCTGCCATTGCGCCAGAACCATGGAATGGCCCACCTGCAAGCCGTGATCGTTCGCGGCGGTCGAGAATTTGGTCCGTCCGTAAAAGGTCGTGACATCGGTTGCATTCAGCGCGTTCGCAACCTTGGCCGAGTCAAGCCCGCCCGCCTGTTCGACGGCGCGCTCCAGGATCAGCCCGCACGCGTAGCCGCCGGCGGACTCGTAGCTAGGCGGAGTATTGTATTTCGCGGTATATGCCTTGGCGAAATCGGGGCCGCTGGGCCCGTACTGCGCCTTAAACGCCGACTGCGGTTCCCACTGCGACGGCACCATGACGCCCAGCGCCGCATCGCCCAGTTCGGTCCACTGCGGACTATCCGGCGCCACCAGCAGCGCCAGCATCTTCAGAGGAACTTTGTGGCCGTAGAGCTGCCGGGCCAGCGTCGAACCGTCGGCATAGTGGCCGCCGCCTAGAAGCACGGTTGCTTTGGACGCAATCACCTTGTCGATGATGGCGCTGAAATCGGTGGTATTGGGAGCATAGGCCTCGGTGAACACCACGTTGAACCCGAGCTGCTGCGCATAGGCCTTGGCCGGGGTCACCACCGCGACCGAGAACGACGAATCCTCATAGACGAAGGCGACCGTGGCCTTTGGGTCCTTGGTCTTCAGGGCGTCGAGGGCAACCTTCAGATATTCGGGAGCGGGCGCGAACATCTGAAACAAGTTGTGGTTTCCCAGGGTATAGGTCTTGGGCTCGGCCGCACCGGTGGTGAGCATGATCTTGCCATACTGCTCGGTCACTACGGCGGCGGTGGCGGTCAGCGGGGACGAATAGGGACTAAACAAAAAGTCGGCTTTGTCCTCGAGAATCATGCGGCTGTAGAACTGCTGCACGCGCTTGGAGTTGGATTCGTCGTCGTAGTTGGCGAACTGTACTTTGTAGCTCTTGCCGCCGGCCTTGATGCCGCCGGCAGCGTTGACCTGGTCGCGCCACAGTTCAAACCCGCGGGACTGTTCCACGGAATCGACGTTCAAGGCGCCGGTCTTGGAGACGGTGAATCCGATAGTGATCGGTGGTTGAGCGAGTCCCGGGATAACCAAAAGAACTAGAACCACTGCCAACAGAGTCAATTGCTTCATCATCCACCTCGTCGGTAAGAAATTTTCAAAGCGTATTGCTAAAGACTCAAGGGGCCGTCTGGATTACGCCAAGTCACGATTGATGAAACACGTTCTGATGCTCTGAGTGGGCGTGCCGCGGGCAGCCACAGGTTGCTAGACGTAACACACCTGCGAGCCGCTTCCTTGTGGCGTAGATCACACTTGGCTGTGATCACAAACACCGGCGCAACGGCAGCCTTATGTTTTCGAATCGGCTCCCGCATATAGTACGCTCTCAGCTCGCTATTTAATGGGCGGCACATACGGAATATAGCGAGCAAACAACCAGCACAAAAAGAACACGACCGGTATGTGAACCATCAACTGCAGTACGCCATATCCCACAATGTCCCTGGCCTTCAATTTCAAGATGCCCAGCAGCGGAAGCATCCAGAAGGGATTGATCAGATTGGGCAGCGCTTCCGACGCGTTGTAGATCTGCACCACCCAGCCCAGATGCACCTGGTGCAGGTTCGCGGCCTGCAACACGTACGGCGCTTCGATGACCCACTTGCTGCCGCCGGAGGGAATGAAAACGCCGAGCACCGCCGAATACATCGCCACCAGCAAGGGATAGGTGTTATGCGTGCTGACGGAGGCGAATAGTTTTGCCAGCGCATCGGCAATCCCGGTTCCGATGATCATCCCGAAGATCACCGCGTAAAACGGGAACTGGATCAGCACGCCGCCGGTGGCGGGAATGCACTCGGCTACGGCACGCATAAAGCGCTTCGGACGCCAGTGCAATAAGAGCCCAACCGTGATGAACATGAGGTTGTAAGTATTAAGGTCAAGCGCGGCCAGTGCGCCTTGCGGCGAGGTGCGGAAGACGTCGATCAGATACCAGCACAACAGCGCGGCCACCAAAATTGTCAGCAGCGGACTGTATTCCAGCCATTCGCCGGGTTTTGTCTTGGCCTCGAGACTGGAGCGAATCGGCGCGTATTGGATGCCGTAGCATTCGGCGGTTCGGGCATTCTCCGGCGAAGGCGTGGACAAGTAGGCGATCAGCACCGATAGCGCGATCAGGACGACCGTCGTAGCGATGCTTTGCCACAGGAAGAGAGTTTGAGTGAGCGGGATCAGACCGCTAATGTTGAACAATGACGGCGGCATCGCCGACTTCGTTGCCATCAGCATGGCGGCGGAAGAAGACAGCCCCATCGCCCAGACGGCTCCCAGCCCCAGATACGCCGCCGCGCCCGCAGCGCGGTAGTCCAGTCCCTTGACGCGATGCGCCAGTTCGCGAACGAAAAGTCCGCTGAAAATCAGGCTCAAGCCCCAGGAGATCAGCGAGGTCAGCATGGAGAACAACGCCACCAGGGCGACCGCCTGCCGCGGTGTCTTTGGGATCCCGGCTAAGGCTCGGATGGCGCGATACACGATGGGAGTCGAGGCGACGACATATCCACCAACGATGATCATCACCATCTGCATGGTGAAAGGGACCAGGGACCAGAAGTTCTTTCCCCCCTGGATGGCGAGTTTGGCTGGGCTCTGGCGAAGCAACAGACCCACGACAAAGACCACCACAATTCCCAGCAGCGCAAAAATCAGCGGATCTGGAAACCACCGCTCACTCCAGTTGGCGAGCCCCAGCCCAAAGCGGACAAGGGGTTGTTCTTGAGTTGCCGCTTGCTTCTCTTGTGGTGTGGGCATACGCGATCCTTTCGGTTCGGCAGCGACATTCCGCGCGACGAAAGCCGGGCACCGTCGGATGACAGTTGGACTTGCCGGTCCTTTGCCGGAATATGCCGGACATTGTAGCGCGTATTGTACGCAAAAGAAGTCACGCAAAAGAAGTCGTTGTGCAGGTTTCCGCGATGGGTGTAGGATGCGTGCGATTGGGTTAGCAGGGTCGGCCACCAGATCCTTGATAAGGAGCGAGACATGAACACCTTCCCGGTTTTGCTGGGTGCGTTATGCGTGTATGCCATTGCCTACCGTTACTACAGTGCGTTCATTGCCGCGAAGGCTCTGGCGCTCGACGATCGCCGCATCACTCCGAGCCATACTTACGCGGACGGACATAACTATGTTGCTTCACCGCGCTGGGTACTCTTCGGACATCACTTCGCAGCCATCGCCGGAGCAGGGCCGCTGGTGGGGCCGACTCTGGCGGCGCAGTTCGGGTTTGCGCCGGGCTTCCTGTGGCTGCTCGTCGGCGCCGTCCTGGCCGGATGTGTACAGGACTTCACCGTGCTGGTNNGTCTTCACCATCGGCATGACCATCCCCATCGCCGTCATCATGGGATTGTGGATGTTCAAGAGCCATGCCGGAAAGATCACGGTCACCGGCCCCAGTATCTTTGGCGTCGTCCTTTTGATCGGCAGCGTGGTCGCCGGGCACTGGGTGGCGCAGAGTGGATTGGCATCGGCGCTCACTTTCACGCCGCATCAGATCACGATCCTCATGGCCATTTACGGACTGGTGGCCTCGGTGCTTCCGGTCTGGCTGGTACTGGAACCGCGCGACTATCTCTCGACTTACGTCAAGCTGGGCACGATTGCCGTCCTGATCGTCGGCGTCTTCATCGTTCATCCCAACATCCAATTTCCGAACTTCACGCAGTTTGTTCACGGTGGCGGCCCGATCATCAAAGGAAGCCTGTTCCCATTTCTCTTCGTGACCATTGCCTGCGGCGCGATCTCGGGCTTTCACTCGCTGGTCGCCTCCGGCACCACGCCCAAGATGCTGGATAAGGAAAGTGATGCTCGCTTCATCGGATATGGCGCCATGGTTGCCGAATCGCTGGTAGGCGTACTGGCTCTGATTGCGGCCTGCTCCATGTATCCGGGCGACTACTTTGCCATCAACACCGCGCCCGCGGTCTTCAGCCACCTGGGCTTGAGCACGGTGAATCTGGATATGTTCTCCCGCGAAGTCGGCGAAAAACTGGCGGGACGGACAGGAGGCGCGGTCTCGCTGGCGGTCGGCATGGCGCAAATCTTCAAGGGCCTGCCCGGCATGGCTCGTCTAATGGGGTACTGGTACCACTACGCCATCATGTTTGAAGCCCTTTTCATCCTGACTACGGTGGATACGGGAACTCGCGTGGCCCGCTACGTCCTCCAGGAACTCATGGGCAAAATCCACAAGCCCTTCGGCAACAATGCCTGGTGGCCCGGAAATCTGATCACCAGTTCCGTGGTGGTGCTGGGATGGGGATACCTGATCTACACCGGAAATATTTCCACGATATGGCCGTTGTTCGGAACCGGGAACCAATTGCTGGCGACCATCGCCCTGGCCGTCACCACGACCTTCCTTATCAATATGGGCAAACTGCGATATGCCTGGATTACGGGAGTTCCTATGGTCTTCGTGGGCGTGACTACGGTTACGGCGGGAGTGCTGGGGATCAAGACCATTTTCTGGCCATTGACCTCCAAGCCCGGTCAGGTATTCACCGGCTACCTGGATTCCGTCCTGATGACGATCTTTATCGTGGGCGTAGTTCTGGTTGTATTCGATGCGGTGCGACGTTGGATCAAGACCCTGAATGGCGCTCCCGCGCCGCAGGAGGCTTTCGGTCCTCCGCTCACCGCTGCCGGCGAAGTGAAGATGGGTTGCTGTTAGACCTCACAAGGGGTACTGCTAAAGCTCACAAGCGGTGCTGCTAAAACTCACAAGGGACGCAGCCAATCGCTACTTGGAAGTGTGACCAACATCACGGTGAGGTTGCCTGTGCACGACCTATGCTCATCTTTTGGAGTGAGCTAGGAAGTGAGCTTGATGCCGACCGGCAATCTAGGCACATCCGGGGCACCATTAGCCCTAATCGCCTCGCCGGAAGCTCCTCCCCGCACTGGAAGATCGGATGGATGGCCGAGGTTTCAACGGCGTCGGCCCAATCGCCAGTCTTCGCGACCTTTCTTGTTTCCCGTAAATAATCTCAGGAGGATGCAATGTATTACCCCCGTTATGCGGCAGCAATTCTCTTGCTCGTCACCGGCTTGGCTTATGCCCAATCCACCGGTACCCAATCGACTTCCGATGTGAACTCAACCCAGTCGGCGGCGCCAAAGAAAAAGCACGCAGCCAAAGCCGCGATGCCGGCGCAGCCGGCGGTCACCGCCGCTGACATTCAAGAGCTGAAAGACGGGCTGTCCGCGGCGCAGCAGCAGATTCAGGCATTGCAAGAAGAGCTGCGCCGTCGAGATCAGGCGGTGCAGCAAGCTCAAGCCACCGCCGCCGATGCGGCTGCAAAGGCCGCCGCAGCGCAGCTTCAGACGACCGAACAGCAGCAATCGGTAGGCACACTGAAGAACGATGTCGCCGACCTCAAAACCAGTGTGGATAAAACGGCCGTAGCGTTCCAGGAGCATCAAAAAGAGTCGCAGGAAAACCTACCGGTGCTCAACAAGCAGATGGAGAGCGCGATTACGATCCGCTTCCGAGGCATCAACATTACCCCAGGCGGATACGCTGAAGCGGCGTTTGTCCGGCGCTCCCGAGCGCTGGGAGCCGACCTGCCCACTCCCTTTAACAACCTGACCATGCCGGGCGCTTCCCAGAGCCAAGTGTCGGAGTTTTTCGGTTCAGGCCGCCAGTCTAAGGCCACCGTCTTTGCCAGTGGGAAGATAGGGAACGCACAACTTTCCAGCTACCTCTCCGCCGACTTCCTCTCTGCCGGCGTTACCTCGACCTCGACTCAAACCAACGCCTACACTCTCCGTCTCCGCCAAGCGTGGGCGCAAGTCAAGTTCGATAACGGCTGGAGCTTTCTCGGAGGCCAGACGTGGAGTCTGGTGACCGAGGTTGCGAAGGGGATCTCCATTGATGACGACATGGGCAAAACTAATGACGTTCGACCCAAGACGATCGACCCTTCGTATAACGTCGGCTTCGATTTCGCACGGCAGTATGGCATTCGCTTAACCAAAACCTTCAACGACAAGGTTGCGATTGGAATCTCACTGGAGAATCCGCAAGCCACAGTAACCACACACGGGAATGCAAACGTTACAGTGGGCGCTACTACCGTGGTTACCCCAACTGGCACCACAACTGTTGGTGGCACTGCCTACTATAACTTCTTGCTGGGTGAGGCTGGCGACGGCAAGAGCTACAACAGCTCCGCGACATACTCGTTTAATCCCGCACCCGATATCATCGCGAAGATCGCTTTCGATCCCGGCTTTGGCCACTACGAGATCTTCGGGCTTGTTGATCGCTTTACCGGTCGCGTATTTCCTTGCGTCGAACAATGGACAGCCACAAGCACCACTTGCAACCCGACGGGCAGCACAACGCCGACGGCCAGCCAGCTCGCGCTCCTGGCCTACAACACTTCCAAGGAAGGAGGCGGCGTAGGCGGAAGCGCGCGCTGGACCTTTGCGAAGCACCTCACTTTCGGTGTGAAAGGCTTCGGTGGTAGCGGAATTGGACGCTACGCCCCAGCAGGGCTTCCGGATGTCTCGATTAATCCCAATGGCACGATCCGCTTGGTCAAGAACCTGCATGGCTTGGGTACGCTCGAGTGGCAAGGCAAGAAGCTTATGATCTACGGTTACGGCGGAGTCGAGTACGCCGCCCGCACCTGGGCCTCTGATCCTACCGTGCTTCCTGGCGCAAAGAGTGCCGTTGGCTACGTTGGCTACGGTGCGCCGGGCTTCAACAACAGCGGCTGTTACACGGAAATCGCGCCCGGCTCCGGCGGATTCTCCCCTGGCAGCCTGGGCGGTTGTACCGGCGACACTCGGGCCGTAATCCAGGGCACCTTCGGCTTCTGGTACAAGTTATACAGCGGGCCCAAAGGCAGTTTCCGGTACGGCACGCAGTACTCTTACGTGTCGCGCAACACCTGGTCGGGGAACAACGCGGGTAAAACGGNNGCGGGACCGGCCTGCACGTGGATTTCAGTGGGGACATGCACTCGAGGCGCCGGGTAATCCCGCCGGCGCCTTTTTCTATCTTGCTATACTGAAAATCACCTTTAGCAAAAGTTTCGTCCATCGAATCCCGGCCCTTTCCTGTTTACCCTCTTCGATTGCCCACCATCGCTGCGCTGCGGCGGCCTGCCGGTTCGATTCACGGAATATTCAACAAACTGTAACCCGCTTTTAACAGACGGCAGTCTACGCTCAAAGGTCACCCAACAACGACTACGCGCTGAAAATGCCGTGGTCACTGCTTTGTTACGGAGTCTTGAACGCTTATTCCTCAGGAGACGGAACGATGAAACGAATTATGGCTGTGGCGCTGTCGATTGCATTCGCAGGGAGCGTGATCGCGGCGCAGGCCCAGGATACGGCCACCGCAACAACCACAAAGACCGCCAAGAGAAAACCGGCGGCCAAGAAATCAGGGCCGAATATTTCAGAGCAGCTGAGTGAGATGAAGACGGCGCTTGACGCTCAGCAGCAGCAGATCAAGCAGTTGAGCGATCTGGTCGAAACCCGCGAGCAAAAGATTCAGCAACTGGAACAGCGGCTGGATCAGAGCCAGGCCGTGGCCACACAAGCGCAGACAAAAGCAGACACGACCGCCACTCAAACGGCGGAGCAAGGGCAAACCGTTACGGTGCTCCAAAGCGACGTCACGGACTTAAAGACGAACGCCACGAACGCCGCGCTGACTCTGCAGGAAACCCAGAAGAACATGAAGGAGATGGGGAGCCCGGCCGCCATCCACTTTAAGGGGATCACGATCACTCCGGGCGGATTCGTGGCGGCAGAATCCGTGTATCGCAATCGCGCGTTGGGGGCGGACGCTACTCCCTTCAACAGCCTTTCGATGCCCGGAAGCGGGACCAACGCGATTTCTGAATTCTTTGGCTCCGGCCGNNATGTGGACCCTGGCGACAGAAACCAAGAAGGGGGTCGACAACCGAACCGAAGCTGTGCCTATGACCATTGACCCGAACTATTCGGTCGGTTTCAGTTTTGCGCGGCAGTGGGGCGTCCGCTTGGCCAAGAACTTCAACGATCGCTTCTGGCTGGCCGCTTCGTTGGAAAATCCGCAGACCACCTTCGCGGTAAACAGCGCCGCTGCCCAGAACTTCGCATTTGGCGGTCTGGGCGCTGGCGGCGGACTCTATAACGCTACTGCCAACTATTCGTTCAACGCGATGCCAGACATCATTGTCAAGGCAGCCGTTGAACCCGGATTCGGCCACTATGAAGTCTTCGGCATCTTCAGCCGCTTCCGCGACCGCGTCTATCCTTGCGTGGAACCGGTTCCGGGCTTGACCTGCGCCACTACCGCGCAAGGAGCCTATAACTCTTCGAAGAATGCCGGTGGAGTGGGAGGCAACGGCCGAATCACTGTGGCCAAGCATGTGGAATTCGGCCTTCATGCCCTTTATGGGAACGGTATCGGCCGGTACAGCGCGTCGGGCCTGCCGGACGCCACGGTGAACGCGGATGGAACGCTGGCACCCCTGCGCAGTTATCAGGGTTTGGCCACACTTGAATTTCACTATCCCCGGCTTGACGTGTATTTCAATGGCGGTGAGGACTATGTAGGACGCCGCTATCAAACTGATGCCTTCTCCGGCAAGGTGGTGGGATACGGAGGGCCGACCTTCTCCGATTCGGGCTGCTATGCGGAAACCGCGCCCTCATCCAACTCGGGTTTCGGATTCGGTTCGATTAGCTGCAGTGGCAATACCCAGAGGGTGATCGAGGGCACGTTCGGGTTCTGGATCAAGTTGCATAGCGGCCCCAAGGGAAGACTGCAGCTCGGCCCGCAGTATTCCTACGTGAGCCGAGATGCATGGACGGGCACCGGCGCTACGACGGGCACCTTCGTTGCACCCCACGGAGTCGATAACGTGTTCTACACTTCTTTCCGCTACTACTTGCCGTAGCGTGGGCTGCAAACCCTTGATCGCTCCAATGCCGAAGCCGGCATTGGAGCGATTTTCTTTTGCGCTACCGTAGCGCCGCCGGCTGTCCCGAGGGCGTCTCGCCCTCGGCGTGCGGGTGAAACGCCCGCCGGACAGCCGCCGAGACGGCGGCACTACTCTTGCAGCCCCGCAACCGCATCGACTGCCAGGTCTTATATTGACGGGTCGCGGTACTAGCCCGCTCACCCGTCCACAGAGGTAAGTTGACAAACCGCCTGGCGAGTCGGTAGCCTTAAAAGCGAACAAAAGGCGAATATACCATGCCATCCGCAGCCGCCCTCCGAGAGCAGATCGAGTTCGTGTTGGCAATGCGGATTCCCGCGGCCCTCTCCGTGCCCCCTCGCAGCGCCCCCGAACTACTGCCCACCGGCATCGCCGAGGTGGACACCATGCTGGGCGGCGGGTTGCCGCTCGGCGGCGTGACGGAAATCATAGGTCCCGAGTGTTCCGGCAGAAGCACCCTCGTCCTTTCCGTTCTCGCGGGCATCACNNTACGTGGACGTTTCGGATGCCTTGGATCCATTCTCTGCCGCCGCGATGGGAGTCGATCTCGGCCGCCTGCTCTGGGTGCGTGCCGGAGGCTCGGAGGAAGTACCGCGTCTGCCCGTTACCGGCAAGCGGCCTCTGGAAGTGAGAACGCGCTCAATGCAAGACGAGAAGTATGGCCGCGGAGGTTCGCATCCGCGTACAGAAATGCGCGGCATCGAGCACGCCGTAGAAGAATTGTTTCAGCCGAACGACAATCCTGAGAAAACCGAAATTCCTCTGTTTGATTACTCGCCTCGCTGTGCCGAATCCCTTCGCGGGAGACGTGCTGCCCGGTCCCCGATGAACCGTCAAAATGTGGATCGTCAAACGCTCACAGAACACGTGACGCCGAAGAAGAACGCTGCAACGGAGAGATCACCCGATCCCAGGCTCCGGCCATTCCAGAAGTCTCGGCGCCATTCGACGGCGAAAGCGGTCTGGGATCGTCTGGACCAAGGTCTGCGAGCGACAGACCTGTTGCTCAACACGGGAGGCTTTCGCGCGATCGTGATCGACATGGGCGATGTCGGCCCCGAACAGGTGCGTCGTGTGCCCTTGGCGTCGTGGTATCGCTTTCGGCTGCAAGCGGAGAAGTCGCAAGCCATTCTTCTACTCGTTACGCAAGCGGCCTGTGCCAGCAGTTGCGCTTCTGTAGTTCTACGTTGCCTGGAAGCGGATGAACGATGGCAATATGCGAATGAGTCGCCGATAGGCTTGCCGCTTTTGACGGGGTTCCGCTACCAGATCGGTGCCGACCGCAAGCGTGGAAGGGCGCTGGAGTCTTTTCATCCCTGCAAAAAAAAACCAGTGTCCGCCGCCGAAGCCTCCTGGAATAGTACGACCCTATGGACGCGATGAGCCATGTCTGCACCGTTGTATCTCGGTCTGCACGTGCGCGATTTTCCGGTGCAGGCAGAGCTGCGAGTTCATCCTGAATTGCGCGGACATGCCGTAGCCGTTCTCGATGGCGACCCACCGCTCGAAACCGTCTTCTCGCTGAACGGCCCAGCACGCAGGCTCGGGCTTGCGTTGGGAATGAGCCGTGTGCAGGCAAAATCCTTCGACGGCATTTCACTGCGCTCAAGAGTGAAGGCTCAGGAAGATTCGGCCTTCCGCGTCCTGATGCAATGTGCGGAGCGGTTCTCGCCCAGGATCGAGGTGTTGGCATCTCCGGCGGATAGTGTTTCCGGTGCCACGCTCGCCCTGGACATGGCTGCCTGCGAACGGCTCTTCGGAACAGCAAAACAGATTGCCGCGGCGCTGCGACGAACCGCCGAGGCTGCGGGATTTGAAGCCAGCGTTGCCACGTCCGGCAATGTTTATGCCGCGGTGGTGGCGACACGCGGCTTTCCTGGAATCACGATCGTTCCCACTGGCTACGAGGCCGACGTCTTGGCCCCGCTTCCACTCAGAGTGCTCGAACTCGAACCGGAACAGCGGGAGACATTCGTTTCCTGGGGAATTCGGACGCTTGGCCAGTTGGCTGGTTTGCCGCAGAAGGCGCTCATCGCACGGGTTGGGGAGGTAGGGCGTCGGCTGCAAGCTCTTTCGCGCGGCGACTGCGATCACTTACTAACTCCGGTTGAGCCGGCGGCAGATGTCGTTCTATGCGAAAGCACGGAGCTCGAGCATCCGGTTGATCTGCTCGAGCCACTTTTGTTTTTGATCAGCCGAATGCTCGAGCAGATTGTCAGTCGCGCCGCGGCACGCGCTCTGGCGATTGCGCAAGTGGAGACGAGACTTGTACTGGATGGCCCAATACGCAGAGATGTGCGCAGAGAACACCGGCGCATCGTGCGCCCCGCGCTGCCGGAATGGAGCCATCCGACGCTGCTGAAGTTGGTCCAACTGGATCTGGAGTTGCATCCGCCCGAAGCCGCGGTGATTGCCTTGCATCTCGTGGCCCAGCCGGCACGTTCCCAGACCGTGCAGCAAGGATTGTTCACGCCGCAAACACCCGAGGCCGGACGATTGGAAATCCTGCTGGCACGGCTGCGCAAGCTGGTCGGGGAGGACCGTGTCGGCGCCGCAGAATTGTTAGACAGCTATCGCCCGGAAGCATTCCGAATGATTCCCTTCGTGCCCGACGCGAGTAACACTACGCGCGCCTCTGTTACTCGATCTTGCCCATCGGCACTGCGTGTCTTNNGTGCGGAAAGACTCGGGCCCGTGGAAGGCCAGTGGGGCATGGTGGACCTATCCGGATTGGTCTCGCGAAGAGTGGGACGTGGCCCTTGGCGGGCAGGATCAGGATAAGAAAGATAAGAAATGCTGCCGTGTAGCTCATGACCCGGCCTCGAACTGCTGGTACCTGATCGGAATCTACGACTGAGATCACGCGATGTATGTGGAACTCCATGCCCGCTCGGCCTTCAGTTTTCTGGAAGGTGCTTCTCTGCCGGAAATGCTGATGGCCCACTGCGCCGAACTTCAGATGCCCGCGATGGCGCTGCTCGACCGCAATGGCCTTTACGGAGCACCGCGTTTTCACATCACGGCAGAAAAGGCAGGCACACGCGCACACATTGGAGCCGAAATCGCCGTCCGTGATGCCGGGGAGCGGGTGCGTCCGCCGGAGTGGGTGCCCCATTGTGTGCCGCTTGAGCCCGTGCGTTTTCCTGTGCTCGTCGAGTCAGCCACGGGATATCAGAATCTCTGCCGCTTGATTACTCGTTATAAGTTGCGGGAAGGCATAAAGGCTGAAGGCACTGCAACTCTTGCCGACATCGAAGAACACGCCAAGGGTTTGATCTGCCTGACCGGTGGCGACGAAGGCCCACTGGCGGCAACCCTCGCACGTGGCGGATTCGACGAAGCCCGGCGCGAAGTCGAGAGACTCGTGAATCTGTTCGGCCCGCAAAATGTTTATGTCGAATTGCAGCGCCACTTCGACCGCGCGGAGGAACACCGCAACCAGGCAGCGGT
>PKXK01000104.1:47906-66774 GCA_003132325.1 Acidobacteriaceae bacterium
TGTTCGGCGATCTTCCGGAGGCAGTTACTAACACCACGAAGCTTTCCTCGCGCCTGACTTACAAGATGAGCGATCTGGGATACCGCTTCCCAAGCTATCCCGTGCCCGATGGCGGCACCATGCAAGCGTTTCTGGAGAAGCGCGTCGAGGAAGGTGTGCGCGAACGGTATCTGCCGAAGCTCGACCCGAAACTTTTCGAGAAAGCCCGGCAGCAAGCTCGCCGCGAACTGGCGCTGATCGGTCAACTGGAACTCCCGGGTTATTTCCTGATCGTTTGGGACATCGTGCAGTTCTGCCGGCGCGAGGGCATTCTCGTTCAAGGCCGCGGATCGGCGGCAAACAGCGTGGTGTGTTATGCGCTCGGCCTTACGGCGATCGATCCGGTCGGCATGGAGTTGCTCTTCGAACGGTTCCTCTCCGCCGAGCGTGGCGAATGGCCGGATATCGATCTCGATCTGCCCAGCGGCGACCGCCGTGAACGCGCCATTCAGTACGTGTACCAGCGCTATGGCGAACTGGGCGCGGCGATGACCGCCAATGTCATTACTTACCGAGGAAGGTCTGCCGCGCGCGAAGCGGGCAAGGCGCTCGGCTTCGATGCGGAGACGTTGGGCCGCCTCACCAAGTTGGTGGGCGCATGGGAATGGAAGGGCCCAACCGATACCTTGGACGCCAGTTTCCGCACGGCAGGCTTCGACACGCAGCATCGCCGCATTGCCAAATACCTGGAGATTTGCGAGCGCATGCAGGATATTCCCCGCCACCTCGGGCAACACTCCGGCGGCATGGTGATTTGCGCTGGCCAACTCAATGCGGTCGTTCCCATCGAGCCGGCGTCGATGCCGGGGCGCACCGTTATTCAGTGGGACAAGGAAGACTGCGCCGACATGAAGATCATCAAGGTCGATCTGCTCGGGCTCGGGATGATGGCCGTGCTCGAAGATTGCCTCGATCTGGTCCCCAGCCATTACAAAGAGCCGCTCGATCTCGCCCAGCTTCCACAAGACGATCCGGAAGTCTACCGCGCGCTGCAACGGGCCGACACCGTGGGCATGTTCCAGGTCGAAAGCCGCGCGCAGATGTCGGCGTTGCCGCGCAATCGCCCGGTGCGTTTTTACGATCTGGTGGTGCAGGTGGCCATCATCCGCCCTGGGCCGATCGTAGGCAAGATGATGAACCCTTATATGAAACGGCGGCAGGGAAAAGAATTGGTCACCTATGCGCATCCGCTGCTGGAGCCGGTGTTGAAACGAACGCTCGGAGTGCCGCTCTTTCAAGAACAGTTGATTCGCATGTCGATGATCGTCGCCAACTTCAGTGGCGGAGAAGCGGAAGAACTGCGGCGGGCCATGGGCATGCGCCGTTCGCAGGCCCGAATGCGAGAACTGGAGATCAAGCTGCGCCAGGGAATGACTGCCAACGGTATTCGCTCCGATGCGCAAGAGCAGATTATTCAGTCGATCGCGTCCTTCGCGTTGTATGGATTTCCGGAATCGCACGCGGCCAGCTTCGCGCTGATTGCCTATGCCAGCGCCTATCTCAAGTGCCACTATTTGGCGGCGTTCACGGCGGCCATGCTGAACAACCAGCCCATGGGTTTTTACAATCCTTCGACGCTGGTGAAAGACGCGCAGCGTCATGGACTGAGAGTGAAGCCGATCGACGTGCAGCGCTCCGATTGGTTCTGCACGCTTGAGCCGGAGAGCGGCATCGGGGGCGAACGCTTCGCGCTCCGGCTCGGATTGCTCTATGCGCGAGGAATGCGAAAAGAAGTAGGAGACGCTTTGGTTCACGCACGCAAGAGTCACCCTTTCGATTCCATTCACGACCTCGTGTTGCGCGTGCCCGAGTTGCGCAAGAACGATCGCACCACGCTGGCCAAGATCGGCGCGTTGAATTCGCTGGGAGAATACATCCATCGCCGCGATGCGCTCTGGCAAGTGGAATACGCCGGCCGTTCCGCGGGGCCGCTGTTGCGGGACTTACCGGAGCAGGACGGAGTTACGGACGTGGTTACGGGCGTGGTTACGGACAGAGTTACGAACGACGAATCGCCACTCGCGCCAATGACCGTCGAAGAGCGCCTGGCGGCTGACTTCCACGGTACGGGCGTTACCACCGGGCCGCATCCCATGGCCTATCACCGGAATGCGCTATCCCGCATGGGCATCGTATGTGCGCGTGATCTCGAGAAGTTCGAAGACGGACGAAAGACTCGGATCGCAGGATGCGTGATCGCCCGGCAGAGGCCGGGAACCGCGAAGGGATTCGTGTTCTTGAGCCTGGAAGATGAGACGGGAATCTCCAACGCAATCGTTACTCCCGCTGTCTATGAGCAGTACCGCCGCGTGGTCACCTACGGCAAATTCCTGTTAGTCGAAGGCAAGCTGCAAAACCAGGAGAATGTGATCTCGGTGAAGGCGGATGTCGTGCGTTCATTGAAGATCGGCAAAGTCGACGTTCGATCTCACGATTTCCACTGACCTGCCTCGCAAAACCTGCCTCTTAAAACTTGCTTCTCAAAACAAAAGACTGTCCGGGACATATTCTTCGGCGCAAGCGGGATCGTCGTTCTTCACCGAATTGACGCGCGTGCTCACGCGATAGTGGCGCATGGCGTCGGCGGGAAATGGCTTGAGCAAGTCGAGAAGATCATCGACCTTGTTGAAACCCGGATCGAGCCAGAGGTCATAGTTATCGCGCTTCAAGATGACCGGCATCCGGTCGTGAATGCCGGACAGGATTGCGTTCGCCGAAGTGGTGATGATGGAACAGGTTTCCATCGACTCCTGGTTGGGGTTTCTCCATCGGTCCCAGATCCCAGCGAAGGCGAAGATTGAATCATCGGCCATCGAAAAGCAGAACGGAGATTTCTGCTTGCCCTGCTTCGACCATTCATAAAAGCCGTCGGCGGGAATCAGGCAGCGGTGAGACCGGAAGGGATCGCGGAATACGGGCATGTCTGCAACCGTCTCCGCCCTGGCGTTAATCATCTTGTATCCGGCCTTGGCGTCTTTCGACCAGGACGGGATCAGTCCCCAGCGCGCCAGCGAAAACATCCGGACGGGCCGGACCGCATCCTGCCGGACTACTACCACGTCTTGTCCGGGAGCGACGTTATAGCGAGGGCTCCACTCAACGGCACTCTCTGCTACATCAAATGTCTCCGCCAGAATCTCTTTCTTCCGGGCGAGGCGATAGCGTCCGCACATGGGGAAAGTATAAGGCGAGGACAAACTTAAGACAGGAAAGACAGTCGGATCAAGATGTCGGGGAGACGGCAGCCGCAGCGAGTTGGCGGGCGACTTTCTCCACCGCCAGTTTCACTTGTGGAGAGGCTTCAGTTCCGGGTTCGAATCGCCGTCCTTCGATTCCGTAGACTCGCAGCCGCCCGGGCAGGCGGCCGAGAACACGAGCCAGGGTGAAGGCCTCCGCTAAACCCAACCCGTGAGTGGAGGTAAGCGAGCGAAGTGGAAAGCTGGCTTGCCAACCGTCCCATAGCCACACCGTACCGGCAGGCGCGCCGGTCTCGACCGCGTCCACCACGGTTACGGAGTCGGCCCCCCTCCAGGCTTCCAGCAGTTCCAAGGCTTCTCCGGTGCGCGTCTCAGCTTCTACTCCTAGCTCCCGCAGGCGCGCCGCCACCAGCGCTCCGGCGCCGTCGTCGCCTCGCTCCGGATTCCCGCAACAGATGATGCGCATGGGTATTGAATCAGAGGCCGTCTGCCTAGGGTTGCTCGGCCTCGCCTCGCTCCACCGTGAGTTTTAGAAAGTGTGTGGCGCAGGAAATGCACGGGTCGTAGTTGCGAATCGCCTGCTCACACTTCCACGTGGCTTCTTCCTCAGGCCAAGCCACTAAGCGCGCGGCGTACTCCCGCAGATCGTCCTCGATGCGCTTCTGATTTTGCGAAGTGGGCGGAATGATCTTGGCGGCGATGATTAGACCGTGGTCATCGAAAGCGTAGCGGTGATAGAGGATGCCTCGGGGCGCCTCGGTGATGGCCTGTCCCACTGCGGCGCGGTTTTGGGCCTCCACTCGCGGAAGGGCCGGCGGCTCATACTCCTTGATAACGCGCAGCGCCTCGGCGCAGGCAAAGACCAGTTCGACCGCGCGCACCGAGATGCTGCGGAACGGATTCTTGACCGGCGGCCGGAGTTTGGCTTCGGAAGCTGCCTGCTGCGCGACCGCGGGCAGCTTGTCGAAGTTGAGGTTGAAGCGCGCCAACGGTCCCACCAGATACGAGCCCCTTCCACGGATCACCGAGTGCAGGGCGTTCGAGTGTTTGACGTGCTGNNACGAATTCGTAGTCCTGCTCGAAATCCGGGAACTCCAAAGTGCCGGTCCAGCGGACAGTTTCGAGCGATGCTTCCAGCGCCCACTCCAGGTCCTCCACCATTTCGCGCAACTGATATTTCGTGGGTACCTTATAGAAGCCACCTACCGCGGCCGAGATGGGGTGAATCTCTCGCCCGCCGAGCACCTGGACAATGCGGTTTCCGATCTTCTTCATCCGCAGCGCCCGCTCCACTACCTCCCGATGATCGCGGGCCATGGCGATCACGTCCTGGCACCCTAAAAAGTCAGGCGCGTGCAGCATATAGACGTGCAGGGTGTGGCTCTCAATCCATTCGCCGCAGTAGAACAGGCGGCGCAGCAAGCGAACGCTGGGGTCGATGCGAATGCCGAGCGCGCGCTCGATGGCGTGAACCGCGCTCATCTGGTAAGCAATCGGACAGATGCCGCAGATGCGGGCGGTAATGTCAGGCGCTTCCGAGAAGTGCCGGCCTCGGAGCAAGGCTTCAAAGAAGCGGGGCGGCTCGTAAATTTTCAACTTCACGTCGGTCACGCGATCGCCGGTCAGCTTGATGTAGAGGGAGCCTTCGCCTTCCACCCGGGCGAGGGTTTCCACATGAATCGTTTTTGAGGCGCGTCCAGTCATTTTCGCTCGCACTCCTCGCTCGCCTTGCGGAACTGCCAAGCCCAGGCGTTGAATCCGCGGAACGCTTGAGAGATCTGATCGTCGGTGCGTCCGAGAACCCGGAACTGGCTGGTCAAGGAATCGGTATTGGGCGTTTCCATCGGTCCGTAACAGCCGTAGCAGCCGCGGTCATAGCTGGGGCAGAGCGCGCCGCAGCCGGTCTGGGTCACGGGGCCGAGGCAGGCGATGCCGCGGGCCACCGCGATACACACATTGGCCTTGCGCTTGCATTCGAGGCACACACTGTAGGCGGGAACATTGGGCTTCCGTCCGATAAGCGTGGCGGTGATCAGCTCGATCAACTGGTACTTGTTGATGGGGCAGCCGCGCAGTTCGAAATCCACGGGCACGTGCTCGGCGATGGGTGTGGAGAGCTTGAGGGTGCTGATGAACTGCGGCGTGGCGTATACGACGCGGATGAACTCATCGACATCCTTCCAGTTCCGCAGCGCCTGGATGCCGCCGGCGGTGGCGCAAGCGCCGATGGCAATCAGCGTCTTGCACTGCCGCCGCACTTCCTGAATGCGTTGGGCGTCTCCATGTGTCGTGACCGATCCTTCCACCAGGCCGATGTCGTAGGGCCCCTTCAGCATGGCGCGCGACACTTCGGGGAAATAGGCGATGTCGACTGCGCCGACGATACCCAGCAATTCGTCCTCGGCGTCGATCAAGCTCAACTGGCAGCCGTCGCAGGAGGCAAACTTGAACACCGCGATCTTCGGCTTGGACTTCGCTTTGGGCTTCTGTTTCGTTTTAGAGCTCATGCTTCTCCAGCAGCGGCCGGAGCTGCGCGTAGGTGAAAATCGGCCCATCCTTGCAAATGAAGTGAGGTCCGTACTGGCAATGTCCGCAGAATCCGATGCCACACTTCATGTTTCGTTCCATGGAGAGATAGATGTCCGGGCGGGCGAGTCCATGGGCTTCGAGTTCGCGGGCGACAAAACGCATCATGATCTCAGGCCCGCAGACCATGGCCGTGGAACGCGACGGCTGGAGCCGGGCGTACTTGAAAAGCGTGGTCACCACGCCGACGTGGCCGCGCCATGCCAGACCGCCGTAGTCGACGGTAACCAGAACCTGAGTGTCGCGCTGGCGGGCCCAGGCAGTTAGTTCCTTGCGGTAAAGCAGATCGCGCGGGCTGCGCGCACCGTAGAGGATTACTAAACGCCCGTAGGCATCGCGGTTGTTCAGGACTTCGTAGATCAGGGGACGGAGCGGCGCCAGCCCAATTCCGCCCGCTACCACGACGACGTCGCGTCCCTTGGCCTTCTCCGCGGGCCAGCCCGCCCCGAAGGGACCGCGCACGCCGACGCCTGCGCCCGCGGTCTGGCTCACGAGCGCGTGGGTTGCCTGGCCCACCGAGCGCACGGTGTACACCAACTTGTCGTGTTGCTCAGGGTGGCCGCTGATGGAGATCGGCAACTCGCCCACTCCGAATACCCATAACATGCTGAACTGACCGGGCTGGAACGAGGTTCCGTTGGCTGCGCTCTCTGGCTCCAACGTCAGCGTGAATGTGTCGTACGTCTCCTTGGCAACCGCGCGTACAAGGTAGGGCTCGGACGCCATCGGGTTAGTTGTGGTAGCGGTAGTCATCGTCGGGTCAGACATCGTCAGGTCAACCATCGTCGCGTAATCATCGTCGCACCGCATAAACATCGAGCAACTGGAGACGAGTCGCCTCCAGCCGATCCACCATGATTTGGCCGAAGCGCTTCAAGACTTCATATCCGAGGTCGTGGTTCTCTTCGCACTTGGTGCGCAGGCACTTGCCGTCGAGAGACAGGGCGCGCACATCGGCGACCGCGCGGGCGTGGAATTTCCACTGAAAAGGCGGCAGCAGCCACGACCACCCCAGGACCTCTCCCACTTCGAGCGTTGATACGATGATCGGGTCGTGTTGGGGCGCGACGACTTCCACCGCCACCTTGCCGGAACGAATCAGGTAGAAGGTGTCAGCTTGGCTGCCCTCTTTCAAGATATAGGTACCGGCCTTGAAGTGAACGTTGGAGGCGCAGCCCACCAGCAGCGTCATGAACTCCTTATCGAGACCAGCGAAAAAAGAATGCTCGGCGATGATGCGCTCAAGGTTTTCCATGAGTGTTCTCCTCCCCCCGTATGGCCCGGACTTCCTCCGTGATGTCGATTCCCACCGGGCACCAGGTAATGCAGCGCCCGCAGCCCACACATCCCGAAGTGCCGAACTGGTCGATCCACGAAGCCAGCTTGTGGGTCATCCACTGGCGGTAACGAGCTTTGCTGGAAGTGCGGATGCTGCCTCCGTGGATATAGGAAAAACTCTGCGTGAAGCACGAATCCAAACGGCGCCAGCGCTCGGCATGATTGCCAGTAACATCGGTTACGTCTTCGACCGCGGTGCAGAAACACGTGGGGCAGACCATGGTGCAGTTGGCGCAGGTCAGGCAGCGGGCGGCAACGTTGTCCCAGCGTGGATGCTCGAAATTCTGGTAGAGCAGATCTTTGATGCCTTGAGTGTCGAGGCGCCGCACCTGCTGAGCTGCTGCCCCGTCCACCGCCGCTTCGGCCTCATGACAATCCGCGTCCGTCGCTGGCGCAGTTTGTAATTCGGCTAACACTTCGGCGCCGCGCTTGCTTCCGGTCTCGACTACGAAGCGGTGGCCGCCCGGCGAGACCAGTTCCGTCAGAGCCAGGTCAAAGCCGGCTTTCGCTCGCGGTCCCGTTCCCATCGACGCACAGAAACACGTTGCCGCCGCCTGAGTGCATTGCACTGCGATGACCAATGCACGCGAACGGCGTTCTTGGTAGATGGGATCACGATACTTATCCTCGAGCAGCACGCGGTCCTGGATGGCGATGGCGGCGCACTCACAGGCGCGCACTCCCAGGAACGCGTAAGGGCGCTTGGTTTTTGTTTCGTTGTTTAGAATTCGAAAAGTTGCACCCTGGCGCTCGGCTGCCCACAACTTTACCTCAGCCGGGTGCAGATATTTTTTCCAGCTCTGCGGCCCCACGACATAGCCGAACACGGCTTGATCTTCGCGCCGCTTGAGGCGATAACGGCCGGGCTCCTGCTCATCGGTCCAGCCGGCGGGCAGTTCCTCGGCCGATTCCATGCGGTCGTAGACAATGGCCCCATCGCGCACGGTGGGTCCTAGGATCTCGTAACCTTTGCTGGATACCGCTTCGATCAGCTTTTGCAGCTGTTTTGCTTGCAGGATCGCGTGCTGTTCCTGGGCCACCGTGATCACTCCCGACGCCCTCTTGTAACCGAGACCCCAGAAGCACTGGGGGCTCTGCCCACCCGCTCATCTCAGGCAACCGCGGGCACAGCTAGTGAAACGAAGAGCCCCTATTGGATGGGGCCGAATTGAATAGAAAAGACCGCACGTGGTGGATTCTCCTCTACGCACATCTACATTGCAGTGATTCTGGTCACCGCGCAAAGTGACATTTCCAAAGGACACGCGATCAGAGATCATAGACACGTGTGATCGGAGATCGTAGACAGAAGACCGCCCCAAGCCGGAAAATATAGACGGGCTGGAAAAGCCTCTGCACGGGGGAAAGCGCTTATGAAAAGGGCCATTTCGTTGTTTGTCGTAGTAACCGCGGCATTTGTCATCCTGGTTGCCGAACACGGGTTCGCGCAGGATAAAACGCCAGTCAAGGTGAAAAGCTCGGTGGTGGTAACCGGGGTGGTCGTCGTTCACGTCCTGAAGGACGGGAAACCTCTTGACCTGCAGTGCAACGAGGGAGCGACCACCTGCAAAGCTCTGCCCAGCGGCAGCTACCTGATGCTGCAGCTTCCCGAGAACCACGGAATGTACGATTGCAAAAACGTGGAGATGTATCGAGGCGATCAAGACAAACCAGAAGACGAGGTGCTTGGCAACTACTGTCTGGTTGAGAATTGATCGTGGAGCAGTGATCGTGGAGCAGTGATCGCTGAGTAATGATCGTGAGGGATGCTGTGCCCATCTCTGGGTGATTTTGGTCACAGCATGGTTAAGCCCCGGCGCGCTAGATTGCGGAGTGGTCTATCGGGACTCGCCCGAGGGTCCACCGTGGACGGTGCAGTGCATCGCCACGTGACGCAGGGGGAGCCTATGACCGTTGTGCTGGACGCGGTGCTGTCGAACCAAGCAGGAATCAGTCTGGTATTGGACGGCCATTCGTTGAAGATCGAGGATGTCGCCGCCGCCGCCCGCCATCGTCAGCCCATCCAGTTACACCCGGACGCGGTGGCACGGATCGACAAGTGCCGCGGCCTTCTTGAGCGCAAGATCCGTGCCGGCGAAATCATGTACGGGGTCAACACCGGCATTGGCGAACTTGCCGAAGTGGTGCTGACTCCAGAGCAGGTCGGAAAATTCCAGAGATACCTGCTCTACTCGCACGCCGCTGGATGTGGAGAACCTTGCAGCGAAGAAGACGTGCGCGCGGGCATGCTTGCACGCCTGAACACACATTGCTGGGGTCATTCCGGGATTCGCCGCGAGGTCGTGGAAATCCAGATCGAGATGCTCAACCGGGGCGTCACCCCGGTGGTCTGCCAAAAGGGTTCGGTGGGCGCGTGCGGAGATCTCTCCCCGATGGCGCAAATGGCGATCACGCTCATGGGCGAGGGCGAAGTGTTCTACAAGGGCGGCCGATTGCCGGCGAAACAGGGTCTGGCAGCCGCCGGCATTTCGCCGATCACGTTCCGCGAGCGGGATGGCTTGGCCACCATCAATGGCTCCGATCTCACCACCGGAATGGGGTGCCTGGAACTCTACGATGCCCAGAGGTGGCTCAAGACGCAAGAAGTCGCGCTGGCCATGACCCTCGAAGCGCTCAACGCCAACATGGTCGCCTACGATCCGCGAATTCACACCGTGCGCGGTTATCCGGGAGCACAGGCCTGCGCCGAAAACGTTCGGCGGCTGACCGCAGGCCCCGAACTCCTCCAGCGGCCTGGCAAGAAAGTGCAGGACGCCTACTCGCTCCGTTCCAGCCCGCAAGTCATCGGCGCCGCCAAAGATGCATTCCAGTGGAGCCGGCACATGCTGGAAATCGAACTCAACCACGCCGCCGACAACCCGGTTTTCTTCCCGGATGAAGATCTCGTACTCACAGGTGCCAACTTCCAAGGCACTCCGTTGGCGTTCGCGCTCGAACTGGTGGGTATGTCGGTGACCACGGTGGCAGCGCTTTCCGAGCGTAGGCTGAATCGGCTCATGAATCCTCATTTGTCGATGGGGCTGCCGGCTTTTCTGACCAAGGGCGCCGGAATGTTTTCGGGCCTCATGCTCACGCAGTACACCGCCGGAGCGTTGGTTTGCGAGAACCGTGTACTGAGTTACCCGGCGGCCACCGGTTCCATTCCAGCCGCCGCCGACCAGGAGGACTTCGTCTCCATGAGCATGACGACCGCGATCAAGACCCGTCAGATTCTAGAGAACGCATGGTACGTCGCCGCGATCGAGCTGATGGCGGCCGCTCAGGCCTTCGATCTGCGTGCGCCGGTCAAACCCTCGCCTGCCTCGGAGGCGGCCTATCAGGTCGTCCGCAGTCATGTGAAGAGGCTCGATGAAGACCGGCCCCTGTTCGACGACATCAACGCCCTCGCCCGGGTGGCCAAGGACGGCAAGATACTGGAGGCTGCGGAAAGGGCCGTCGGAAGCCTCAATTGAACCGGCGGGTTTGACTTTGTTTTGCAGGGAACGCCTTCACAGGCTGCGGAAGAACTCAACGTTGCACCTGATTTTGGGTGGCGCAGCGCTTCAGCGCTGCGATAGCTAGCTTCTCTTCATCAACGGCTTTGCAGCTTGCGGAAAAAGTCGGTGTTGTACTTGATTTTGGGTGGCGCAGCGGTTTACCGCTGCGGTAAGTGCATTGTTTTGAATCCGGCTTTAGCCGCTGAGGGCACGGCTGTAGCCCGGCAATGCCTTTTTCCGCAGCCTGTTTAGCCGCTGAGGGCCGCTGCTGCATGGAACGCGACCTTTCCCGCAGCCTCTTCAGCCGCGCCGTTTCCAGCCACCTCGATCATGGCTTTCCCCCCTGAAGAGCGCCGCTTTCTTCCCAACAAATTTATAAAACACGCTCTCGTCAGCGCCCGGCCTCGAACCGGTAGCCGATTCCGCGCAACGTTTTCAAATAGCGGGGATGCCGTCCGGCTCGATCTTCTCCCGCAGGCGACGCACAAAAACGTCGATGGAGCGCGGGGTGACGAAGGAGCCTTCTTTCCAAACCGCGTCAAGCAATTGGTCGCGGGTAAAAATGCGTCCCCGGTGCCGGGCCAGGTATTCCAGCAACCGGAACTCGCGGACCGTGGTGACCACGGTCACGCCCTGCACCCGGACGGTCATCGAAGCGATATCGATTTCCAAATCTCCTCGCTGAATGATTTCGCGCGAACCCGCGGAAAAGGTCGATACCAAGATTCTAGAAACACTCGTGGAACTCGACCCCGGCGCACAGTTGCCGGATGGTTTGCGGGTTGATGCCTTCATCGTTCCCGACGGCGGCGAAGTGGCCTCGGCCCAAGCTAGCGAGCCCCGTTAGGGGAGAGCCGGGCGTCCGTGATTTTGGGTGGCGCAGCGCTTCAGCGCTGCGGTGCCCCGTCCCGTTTGATTGCGGCTTTAGCCGCTGAGGTCGGCCTCGCCCAATGTTATCTTTATGTGGGCAGCGAATCGCCCACACCCCCTTTCATGGATGTTCTAAACCGACTCTTCGAACAGCATTTCCACTCGCCCGTCGAGCGAGCGCAGCCGTTGCAGGGCGAACTCGGTGGTTCGGGCCGCAAGATCATCCGGCTTTCCAGCGAAAACCTCAGCGCCATTGGCGTTCTCTACGACGTGCGCGAAGAGAATGTAGCTTTCCTCGAATTCTCGCGCCACTTTCGCCGCCACGGCCTCCCAGTGCCGGAAATTTATGCCGAAGACCTAAGCCAAGGCGCTTATCTCGAAGAGGACCTTGGCGGCACGACGCTCTTTGAGTTTCTCTCCGGCCATCGCGACGGCGCGATCATCGCTCCCGAAGCGGTCGCGGCCTATCGCAAGGTCGTCGCCGTGTTGCCGCGCTTTCAGGTCGAAGCGGGCCGCGATTTGAATTACAAGGTGTGTTATCCACGCTCGAGCTTCGATCGCCAATCCATCGCTTGGGATCTGAACTACTTCAAGTATTACTTTCTCAGGCTCGCCGGCGTTCCCTTCAACGAGCAGGCACTCGAACAGGACTTCAGCCGCCTGACGAAATTCCTGTTGAGCGCCAACCGCGATTATTTTCTCTATCGCGATTTCCAGTCCCGCAACGTCATGCTGCGCAAAGTGCTGAACAGAGTGCCGAACGATGCCCAGCCCTTTTTCCTCGACTACCAAGGCGGCCGCAAAGGCGCGCTGCAATACGATGTCGCGTCGCTTTTGTACGACGCCAAGGCCGACCTGCCGCCGGACCTGCGCCAGCAATTGCTCGATCACTATCTCGACAGCCTGGCTGGTTTTATCGAGCTCGATCGCGCCGCGTTCATGCAGTATTACTACGCTTACGTCTATGTCCGCATCATGCAGGCCCTGGGCGCGTATGGTTTTCGCGGTTTCTACGAACGCAAAGCGCACTTTTTGCAAAGCGTGCCCTACGCGCTGAAAAATCTGCGCTGGCTCCTTCACAATGCGGAGTTACCCATCGCGCTGCCCACGCTGATGGAAGCCTTCAAAAGCATGGTGGCCTCGGACAAGTTGCAAGGCCTGGCGTCGACGTCACAACCGGAAAGGTTGACGGTGCGGATCTTCAGTTTTTCCTTTCACCGCGGCCTGCCGCAAGACGACACCGGCAACGGCGGCGGTTTCGTTTTCGACGGCCGCAGCCTCCCGAATCCCGGCCGCGAAGAGCGCTTCCAAGCCCTCACCGGAAAAGATGCGCCGGTCGTCGACTACCTCAATCAACAGGAGAGCGTGCGCCAGTTCCTCGCCAGCGCGATCTCGCTGGTGGACGCCAGCGTGAGCGCGTATCAGGGTCGCGGCTTCAAGCACTTGATGGTGTCGTTCGGTTGTACCGGTGGCCAGCATCGCTCCGTCTATCTGGCGGAGCGGTTGGCGGATCATTTGCGCGCCCAGGGTACTGTGGAAGTGGTGGTGCGTCATCGTGAACAGGAGCACCTGAACCAATGAAAGCAATCAATCCATGAAAGCCATGATCCTCGCCGCCGGCCTGGGCACGCGCTTGCGCCCGCTCACCGACGATCGCCCCAAAGCGCTGGTGGAAATCAATGGCCGCACGCTGCTCGAGATCGCGCTTACGCGCTTGCGAGCGTTTGGGATTCACGAGGTCATTATCAACGTTCATCACCTTGCCGACATGGTGGTCGATTACCTGAAAGAAAACGACAACTTCGGAATGCGCATTGAGATCTCCCGTGAGGATGTCTTGCTCGACACTGGCGGTGGGCTGAAAAAAGCTGCCTGGTTTTTTCAGGATTCGCAAGTGCATTCCGGCAAAGAAGCGCCGTTCATTCTGCATAATGTCGATGTCCTCAGCACGATCGATCTCGAGCGCATGAGGCAACTTCACTGTGAAACTCAGGCTCTGGCCACGCTCGCCGTACAAGACCGCGAGACCTCCCGCTATCTTCTCTTTGACGAGCAGGGCCAGCTCTGTGGCCGGCGCGCCGGCCGCAATCAACCACCTGAATTGGTTCGTCCTGCCCAGCAGGCACAGGCATTGGCGTTTTCCGGCATCCACGTTATTTCGCCTCGTTTGTTTCCCCTGATGACCGAAGACGGCGCTTTTTCCATTATTGCTTCGTACCTACGCCTCGCCGCCCAAGGAGAGAAAATCCTCGCCTTCCGCGCCGACCAATACTATTGGCGCGATCTCGGCAAACCAGAGAACGTAGCGCAAGCTGCTGAGGACCTAAAGCAAAAAGTTGTCGGGCAGTAGGTCAGGATTTGCAATTGATTTTGGGTGGCGCAGCGCCGGAGCCCCCAGCACGCAGGGTTTTGGCGTGCTGGGGTGGAGCGGTTCACCGCTGCGATAACTGCTTCTTCTCAGAGGCGGCTTTAGCCGCCGAGGTAGTGCTTCGACGGGGGTCGGCCGAGTCATGCCTGTACGCGATCACCTGATACTCTGAAGGCATCCACATTTTCGGAGACAGCACCACATTGCCGCCCATTGTCAACGCACAGGAAATTACGAAAGCCTTCGGAGCGAACCCGCTCTTCCAGGATGTTTCGTTCACAATTTCCGATGGAAATCGCATCGGCCTGATCGGTCCCAACGGATCGGGCAAATCCACTCTTCTCCGAATTCTGGCGGGCGAGGTCGCGACCGACAGTGGGGAAGTCTCGTTCCGTAAGCGAACCCGTCTAGCCTGCGTAGAGCAAGACTCGCGATTCCAGCCCGGAGCCACGGTGCGATCGGTGATCGAGGGCGCGCTTGATCGTTGCGGCGTCTCTGGAACCGAGCGCGGCGCGCGCTTTGCCGAGACTCTTGGCCGCGCCGGTTTTGAAGACCTCGAAGTGCAAGCGACCGAGTTATCCGGCGGATGGCAGAAGCGTCTGGCAATTGTCGAAGCTCTGGTGCAGCATCCGGACATCCTGCTGCTCGACGAGCCTACCAACCATCTCGATCTTCCGGGAATCACGTGGCTCGAAGATCTGCTCGAGCAGGCAGCATTCGCCAGCGTCATTGTGAGCCACGACCGCTACTTTCTAGAAAATGTCACCACCGACATGGTCGAACTGAATCGCATTTATCCCGATGGCTCCCTCCGCGTCCACGGCAACTACAGTGAGTTTCTGGAGAAGAAAGAAGAATTCCTGCACGCCCAGTCCAGGCGCCAGGAAGCGCTGGAGAATCTAGTGCACGGAGAAATCGAGTGGCTCCGTCGCGGAGCGAAAGCCCGCACCCGCAAGTCCAAAGCCCGCATCAGCAAAGCCGGTGAACTCATGGGCGAGCTAGCCGACCTGAATCAGAGAACTCGCAGCACCACAGCGCAGATCGATTTTTCCGCGACCGACCGCAAGACCAAGCGCCTGATCGAACTGCGGGACGTCACCTGCACCATGGGAACCCGCGAGTTGTTCGAGGGGCTCAACTTCATCCTTACGGCTGGAATGCGCGTAGGCCTAGTGGGCCCGAATGGCAGCGGCAAGACGACCCTGCTCCGTTTGTTGCAAGGAGACCTCGCCCCAACCGGAGGCGAGATTCGCCGCGCCGATTGGCTGCGCATCGTCTACTTCGACCAGACCCGCACCCTCGATCCCGATGTAACTCTGCGCCGCGCCCTAGCACCTGACGGTGATTCCGTCGTCTATCGCGATCGCGTAATTCACGTCGCCGGATGGGCGGCAAGATTCCTCTTCACCGGCGAGCAACTCAGCCAGCCCGTAGGCCGCCTTTCCGGAGGCGAACGCGCCCGCGTCCTGATCGCGCAGCTCATGCTCCAGCCCGCCGACATTCTCCTGCTCGACGAGCCCACCAACGACCTCGACATTCCGACCCTGGAGATTTTGGAAGAAAGCCTGATCGACTTCCCCGGTTCGCTCGTGCTGGTGACGCATGACCGCTACATGCTCGACCGCGTATCCAGCATCGTGCTAGGGCTGAACGGAAAAGGCGGAGCCGACACCTTCGGCGACTACGCGCAATGGGAGGCATGGCAGGCGCAGCGCTCCAAGTCAGACGCGGCAACAGCGAGCGCAACTGCGCAGACGCCAACTGGTTCTACGCCGGCAGCGCCAACAACAACGAGAAAGAAACTTTCGTATCTTGAAGCGCGGGAATACGCCACCATCGAGCAGCGAGTGGAAGAAGCCGAGCAGTTGGTGCAAGCCAAACGTGCGGAGCTTGAAGATCCAGACAACGCAACGGATGCTCCGCGCCTCGTAAGCGCGCAGGCCGCGCTGGACGCGGCTCAGCACGCGCTCGATGCCCTCTACGCGCGCTGGGCCGAACTGGAAAAAAAGAGCGGGTGAGCACACCCCCGGATTGCCTTCGTCATCTGGAAGGCGCCGTTGCGCCACTACCGGGACGGTACTTTTCCGCAATCAATCGTTGCCCCGAGCATTGCCGACACTCCTCTCCATCCCTCCGGCCTTCTCCCTTGCAACCCGGACAATCCTGAAACGTGTAGTGGACGGCGGCTTCATAGATCCCCCGGCACCGCTTACGGCCAAACTGTTTGGCGCACTGTCGGTTGATTTGTGATTCTCCCCAAGCGAAGTTTCCGCAAGCGGTACACACAGCCAGTGGATATGCCATACCCGGATTTTAGCAGTCCTATGCTCGAACAAAGTCAATATACCCGCGCTGCACGTCAGTCCGAGTCAGTTTCGCCCGCACCCTGTCACCGACATGCAGCCCCTGCGCTCCCTGAGCGAGCAATCCTTCGATATGCGGTTGCAAGACACGAACAAACGTTCCCTTCGGTGTAACTCCAGTGACGATGGCGTCGAAAGTTTCACCGACCCGATGGCTCATCGCCACGGCAGCCAACCGCTTCGACATTTCCCGCTCCACTTTGCGTGCGGCATCTTCTTTCTGAGTGCAGTTCGCGGCGATGCCGGCGAGTTCGTCATCGGAATAAGGCCCGGGCTTCCCGTCAAGCAAGGCCTTGATCAGCCTTTGCGTGACCACATCGGCGAAGCGCCGGTTGGGAGCGGTCGAGTGCGTGTAATCCTGCACGGCCAGTCCGAAGTGTCCCTGCTCGGGATCGCCCGGACGCTCCAACACATATTCTCCCGGCCCAATCAGCTTGATGGTCGCGAGCGACAGGTCGGCGAAGTGATCGGGGTCGGCGGCTTTGCGCTTCACGAGAAAATCGTTGAGCGCCTTGGAATCGGCCTGCGCGGGCAGCTTCTCACCCTGCGCCGCCGCCAGCCGCACGATGCCGTCCCAATGCGCGGGAGTCTTCACGATGCGGCGCAAGGAAGAAACTTTTTCCAGCAGCCGAGCCACCACGCCGTTGGCCGCGATCATGAAGTCTTCGATTAACTCGGTGGCCCGATTCTTCTCCTGCTTCACGACATCGACCACCTGCTGGTTGAGCACCACCGGATGCACTTCGCTGGTGTCGATGTTCAGCGCGCCATGCTCGTGCCGCAATTCCTTGAGCGCCTGGGCAACTTCATCCTGCAACTTGAGCTGCGCCTGCAACTCCGAAGACGCGGCCACTTTTGGCGGAGCCGCCGCCGTGCCTTCCAGCCAGGCTCCGACCGCGCCGTAGGTGAGTTGCGCCTTATTACGGACAATCGCCCGATACACGTCGCTCGAATCTAGCGAACCGCTAGCAGAGATCACGAATTCAGTCACCACGGCCGGCCTGTCCACGTCTGGCAGCAGCGACGACGCGCCCGTCGAGAGCTCTTCCGGCAACATCGCAAAATTGCAAATGCCGGTATAAACGGTAGTGGTCTCTTTGGCCGCGTGCTGATCGATGGGAGAATCCTTGGCGACAAACGCATCCACATCGGCGATGCCCACCATCACCTTGACGTCTCCATTGGGCAAGCGTTCGGCGACCTCGATCTGGTCGAGGTCCTTCGACGTGTCGTTATCGATCGAAGACCAAAGCAGGCCGCGCAGATCCCGAACCTTATCGGAAGGCGTCAGTTGCGGTGGATGAGCGCTGATATCCGCCAGTTGTTGCCGCGTCGCGGGCGGAAAGTCCGGCTCGAAACCCTGCGCCAGCATGACCTGCTGCGCCATTGCCTGAAGATCGATAGAAGAAGGCCGAGAGTTGTTCATCACGTTGAAAAGGCTAACACGAATCTTAGGTTTTCCCTGTGACCTGGAGCCTGCCCTGAGCGAAGTCGAAGGGTGTCCCCTGTGGTGAGGTCTTTGACTTTGGCTCGTGTTATCCTAAATAAGAGCAGCTGCGTTTCCTCCGATTGGATCGATTCCCGCAGTTCCTAAAACATCATGATTTCAGTCAGCAATGTGTCCATGCGCTACGGCGCCAAAGTTCTGTTCGACGAAGTTTCCACCGGCTTTGTTCCGGGGAAGCGCTACGGCCTCACCGGCCCCAACGGGGCGGGGAAATCCACGTTCATGAAGCTTCTGACCGGTGAACTTGAACCGCAGAAGGGAACCGTCGTCCGCCCGCGCAAGCTGGGAGTTCTAAGCCAGGACCAATTCGCTTTCGATAACTATCGGGTGATCGATGCCGTCATCATGGGCAACCGCCGCTTGTGGGCCGCTCTCGAAGAACGGGAAATCATCTACGCGAAGCCTGAGATGACCGATGCGGACGGCATGAAACTCGGCGAACTCGAGGGCATTGTCGGCGAGGAAGACGGCTACACCGCCGAAACCGATGCCGCGATTCTGCTGCAGGGCCTCGATATTCCCGACGAGATGCACGAGCGGAAAATGTCGGAGATTCCGGGCGGACAAAAAATGCGCGTGCTTTTGGCGCAGGCACTCTTCGGGCATCCGCAGGCCCTGCTCCTCGACGAACCCACGAACCATCTCGATCTCGACTCGATCCACTGGCTGAAAGCTTTTCTCAATCAATATGAAGGCGTGTTGATCGTGATCTCGCACGACCGCCACTTTCTCAACGGCGTGTGTACCCACATTGCCGACATCGATTACGAGACCATTATTACTTACACCGGCACGTACGACGACATGGTGGTTGCGAAGACGCAGATTCGCTCGCAAATCGAATCGCAAAACGCTCAGCGCGAAAAGAAGATTGACCAGTTGAACGAGTTCATCGCGCGCTTCTCCGCCGGAACCCGCTCCAGCCAGGTACAGTCGCGGCGGAAGGAAGTCGAGCGCTTGCAAGTCACCGAACTGGCGCGGTCCAACATCCAGCGACCTTACCTGAAGTTCGAGCAGAAGCGGCCCTCCGGCAAACATATTCTCGAAATCGAGGGCGTTAGTAAGTCGTACGGAGATGCCAAGGTGATTTCCAACTTCACGGC
>PKXK01000128.1 GCA_003132325.1 Acidobacteriaceae bacterium
TTTATAGCCGGACAGTAGTGTATGGAGATCACCGCTGAAAGTCGCTCCGCTCGAATGAGCCACATAACCCTTGACCAGAAGCACACAGGAAAGCCTAGTGCGGGAAATCTGCACGCTGGGTTTGATGAGGCGGGGACTGGAAATCGGCTTACGATTCGGCTAGTGAGGCACTCCCAGAGGAAACGGGGAGCAATAGATAGGCCGAGTCTACGGGGCGCGGCGCCAGTCCTCGACCCTACTAAAGACGGACGCAAGAAGCAGCGCAGGACATGGGGATTGACGATGAGTCTAGCCACCCCGAGTTGTGTTCAGGAGTTGCAGGCGGCGTCACACCTAACATCGTGAGTCTTTTCCGAGAGCCGGATGCGGTAACTCCGTCTGTCCGGTTCGATAAGCGGGGGTGTGGAAACGAGGCATGGGGAAGCTATTGAGGCACCGGCAAACGAAAGGGCCGGTCTCGGCTAGGCTTCACCTAAACTGTCGCGCCACCCCTCGACTTCACCTCATTGAGAATTTCAGGCCCGCCGTGTACCTCAGTTTCGCGATTCAGGCCGTTGTGCTTACGGTAAAAGTGGCTCCGCACTTCGGGCAGCGCACTTGAGTGGAATTGATGCGGAGCACTTCCGCCGGTGTGATCTCATGCCGACACTGCGGGCAAGGCGTGGCGAGCGACGCTCGCACTTTCTCAAGATCGATCTTCCGGCGGGCGGGCACTCGGGGATTCTATAGCGAAGCGAACTTGCCGTCAGCCCGCGTTATCAGAATACCCCGCGCATTTGCGATTGCAGCCCCCGCTGGCAGGATTTCGCGCGTGGTCATTGACAGGATGCGCTCCTTCGTGTGGCATTGGTATGGTCCGCGCCCCGAGCGGTAAGTTTCGGTTGCAGGAGTAAACACCATGGCCAACTGCAAGCAGGAAGGAATATGAAAAAGCACATGAAGTGGGCAATCCCCGCTTTGATTCTGTTCTTCCTGTTGTTCGGCCTTCGTGTGTACGGAGCCTACCAAAATGAACGCGAAGGAGCGATGGTGCGTGCTGCCGTAGCGGAACGGCAGGCGGCAGAAATAAATGCCGAGGTGGGCAGACTACAATCCAGAGCGGATTGCAATCTTCTCTGGATGAAGTACAAAAATGCACAACTCGACAAGCAGATAGCCGAACTTGAAGGGAATTTTGCGCCGACACCAATTGAGCCTTCGTGCTCTGGCTATGCGACCTCTTCTACTGATCACTGATCGATCCCGGCAAAGCCAATTGCGAGGTTGCGGCCGGCACGCCGCCCACCAGTGACACGACTTACCTTTCGGTCGTGGATCGCGAGGGCAACGTCGTCTCGTTGATTCAAAGCAATTATGAATCGTTCGGCTCGGACATTGTGGTGCACGGCATGGGATTCGTGCTGCAAGATCGCGGTGCGCTGTTTTCGCTCGATCCTGCGTCTCCGAACGCCCTCGCCCCGCGCAAGCGGCCGTTCCACACCATCATTCCGGCTTGCATGGAGCATGGAGAGCAACACGTTGGCTTCGGGATCATGGGAGGAGCGAACCAGCCGCTGGCCCACGCGCAATTCGTTTCCAACGTGGTCGACTACGGCATGAATATCCAGGAGGCTCTGGAGAACGCCCGTTTCACTGTCAGTCCGCAGCATGGGTGCAACATCGTGATCGAATCGCGAGTGACGCCCGAAGTGCGGCAAAAACTTTCCGCGATGGGGCATCAACTCGACGTGCGGCACGAATACTCCACCGCCATGGGTCGCGGGCAGGCAGTCATGCATGACTCGAAAACCAATGTAAACTACGGAGCCTCTGACGCGCGCGCCGATTGGCTCTGCCGTACCCGAGCCCCCACCGATGCAGTGATGGAATGATGCCATCGGGCAGCAGCCCCCGCATAACTGTCGCAAAATCGCCATAGCGCTCATTGACCGGGGTCGCAAGCCCATCATGATGCCGCCAGAAAGGTATTCCTTTCACGCGGGTCAAAAGTGAAGAAACCGAGCGTTCAGAATCAAACAGTTCCAGACCCGCCCGACGCTACCCTTTCACGCAGGTGTCCCAGAGCTGGAGTGGGCTGGTGGGGGATGCCATGGTCAGGCGAGGAGCCAACTACGTCCCAGAACAAACCCCAGCAGGCCCCACGGGTGTTTTGAAAAGCAAGTGGGCGACAACAGCGGTCTCCCCAGAAAGAGTTGGAGACCGTCCGCGTTGAGTGTGGGGTCAGAGTGTCCCCAGAGCGACTTCGCGGCTCCGGCAAGGTCTGGCAATGGCATGCGGTTCCCCTCGTTGTAGGTGGGGCTCTATACGAGTTTCATTCCGGACACCAACCCACTACAGCACTTCACACCCAGTAGTAACCACATACTCCCTTTGTTCCCGAGTTGTGTTGAGCTTCAAGCTTGAGCTGAGCATCTTGGAAGAGCGAGAGAACTCCGCCGAGTCCTCTCCTGATCCCAATTTTGCAAGAGCGGAAAACGAGAAACCGGAGGAAAAGCGACCGCACTAACCGCACTGGATTCCCCAGACCTGTTCCCAGTGAGCCCAGGAAGGGGGCAAAAGCAACGCTGACCGCAAGGATCGCAGCTAAGACGACTAGCCCGATAGCCCGATAACTGTTGTTAAGTTTTTTGCATTCCTCGGCGATTTTATCAAGACCTTAAGTCATGCCGCAGCAAGTCTGCGCGGTATATCTCTGCGTCGTACATGCGCAACCGGTTTCTCGTGTAGTAGTAGTTCTGTTGCCTGCACACGCCGCTCAGCGTGAAACCACTTCTGCACAACGCTGTCATTCAGGAAATTGGCCAAGGCCAAAAGGCTCATCCCTTGATGGTGGGCCATCCAGCACCTTACCAACTGATGACGATCCTGCCAGAATTTGCGCCGTATAGAGGTGAAGTCTGCGGCTTCGTAGAAGCCATGGCTCCCGAACCATCCCATGTCAGCCATTCTGCGTAGATTGCGCACCGCTCCCACCGGATCAGTATCCAGCGCGAGAAATGTTGAATAAGGGGATATCACCAGTGCATTCATCTCGCGTTTGCGCAGTGCAAGATGAGGAAGGCCAAAAGCGTAGTACTGGTAATTTCCGGCCTCGTCCAGTTTGAAATAAGCGGATTCGGAAATGCCCCAAGGAACGCCTTTTCGTGCAGCGTATGTCTGTTGCGAACGTACGGCGGTCGCCCTCGAGCGCTCCAAGAGCGTATTGGAGTAGGAACGCATCCAAAGCGAAGGCATTAAATATTCGAACAAAGTTCCAGTCCAGGAGAGCAGAACAGGCCGTCCGCCATCCAGAGTGTGCGCTCGGCCAAGCAGGAACCAGCTCTCTTGCGGAATATCTTCCTTCGCGATGGCGACAAATACAGCGGTGCGAGACTCGGTACCAAGCAGATCGTAGCAAGCAAGATGCAGATGATGTGTTTCCACATCGAAGCCCACCGACACGAGTTTGCGACGGCTGTTGAGCAAAAACTTGAAGTCCATTTCATCGGCAAGCTTCCCCGATATTCTTGCGATCATTCGAAGATCGGCGATCAAGCGTTCCGTGTTCGCCCGCGCTTTGAGAAGCTGGTCGCGAAGGCGTTCATACAAAAGTCCTTGTTCTTGGGCCGTGGAATGGAGTGCCCATTCGATCTGGCTAATCAGTTGGTCTATGAATTGCGGCATTTGCTGCAGCGCGATGGTGTCCATCCGTTTAAGGTTGAGAGTGGCATCATCCCGCAAAGCTGCAAACTCTGGCGAAAACCACGGAGCATATTCACCCACTGCCTGCTGAATCCTGCGAAGGCGCAGCTCGGCTTCTTCGGCAAACCATCCTATTTGAGCGGCTTGTTTGGACTTGGCAACAGTTTGGTGAGTTTGCTCGAAAACTGTTTCGGGCAAGCTGAGTATCGGTTGCAACCAATTGTCCGTATTGCGTTGCCGTTCGCAGGTCGAGAGCAGCTTTCGTGGAAACGCACGCCCAGCGGACAGCACACGGAGATAGTCCAGGAATCCTTCTGACAAACACGATTGCAATACCGGCTGGCGTAACCGCTCCATGCACCCTTGCTGCAAAGTCCAGAGTGAAGCCAGCAAGTTACCACTATCCACCGAAGAAACAAAAAGGGGAGCCAAGGGCTGAAGCGTACGAGTGTCATACCAGTTCAGCACGTGTCCGCGATGCTTTTTCAGGCTCGATACTGTGGCCAATGTTCGGAGAGTCTGTTCAGAAAATTCCGGCACCGTTAGATATCCGAATTCACATCCCACCTGCCGCGCATTGAGTAGAAACCCGATGTTTGTGGGCGATACCCGTGCCGCTATTGCGGCAGGTTGTTCCTGAACGTTGTCCGGTATCAACCAGTTGTGCTCCGCGGTACTGTATTCGGCAAAATATCGCCAGGTTTTCAAAGCCGCACGTCGAAGAAATGCTACGTCTTTCGGAGAAGCTTGATTGCGTGCCGTGAGCGGAGGACGATTAAGCCAACTGGAAACCGGCTTGCTGCAAGCCCACAGCAATAAGATTGGCAGCGCAGCCGGGAGCGCCTGCGGCCGCACAGACCACACAAGCAGTCCTAACATGATCGAAAGTAATGGCATCCAGCTGAGATACACGTCCATCGGCGCGCTGCCTCGAGTAGTAAGTTCCGATTCCGCCGCTGTTTCCCACTGCAATAGCCGATCTTGCGTGACAAAGCGCCTGACCAGCGTTCGCACAACTGCATCAACCGTGAGCATGGTCTGATGGGCGAGGAAGATCAACGTAAAAAGAAGACTAACGTTAGCCGTGTAGAACGCACTTAGCGCATCTCGGGCGACAGTTAAATTAAGGCCGAAAAGAGCGCGGAGCAGGTTGCAGCTAAACTGGACCCATGTGGGTAAGGATAAAATACTAATTGTAGCCAGCGTCCATTCCCACGGCAGCCTGCCGAGCAGGCACCATCCTGCTACTAGTAGCAAGAATGTTGCCGGTTCCACCAGGCTGCGGCGCAAATTGTCGAAAATCTTCCACCACGAAATGAGCGAGATCGGATTGGACACGCGGTCCACCGATTCGCCCGGCACATGAGGAAATAGCCATCCCGCAATCTGCCAATCCCCGCGCAACCAGCGGTGCTTGCGGCGATTGTAAGCGCTGTAGTGGGAGGGATAATCTTCAATTACCTCGATGTCGCTCGCCAAGCCCGCGCGCGCATAGGCTCCTTCGAGCAGATCATGACTCAAAAGAGAATTTCTAGGAAAACGGCGGTCCAGGACCCGATGAACGGCGTCCACTTCATAGATTCCTTTTCCCGTGAAGCTACCCTCTCGATACAAATCCTGATAAGCGTCAGAAATCGCGCGGGTATAGATATCGAAACCCGTTTCCCCTGCGTAGATGGCTGCGAGCCGCGAGCGGGCCGTGCTTTGCACGCTGACGCCGACCCGCGGTTGCAAAATGCCATATCCGGCAACCACAGTATTTGTTTGTGGATCGATGATGGCTTGGTTCAGAGGATGCGCCAGAGCTCCGACCATGCGGTGCGCCGTGCCTCGTGGAAGCTCCGTATCCGAATCGAGCGTAATCACAAACCGAACACTCGGGAGGATGGATAGCTCCCCAACTTTCACCGGGAAACTGTCATATTGTCCGCGCAGCAACTTGTTGAGGTCGAGCAATTTGCCGCGCTTGCGTTCCCATCCCATCCACGATTTCTCGCGTGGGTTGTAAACACGATGCCGATGAAATAGAAAGAACGAACCCATGTTCTGACTCGCGTATTTTTCATTTAATTCGTGGATCAAGTCCGAGCAGAGCGTGATGAGTGGATTGTCTTCCCGAGCAGGTTCACGAGAATCGGGCAAATCGGTCACAAGCGCGAAATGGACATTGGAATCATGGTTTCCCAGAAAGCGCACTTCCAGGTTCTCCACTAGCTCCCGCACTTGTTTTTCGCTCAGGAGCAGACTAGGGACAGCGACCATGGTGACGCAATTGTCAGGAATCGCTTCCGTGAAATCGAGTTTAGGAAGAATTTCCGCTGTCAGCAGCGACGTGACCAGATAATTCATCAGCTGTACTGCGCTCTGTGAACTCGGCAAAAACAAGATCAGCATCGAAAACAAAATAAGGGCAAGCGAATTGTAAGAATCGGTGAGGAGTATAACTGCCACGGACATGATGGCAAGCGTCAGAAGTTGTATGCCCATCAAGAAACATTCATCGGGATGTTTACGCATTAGTCCCTGAATCTTCTGATCCAATGGGGGACGGAAGCGTACTTTCTGATGGAGAAGCGGTGTTCCCTTATCCATAAGGTAATAACCGACGTGAGACTCTCGTAGAGCAGTGCGCGGCTGTTGGTAAGTACGGCGCCTGGCCTCCTCGGCCAAAGCCACGACTGCCTTCGCAACTTCGACCTCTGCAAAATCGGAATGCTCTGCGATATTTGAGATCCGCTTTCGGTAAAAATCGCGGCTTTCATAATCCATTCGGCCGTAGGCGTCGGCCGGGTCCTGCCGTAACACACGGTCGATCACCATGAGCGGCTCGAGGACATCCTTCCAGGTCGTTTGTCCAATGTCCCGCAGACTACGCACGCAAATACCCACACCCTGCGAGTCATCATTTGGATCGCTCAGAAGGCGCTTGCCACGCGCAGCAATTTGTTCCAGAAGAGCCAGCTTAAGCGCCGAGACAAGCGTCCAAAGCTCGCGCAGTTGCAAGGGTGTGGTTTGCTGAAAAACTTCCAAAAACAAAGTGAATTCCTGTTCGCTGAACTCGTAGGAAACCACCTCAAGAAATCCCTCTGCGAGGGCCAGCACTCGGGGGACGGTTTCGCCATTCGGGGTACGAACGTGCGCTATCTTCGCTTGGGATTTGAGTGTTCTGGCTGCATTCTGGAGTTCCGAGTACAGAAGGCGGCCGCTGTCGTAAAGCCAGCGGAAATCATCGGAGATTGGCAATTCCGGCGCCGGCAATTCCAGGGCTGTAAATATCGGCTTGAGATCATGCGCGAGAACACGGCTGCGCTCAGCAAATGTGTGCGACGAAGGAGAGTTTGGCAGCCACGTTAAAGTACGCGCAAGTTCTGCTGTCCCTTCCTGTATTATTTGCGGATTCTGGGCCGCATGAACGGGCTCTGGCAGGCGTTCCGTTTCTGCGCTGATCGTTTCCAAATGTGTATTCTGCGGCATTGGATGTTCCTGTGTCTGAATTCCTATCGATAGCTGGCAGCCTGCATTTCAAACATTTCTGCGTAGCGTCCACCAAGATTCAATAGGGTTTCATGGTTGCCATCCTCGGCAATCCTTCCGTTTTCCAGGACAACGATGCGATCTGCCATGCGTACGGTTGAAAATCTATGCGAGATAAAGAGGGCTGACTTTCCTGCGGTAAGCTCGGCGAACCGTTGAAAAACTTCAAACTCGCTGCGCGCATCGAGCGCAGCTGTGGGCTCATCCAGAATTAACACTTGCGCATCCCGAAGGTAGGCGCGCGCGAGCGCGATTTTCTGCCATTCGCCGCCCGATAGGTCCACGCCACTTTCAAAGCGTCGGCCCAACATTTGCTCGTAATCGCCAGGAAGTCTTTCGATGACTTCGTCGGCCATGCTCTTATCAGCCGCTGTTTTCAGGAGCGGCAAGTTATTGATCTCATCGATCCGTCCGACAGCGATGTTTTCGCGCGCAGTCATTTCATAGCGCATGAAATCCTGAAAGATTACGCCAATTTCGCGGTAAAGATCCTCGAGATTGTACTCCCGAAGATCCACCCCATCCAACAGGACTTGGCCTTCGACCGGATCGTAGAGTCGCGTCATCAACTTCACCAGGGTGGTCTTGCCTTCGCCGTTTTTCCCGATCAGTGCGACACGCTCTCCGGCGCGGAGATGAAGATCCAAGCTGTTAAGCACCAGCCGGGAAGTTCCCGGATAGCGGAACGAAACATTGCGAAATTCGAATCCGCGCACGATTGGGCGAGGAGCGGGTAGTGCATGGGGCTTGGAACGGATGGTGGGCTGCATTTCAAAAAATGCAAGCAAGTCGGTGAGGAACAGCGCCTGGTCCGCAATACTGGAAAGCGAAGAGAAAATCTGTTGGATGTTGCCACTCGCCTGCACAATAGCACCGGTCAGAAAAGTCAGAGTGCCGATACTCAGCGATCCGGTTACGGTCCGCCAAATAACATAGACATAGGCTGAGTAGTAACCGGCAGTGCCGATCACGGATAAGAAAGATCCTGCAATCAGCCTGCGGCGGGCTAGATCAACGTTTTCGCGATAAATCTGATCCGAAAGACGCGTGAACCGTCCGATGAGGAAATCTTTCAGCCCAAAAAGTTTGAGCTCCTTGGCGGCTTCCCGGCTTCCTCCCAGTACACGCAGGTAGTCGAGTTCTCTGCGGACAGGGGTTTGGCGGAAGTTCTTGGCATATCCAAGAAATGCGAAGTGGCTTTCGCCGAGAAATGCCGGAAGAATACCTGCAATCAGCAACAGCAAAAGCCATGGCGAGAACAAGAGAATGGAAACCGACAGAGAGGCAGCAGTAATCACCTGCTGCACCAATCGCCCGATTGACTGAATCATACCCAGCCGGTCGGTGGCCTGCACCCGCGCCCGCTCAAGCCGGTCATAGAAAACTGGATCTTCATAAGCCATGAGATCCAGCTCCGCGGCGTGCTTCATCACCTGAATGCTGATGTGGCGGGTATATTTGTCCGCCAGTAAAGCATCGAGATAGTCAATAGTTCGGCCGAGAATGCTGCCGAAAATGGCAATGGCGAATTCTGCCGCAACCAACCACCACAGTAGAGGTTGCACGGGCTGATGACTGGAAACGGCATAAACGATGCCGTCAATGATGAGTTTTGTGATCCACAGGGCCGCGAGGGGTATGAGCGAACTGATCAGCCGGAAAACTAATCCCAGGGATACGACAAGCGGGCCTGACTGCCAGACGATCCTAAGGACCGGGGGCACATTGCGAAGCGCTGCGAGACGCTCGCGCCACCCGCCCCAGAAATTTTCCCGATCGGCCATTTTTCGAGTCCTTCGGATAGTGCGTAGATCAAAGATGCCGAAACCGTTTCAGGGGTTTTAGCGGGCACACCTGAATAGAGAATGAGCAACATTCTCTTTTAGCTAGACCGTTCGCCCATACTACAGCTATTTCACGTCGAATTCCTATTAGAGTCTTGTCCAATACAAGATGAGCCTGAAGGGGAGGTGAGATTCCAACACAAGATGAGCCTGAAGGGGGTGGCAAGCTGGAGGATTGACAACCAGCGTGCACGAAGCCGAGAAACTCAGTCTGGATCAGATCCAGGCCTTTCTACAAGCCAGCCAAACCATCCGATTCGAGGGCGAAAGCCGACCCCAGGTTTACCACTGGATCGAACAGGTGCTGTGCCTCCAGCAGTACCACCAACAAAGCCGTGGGGCGCGAGGACTGATCCGGCTCTATCTGGCCAAGATGACGGGCCCAACGTCTCTTCGACGATCCGCCGCTTCTCCTCCACCGTCCGCCGCTGCCGCTTGGGTGCGACCCCCGTCTGGCTCACCCTCGATGCCATCTCTGCCACTGCCTGCCTGGAAGTGTCCATCTCCGCTCCAAGTGGACACCATCCCATCGCGCCCACAAAGCCAGAGTGTCCTCTCCTCACACCTCTGTCCAGACGGTCCCTGCCGGACGCTTACGCTGATTCTGCGGTTGCTGCTCGAAGATCGTTTTCCGCAAGTCTGGGTACCGAACTGGGAGAATCGCGATCTGCGGCAGTTGCTGTGGCATCGGCATCGGATGGTGCAGGCACGCACGCGGATCATGAACCAGTTGCAAGCGGTGGCGCTCAACGAAGGACTGCGTTGCAAGAAGCGGCTGTGGCGGGACGCCGGACGAGAGCAACTGGAGTCGTTCGCGTTAGCTCCGTGGGCGAGCCGGCGACGGCGCGATCTACTGGAGTTGCTGGACCGTCTGACTCCCACGATTGCCGAGTTAACGCAAGCCATCGAGCAGGAAGTGGAAAACTGTCCTGAGGCGCAGCGGTTGCATACGCATCCCGGAGTGGGCGCGC
>PKXK01000182.1 GCA_003132325.1 Acidobacteriaceae bacterium
ATTGCCGTGCTGGTGGACGGCGGATTCCAGAAGTTTTTCCGCGCATCCAGCGGGAAGAAGAAACCGGCGCTGGCGGACGAACTCCAGGCTCTGCACGCTTTCGAAGCCGACCTCAAGGAAAAGCTCGGGCTCCAGAGCCTGTACAACGAGGGTCTGGGGACCGTTTCCACGCTTTACCAGTACGATCGCGTGAAGGATCGGGACCGCGGCGTCCCCAAGCGCATCTGGGAGTAGGGTCCTGCATTCGAGTGGGACAGGCGATCGCATTTTGTCGCCTGTCGCCGGCTGCCCCACCTACTTCTTCACGGCTGTTTGGGCTTGCTTGCGCATCTGCTCGAAGTATTGCTGCACGTAAGGTTGCAGGGCCACGGGGACTTCGTCGCGGCTGATTTCCGCGCCCCCTTGAGTGTGCGCCGCACCCTTTTGCGCATAGGGCGTGCGCAGTTGCTGGTTGGTGGTCTGCACCTCCACTGTGGCTTCGCCGCTGATGTTGGCGGAGCGCTTGCCGAGGATCTCGCTGATCTTGCCCATGGCGGCGAGTTGCTCGGCGTCACGGATGGCCTTATCGCCATCCTGGCTGCCGATGCCGCTGCCGGGCTGCTTGCTGGCTTGTTGGGAATCGCTCTTGCCCTGCCCTTTCCCCTGTTGCGCGTTCTCGGAATTCTTGGCTTCCTGGCCGTCCTCGCCTTCCTGCGCATCGCCCTGCTGGCTGCCCTTCTGGGGCTGGCCATCCTTGCCGTTCTGTTGCTTGGAGCCCGGCGACTTGCCTTGGGCGGATTTCTGATCTTTGCCCTGCTGCTGGGAGCCTTGCTGGTTCTGCTGGGATTTGGCTTTGGACATCAGATTCTGGAAGGCGTCCTTCAGCTTGCTCATGAGGCTGGAACTTTCGCTCGGGCTCTTGGCATCCTGCTTCTCGCCGTTCGGCTGCTTGTCGCTCTGCCCGCCTTTGCTGTCGCCCTGGCCGTTGGGGCTGTCTTCGCCATCCTTGCCGGAGGCGCCTTCGCCCTGTGAATCGGCATCGTCGGAGGCCATTTCGTTGTCGCCCTGCTCGTCGGGCTTCGGGATCTTGAACGACTTGGCATCCATCTTGGCCAGGGCTTCGGATTGGGCATCGCCGGGGGGTTGGATTTCCTGGTTCTGGTCCTGCTGGCCAGGGTTCGGCTGATCCTGATTCGCGGGGGCTGTGCCGTCGTCGGGCGTCTCGGGGCCCTGCTTGTGGTTGCGGCGCGCATCGCCCGCCTGGCGGACGAGTTTGCCGCCGGTGAGCGATTCGGGCAGGAAGTTGGCGAGCGGCTGTTTCAGGTCGAGACGGCGGGAAAGGCCGTAGCGCAACGCAAACAGGCTGCCGGCCACCAGCGCCAGACCGGCCACCAGATAGACGGCGCGCGGCATCGTGTAGGGCACGGCGCGGCGCACATCGACGGATTGGGCGAGGCGCGCAGCCCCCTCAAACTGAGCGCGGCGGAAATCGGGAGCCACCCGCGCGACCGGATCGACTTCGCTGAAAAAGAGCGCGGTGGAGAGGTTGTCGGCGAGCCCAAGGCGCTGGTCGATGAGTTGGGCAACGCCGTAAGGCGACGGCATGTGCCGCTTCACACGGTAGATGCCGAAAGCGGCGGCGGCGAGAGGGATGGCGAGCGCAACCGGCCAGCTCAGGATCTGGGTTCCGAGGAGCAGCAGCAGAATGAAGGCAACCAGAGCGGCGATACCGGCGTTCGCCCCCTGGGTGAAGAGTTGGTTGCCTAGAATGCGGCGCCTTGCCTGACGAACCAGATTTCCCACAGTCTTCCTCGTGCGGTTACGTATGATTTCGCGGAGCGACGTTGTCCCGAAATACTGAAATTACCTTCAATCTTATCATTAAGAACCGTTTCGGACGTTGGCCGCGGTTCGGGGTAAAATGAATAGGACGGCCCGCTTACGGGAAGGGACCTTTTTTGAACCAACGGCTGAAAATTCTGATTGTGGACGACGAAGCGAGCCAGCGCTCCGGCTTGGCGGCGATGGTCTCGGCTTGGGGCATGACACCGGAAACCGCGGCCGATGGCAACGAGGCACTGGAAAAGCTCAACGAGTTTGCCGCCGATGTGATTCTGACCGATTTGAACATGCCGGGCCTGGACGGCTTCGGGTTTCTACAGCGTCTGCGCGAAGGCGGCGACATGCCGCCTACCATCGTGCTCACGGCCTACGGGAACATCGAGACGGCCGTCAAGACGGTGCACGAACTTGGGGCTTACTGGTTCCTGGAGAAGCCGCTCCAGCCATCCACGCTCGAGGTGCTCATCCGCCGCGCCGGGTCGCACGCGGAACTGCGCTCTGAGAAGCGCGTGCTGGAGCGCAATCTGGTCTACAAGGGATCGCTGGGTGAAATGGTGGGCATGGCGCCGCGAATGCAGGAGATCTTTGCGCTCCTGCAGCAGGCGGGACCCAGCAAGGCGTGCGTGCTGATCACCGGCGAAAGCGGTACGGGCAAGGAACTTGTGGCGCGAGCCATCCACTTCTCCGGCAACCGCGTCGAAAAGCCATTCATCATCGTGAGCTGCGCTGCGCTAACCGAAACCTTGCTGGAGAGTGAGTTGTTCGGCTACGAAAAGGGTGCCTTCACCGGTGCCGCCGCACAAACGAAAGGTAAGTTTGAACTGGCGGACGGCGGCACGATCTTCCTCGATGAAATCGGCGACATTTCAGCCAAGCTGCAAGCCGATCTGCTGAGGGTTTTGGAGGAACGCCGCTTCTACCGAGTCGGAGGCAATGAAGAAGTAAAAGTCGATGTACGGATCATCGCGGCGACCAACAAGAACCTTGCTGAGGAGGTCCACCAGGGACGGTTCCGCGAGGATTTGTACTATCGCCTCAACGTGATTGAGATTCGCATTCCGCCGCTGCGAGAACGGCGGGAAGACATTCCCTTGCTAGCAGAACACTTCGTGCAGCGGATATCTTCCGAATTGGGCAAAGACATCAGTGGTATTTCTGCGGCGGCTTTGAAAGTGCTCATTACTTACGATTGGCCGGGCAATGTCCGCGAATTGGAAAACGTAATCGAGCGCGCCCTTGTGACCTGCCGTAGTAGCACGCTTGACGAACAAGATTTCTCCTGGCTTCAGCTGCATCCAGGGTCGCTGCAGAATTGGGAAGTGCCCGATGTCCCCCTCGATGAACTGGAACGCCTCGCCATCACTGCCGCGCTGGAACGGAAACATGGCAACATCAAAGAAGCGTCCGCTGCCTTGGGCATTGACCGCTCGACGCTTTATGACAAGCTCAAGCGCTACGAAATCTCGCACTAAACTTGCGGCGTGAACATCGAGGCATCAAGCTTCTAGAAATGTATCCGCGAGCATGGCGGCCCAGTCCCGCAAATGTCCCGTCATCGCGAAGAGCGGGGCACTCATTGCATTGCGAGACCCCCAGATTTTTCCGCGTGCGTCTTGTGACGAAACTGGAGCGGCTGGTGTCATTGCACGTGGAGCACTCGCGGGAACGCAACCCGCCCGGCCAACAGCGCGACAGCAAACCCAAGTCCGACGACAAGAGTGTTCCGCGCCATTGATCATTCCTCCGCTGTCCAGCCTTTCTTGGAAAGGAAACGCTGGAACAAACACACCAGGTGCTTCCGCGATAACAACCGCGCTACTCCGCTCACCGGCAAACCGCCATCACAGCCCAATGCATGCGTCTCGTGAATTTCGCGCGCCAGCCGCTCTTGCTCCTCGGCTAGCCAAGCCGCGCCTTGCGGCCCCGAGATGAGGCCGGCGCGCGTCCGACCCGGCAGCTCCCAGCCTTCGAACAACCATCCTGCGCCGTAAGGGTCTGCAGTCAGTCTTGCGGGATCGCTGCGCACGCGGCCGTTCACTTTCTGAATTAGCAGCGGATTCGGAAAACTCATAGGCCATTCGACCCCATGGACCGTGAGCGTCAGAGCGGGACAATGAGCTCCGTGCGACGTGACGAATGTCACGCCGTCCACGCACCCAGCCACACTGGCGAGAAACCCGTCAATGCCGATATGGCACAACCCGGATTCCTCGGCGTCCAACCAGAAATGATTCGGGGTGTATAGAAGATGTGCGGGCGGAGTCATCGCGTGCGGTCGCGCCAGCAACAAATAGGAATCGCAATAGCGGTAGCCAGTACTCGTGCAACTCGACACTTGCGAGTCGCTGAAGGGCACCAGCTTCGTGAC
>PKXK01000013.1 GCA_003132325.1 Acidobacteriaceae bacterium
TGAAAACCAGCACGAAAGACAAGGTCAAAGGCGAGTTTCACGAAGTGAAGGGAACGATTAAAGAACAGGTGGCCAAGATCACGAACGACCGTAATCTGAGAGCCAAAGGGAAAACCGAAAAGAGTTCGGGTAAAGTGCAGCAGCGCATCGGCCGTGCAAAAGAAGCCGTTGCGAAGCTGAAAGCAAAGCTGGTGGATTTATAGCGCGGACCGACAGCCTGAAGCATCCTCAAGGCGTGAAACCAAAAACTGTCACCGGACGCTGACAAAGATCGCCGACTCTAGCGAAGCACTCATCCGCCACTTCGAGACCATCGGGCTGCTGCCCCGCGTGAAGGAGGGTTATTCTACGGCCGCGGAATCCTGCTAACTGCTTGAAGGGAAACTTGGTAGCGCTACCGGGAATCGAAGCAGATGCCCTATGAATTTTGCCGATAAAATTGAGAATTTCTAAGCCGCTGAGCACGTTGGACTTGCAAAGCAGGGAGGTCATGGCCGGGGTGCCGCAGCAGAGTATCCGCCGTCATGCGAGGTAAACCACCCAAGCACTCGCTTATCGAACTCCTGCTGATCGGCATTCACTGCACCGCAACCACCAGCATTGGGCATCTCCCTCCCCGACCCTTCTGGGTGATGTGTCCGCCAAAGTAACGTCCCCACTTGTACGCGCCACACCGTAATCCACCCCGTCCATAAACTGGAATCGTGTCTATCCATAGCACAACAGGGTTTATAGCGACGATTCAGCCCAACTCCACAACGCGATTCACGTCAATAAGTTAGCAAAGGGCGGAAGTTTGGTTGTCCAGATGCAACTCCCGCCAAAGGCGCATGTCCTCCGTCGGCCTATCTTATGATGAATTATGTCCAAGCAGTACGTTGTTTTTCGAGCACTTCGCTGCACAACCATTGCGCTGTCTCTCGCGCGGTCTTAAGAGACTCTTCAGTAGGAGTTCGCGTTGCCAACTAAACACTTAGCACTGAAATTGGGTGTCGCATTTGCTGCTCTAATTGCAATCTTAATGGCCGTAGGGCAGTTAGGGTTACGCCGGATGCAAACAATCGACGCGACCCTTTCCGACATCACCGGAAGTAAATCAACCGACCTCCAATTGGCACGAAGAGCGTTGATGATCTCCAATGACAATACCCGCATCGTGATGGAGCTAGTCCTCGTGGAGAATAGGCGACGTGTCGAGTCGCTGCTGGCGGCGCGTTCTCAGAATAGTAACGAAATCTCGAAAATAATCGAGGAAAGCGAAAGCCGCTGCAATTCAGAGAAAGAAAGGCAGGTGCTATCTGAGGTAAAAAGGACACGTAAACCGTATCTGGAAAGCTGCCAGCGAGCTATCCATCTGCTTGTCGATGAACGGAAACACGACGATGCGGAAAGGGTCATGATCGGTGAAACGCTGCCCGCGTTACACACGTATCACGCTGCGTGGGAAAGGTTCGTGGAGTTTCAGAAGGATGAATTGGACGCGGCCGTCAAACAAGCTCACGATGATTACGCCAAGGCCCGTCGCCTTGCTTCGTTACTGATTGGTTTGGCGGTAGTCCTCGCTGTGGTGATTGCGCTATTCGCAACTCGCGAGACGGCTCACGAGATTGCTGCGCGAACTGACGCAGAGAAAGAAGTGAGTAAGCTCAATGCGGGCCTCGAAGAAAGAGTGATGCAACGTACTAGCGAGCTTAGCGAAGCAAACAGGACTCTAATTCTGCAGACTACCGCTTTGGAAGCCACCGCCAATGCAATCGTCATCACAGACCACGAAGGCAAGGTCGTGTGGGTGAACCGGGCGTTTACCGCGATGACGGGCTATAGCAAAGGAGAAGCATTGGGGAACAACCTCCGCCTCTTGAAGTCCGGCAAGCAACCGCAGAGTTATTATGCCGATCTGTGGTCAACCATCTCGTCAGGCAAAGTCTGGCACGGCGAACTCGTGAACAGTCGGAAAGACGGAACAACCTACATTGAAGAGATGACGATCACGCCTGTGACCCAAGACCTCGGCAGTTTGACCGATACTTACTTCATCGCTATCAAGCAGGACATCACCGAGCGAAAGCAAGCGGAGCAGGCCCTGAGGACCTCGGAGAAACGCTATCGTCTTCTATTCGAACGCAACATGGCGGGGGTCTTTCGCACCACGTTGGAAGGGCGCCTTCTGGAGTGCAATCACGCCGCCGCTCGCATGTTTGGCTATGACTCGCCCGAGGAAGTCATGGCCCTCTCGGTTACAAGTTTGTATCACACGGCTTCTGATCGGGAAACGTTCCTGAGAAAACTCAAATCCGAGAAAAGCCTTACAAACCACGAGATGAAGTTGCGGCGCAAGAACGGTGATTCCACATGGGTGATCGGAAATATAAGTCTCGTCGACGACAATTCAGGCGTCGGCGGGATTATTGAGGGCACGCTCGTCGACATCACCGAGCGCAAGGTCGCCGAGGAACGGGTCCAATACTTAGCCTACTACGATGCTCTTACGGGACTACCCAATCGGACTCTTCTTCAGGATCGATTAACAAAGGCACTCGCCAGTGCTCGTCGGCAAAAGTGCAAAGTTGCGCTTCTGTTCCTCGATCTCGACCGGTTCAAAACCATTAACGACTCGCTCGGGCACTCGTTCGGCGACCTTTTCCTGCAGGCCGTTGCAGAACGGCTTAAGAGATTTGCGCGTGAACAGGACACAGCGGCCCGGGTAGGCGGAGACGAATTCGTCATCGTGTTGACTGCTGTAAAGGACGTAGCCGACGCAGCAGTCGCCGCTGAACGGATCATGAATGCGATGACCGCTGCATGCGTCATTCAAGGTCGCTCACTCAGTATCAGCTGCAGCGTCGGCATTAGTATTTCCCCCGAACACGGTACGGACTGTGAAACCCTGATCAAGAATGCCGATGCGGCCATGTATTGCACCAAACAGGGTGGACGTAACAGGTTTCGTTTCTTTACGGAGGACATGAACACCCAGGTTATGGAACGCTTGACCCTGGAGAACAGCTTGCGACTGGCACTCGGCAGGGAAGAACTCTTCCTGGTGTATCAACCGCAGATGGATATTGCCACTGGACGGATCACCGGGTTGGAAGCGCTCCTCCGCTGGCAGCACCCGGAGTTGGGCCTTGTACCACCCGATAAGTTCATACGAATTGCTGAGAACAGCGGCCTGATCGTGCCAATCGGTGAATGGGTACTCAGGACGGCCTGCTCTCAGGCTCGGAAATGGCAAGACGAAGGGC
>PKXK01000224.1 GCA_003132325.1 Acidobacteriaceae bacterium
AGATTCTCTTTTACGTCTTTGAACAGGCCCATCTGCTGTCCGGCGTAGTTGATGGTGCGGGTCAGCGAGGTGCGGAAGCCGGAGAGGTGCGTGCCTCCGTCGACGGTGTTGATGTTGTTGGCNNTTGTCGGCTTCCATGTAGATGGGCTTGTCGTGCAGAACGGACTTGCCGCGGTTGAGGTGCTTGATGAATTCCGCGATGCCGCCGTTGTATTTGAACTCGGCGCGCTTGGCTTCGCTGGTCTTGGAGTCGGTCTGGCGCTCGTCGGTGAGCGTGATAATCAGGCCCTTGTTTAGAAACGCCAGTTCGCGGAGGCGCTGCGAGAGCGTGTCGAAATTGTACTCAAGGGTGGTGGTGAAAATAGATTTGTCGGGCACGAAGTGAACCTTGGTGCCGGTCTTTATTTTGGCGGCGCCGGTTTTCCTCAGTTTGCTGGTGGGCTCCCCTTTCGAGTACGTCTGCTCCCAAGTGAAACCGTCGCGCCAGATCTCCAACTCCAGTTCTTCGCTGAGCGCGTTGACGCAACTTACTCCTACGCCGTGCAGTCCTCCGGAAACTTTGTAGGAGTTACTGTCGAACTTGCCGCCTGCGTGCAGCGTGGTCATCACGACCTGCGCGGCAGGAACTTTTTCGCCGTCGATGTCCATGTTATCGACGGGAATGCCGCGGCCGTTATCGACTACGGTGATGGAGTTATCGAGATGGATGGTGACATCGATCTTATCGGCGTGTCCAGCTAGCGCTTCGTCGACTGAGTTATCGACGACTTCGTAGACGAGGTGATGCAGACCGAGTTCGCCGGTCGATCCGATATACATGGCGGGACGTTTGCGCACCGCTTCCATGCCGCCGAGGACTTTGATCGAATCGGCGTTGTAGTCTCCGTTGGTCGTCTGGCCGTTCTTATTCTTGGCGTCGTTATTCTTCGTGCCGACGAGTTCGGTCTGCAATTCTTTCGTGGCCATTCTGCTCCGTACAAAGAGTCGGATCGGGCGCCTGGCTGGAGGGACGATTCCGGGAGTGCTTGGGTGACCTCAACTTATTGAATTTTCTGCTATTTAGCCGTCACCAGAGCTGTTTGTATTTTACCACAAATAGAGCTCGTTTTGAGGCTGGAATCGAGACCGTAAACCACGGCTTTTGATGCCCTTAGGGACGCGATCCAGTGGTCAGTGGCCGGTGCTCAGTGGTCCGTGGGAACGGCCTTTGGGCGCCTCTTCTTTTGGGGAATCTGGAGAAGGTAATCCTTAGGCCGTGATGCCGTCCAAGTATCGCTTGAGGAGTTGTTCTCCCTGACCTTCGAATTCGGCGAACATGATGCCGTTGCCGAATTGGGGATGGCGGGTGACGACGCGTCCGCGGACAACGATGGGGCAGCCGTCGAGCCAGAGCGTGACGCGAACGCAGGCTCCGAGCGAAAGCGGCATGAGCAGCTGGACGTAGCAGCCGCCGCGACTGAGGTCGGTGGTTTCGAGTCGCAGAGGGAAGTCGGCGCCTTCCTCGCGGAGTTCGGCTTGGACCTGGACGGTGTAGCGATCATGGAGGCGGCGATCGGGTTCGGTGGGAGCGGGAGTAGACGGCTGTGGGTCGGGCAATTGCGCGTTGGTCCAATCCATAAATGGGCGTCGTGATTACAGGGTCCCTGGGATGATCATCGGCGTGGAGGTTGGGCTAGGTTAGAGCGGGTGTGACGGCGAAGCAGTTACGGAAGGGACGTTCCAGGTGGAGGGACGCGGGGTGCATTCGCGCCCGGCTTGGCAGGAACGTGCGCTACAGTATAATCTTCGGCTTGAACGAAATCGCAATGACGGACACCAACCAAACCACGGAAGCGGCGGCAACTGAAGCGCCGGCGGCGGCGAGCACCGGCATGGAGATTGGTGACATTTTCAAAATCCTGCCCCATCGCTATCCTTTTCTCTTGATCGACCGGGTAATCGAACTGGTGCGGATGAAGAGCATCGTCGCGTTGAAAAACGTGAGCATCACCGAACCTTTTTTCCAGGGGCACTTTCCGGAGAAGCCGATCATGCCGGGCGTGCTGATTGTGGAAGCCATCGCGCAGGCGGGCGGGCTGCTGCTGCTGACCGAGGTTCCGAACCGCGACGAGATGCTGATGGTGTTCACCGGAATCGAGAAGGCGCGCTTCCGGCGTCCCGTGGTGCCGGGAGATCAGCTGCGGATTGAAGTCGCGGTCAAGGCCTGGCGGATCACGGCGGCTCGTCTGGAAGGCAAGGCATACGTGGACGGCAAAGTGGCGTGCGAGGCGACGGTGACTTGCCGGCTGGTGCCGCGGAACGTCAGCGCGGGAGCGGCGGAGGAAGAGAATTTGTAATTTCTGATTTGTAATTTGCGATTGAAACCTACAGTCGCCACTCAAATTACAAATTCCCAATTACCAATCGCAAATTTCACGATGTCTATCCATCCTACGGCGATCGTCGATTCGAAAAGCAAAATCCATCCGTCGTGCGAGATTGGCCCCTATTGTGTGATTGGGCCCGAGGTGGAGCTTGGCGAGGGTTGCCGTCTCGTTTCGCATGTCGCGATCGAAGGGCCCACAAAGATCGGTGCGAACAACCGCTTCTTTCCTTTTACTTCGATGGGCATGGCGCCGCAGGACATTACTTATGCGGGCGAGCCGACGCGGCTGGAGATCGGCGCCCACAACGTGATTCGTGAGTTTGTCACCATCAACCGCGGCACAGTAAAGGGCGGAGGATGCACCCGGGTCGGCGACCATAACCTGATCATGGCCTATACCCACATTGCGCACGACTGCCAGGTTGGGAGTCACATCATCATCGCGAACGCGGCTACGCTGGGCGGGCACGTCACCGTGGGAGACTGGGCTACGGTCGGGGCGCTGTGCCCGGTGCATCACTTCGTAAGGATTGGGACGCATGCTTTTATCGGTGGGGGCACGACGATTACGCGCGATGTGCTGCCATTTTCGAAGACGTCCGCCGAGCGCGGGACCCACGCCTATGGATTGAATGCCGTGGGGTTGGAGCGGCGCGGATTCACGAAGGAACGAATCCAGAAGATTCATCATGCGTACCGGGTGCTGCTGGCCTCGAAACTGAACACGTCGCAGGCGCTCGAGAAGTTGAAAGCGGAAGCGGATTGCGGGGAAGATGTCGAGATGCTGATTCGGTTTATTGAAGTTTCTGAACGGGGAGTGATCAAGTAGTGGGTAGGGTCAATGTTCACGTAGGGACAGCCGCCCTCGGCTGTCCGGCGGAGCGAAGCTCCGCAGAGACGGTCGCGCACACCGTGCCGCCGCTGCCGCGCTGCGCGCGCACCCGTCTATGACACGCCTTGGGCTTATCGCCGGCAATGGGAAGTTCCCTATCCTGGTGCTGGACGCGGCGCGGGCGCAGGGGTTTGAGGTTGTGGTAGCGGCGATCCGCGAAGAGACCTTTCCCGAAATCGAGTCGCGCGGCGCGGCTTCTGTTCATTGGCTTTCTCTCGGCGAGCTGTCCAAGCTCATCGAAACTTTCAAAGCTGAGGGCGTCACCCGCGCGGTTATGGCGGGGCAAGTCAAGCACAAGCAGATCTTTTCCGCCATCAAACCGGACTGGCGGCTGGCCAAGCTGCTGCTTTCGCTCGGCACGCGCAATACGGACTCGCTGCTAGGCGCGGTGGCGAAAGTACTGGCGGATGAGGGCATCATGCTTGAGAACTCGACTGCGCTGCTGGAGTCGCTGCTGGCGAAAACGGGCGTGCTCACCAAGCG
>PKXK01000193.1:0-6656 GCA_003132325.1 Acidobacteriaceae bacterium
TGGGCCGCCGAGCCCTGGCGCGTGGCTTCCACGCAAATCGATGCGGTCTACCCTCAGGTTGAAACGCTCTATCTCGACCTGCACCGAAATCCCGAGCTTTCCTATCACGAGGAGAAGACCGCGGCCAAGATCGCCGGCCAGCTTCGCAAACTTGGATATGACGTTACCACCGGAGTGGGCGGCAACGGCGTGGTCGGCGTTTTCAAGAACGGCGCCGGCCCCGTGGTCATGTTGCGCGCCGAACTCGATGCCTTGCCGGTGCCGGAAAAAACGGGCCTCGCTTATGCCAGCCAGGTCACCACGCACGACGACCGCGGCGTCGAAGTGCCGGTGATGCACGCCTGCGGCCACGATCTGCACATGGCGATCGGCGTTGGAACCGCGGCCCTGCTGGTACAGAATAAGGACCGCTGGCACGGAACCTTTATCTATGTCGGCCAGCCTGCCGAAGAGCGCATCGGCGGCGCCAAGGCCATGATGAAAGATGGCCTGTTCACGCGCTTTCCCAAGCCCGACTTCGCTTTTGCGGTGCACGACAGCAGCGGGCTTCCCGCCGGGAAAGTTGGCTACACGCCTGGTTTCAGCGCGGCGAATGCCGATTCTGTGAACGTTACGGTGTACGGTGTGGGCGGACACGGCTCCGCTCCGCAGCAGACAGTCGATCCGATCGTGATCGCGGCTCGAACCATCGTAAGCTGGCAGACCATTGTGTCGCGCGAGATTGATCCGCGAGACCCAGCCGTGATTACCGTGGGTGCGATCCACGGCGGCACCAAGAACAACATCATTCCCGACGAAGTGCTGATGCAGTTGACGGTGCGGTCTTATAAAGATGAGGTGCGCAAGCACCTGCTGGCGTCAATCGAGCGCATCGCGGACGCGGAAGCGGCGGCAGCGGGGGCTCCGAAAAAGCCGCTGATCGAAACCTATGAAGGCGTCGGCGCCGTGTACAACGATCCTCAAACTACCAAGCTCCTGGCGGAACGTCTGAAGCAGGTCATGGGAGATGCGAATGTTGTCCTCGGGAGCCCGATCATGGCGAGCGATGATTTTGCCGAATATCGCTATGCGGGAATTCCGAGCGTGATGCTTGAATTGGGCGCGGTCAACCCGGAGAAATATGCGGCGGCAATGAAGAGTGGAGAGAAGATTCCCGGGCCGCATTCTCCTTATTTCGCGCCCGACCGCGAACCCAGCCTCAAGACCGGAATCGAAGTGGAGATGGCGGCGATTCTGGAATTGATGGGGAAGCCGTAGCAAACCCTGTGAACAACGGGTTCGTATCAGGTCATCGCTTTAGCGATGACGTCAACGCGCCTAAACAGAGAGCGCCTTCACGCGCTGGAGTAAATGCGTCTGCATCGGCATGTTTACGAATCGTAGTTCAGCGTCACCCCAGCGCCTAAACAGAGAGCGCCTTCACGCGCTGGAGTAAATGTGTCTGCATCGGCATGCTTACGAATCGTAGTTCAGCGGCACCGCAGCGCCTAAAGGCGCGTCCAGATTGGACGGACATCGGCATCGCTAAAGCGATGCCCTGATACGAATCGCCGTCTGTCATGATTGGAGAAACGGCTTGCCGACGTGTTCCTTCCATCACAACTATAGGTAAGCGTTATCACAGCGCGGACCGGCTGGATGGTGGATCATAGGCGCAAGTCGGTGCTGGAAGCGCTGGATTCTGGTTTTGGGAACCATGAGCAGCAGGGGACCCAGGCCAGCAACTGCGCAAGACGTGGAGTTCTCGAATGGCGACCGAACAGCATTTGCTCGCAGCCTTAAGCCATGATCCAGTCGAACCGCTCACCGCTGCCCAGGAAGAAACGCTGCGGTGCGCGGTCGCCAAAGTGGTGGAGTTGGGGGCGCAAACCGGAGTCACCACGGATGAGATGATTCACCTGCTCGACTCGGGCCTGAGCGTCGCCGAACTGCTCGAGTACCTGGCGGCACGTTCCGGAGAAATTGCCTAATCTGCTCCGCTGCGTTTGCCGCCGGGCACTGCGATTGAGTAATCTCTAGCGATGGGGTTGGGAGCGAGATTGAGCAATGTCGAAACCGCATCCTGGCCCGATCTTACGATCTCCCAGCGGTGGCCGCTGTGCGCGTTGCTTTGTTTCGGAGCGTTGGCGATCGGTTTGACCACGGTTTCACTGGCCCAGGAAACGCCCAAACCCCAGGAGGGCAATTCACCGGCTCAGAGCGAACTTTCGAAGATCCGGCCTGTGGCCTTGTACAATTTGCTGGAGAAGAAGTCCATCGTTTTCCCCGACATCGCTTCCAGCACGGAACCGCTTTCGACGGGGCGAAAATTTGAGTTGTTCGTGGACAACAGCCTCTCCGTGCACACGTTGACCTGGGCGGCCGTGGGTTCGTCGTTCGCTCAAGCGGATAATTCTCCCACCGGGCGCGGGCAGGGATGGGACGGATACACGAAACGATTCGGGTCGTCGATGGCGCGCCAGGCGTCGAGCAATTTTTTCGGGACGTTTGTGCTGGCGTCCGCACTGCACCAGGATCCGCGTTTTTATCCGGAGATCAAACCAGGCTTGGCCCACGCCATGAAGTATTCGGGCGAGCGCGTGTTCGTGACGCGCAACGACGATGGACGCGACGTCGTAAACTGGTCTGGGCTGGCCGGGCCGCTGCTGGCCGAGGGACTGGCGAACGTCTATTGGCCGGAACGGAACCGCAGCGTTGGAGATACGTTCCTGCGCTATGGGTTGGATTTGGCAACGCGAGTGGGTGGAAACATGCTCCGCGAGTATTGGCCGGTGTTTTATGGGAAGATTCGCCCCGGGACGCGGTCGACGGCCGGACAATAACCCTGTATAGACGGGGGTTGCCCCGTCTCCGGTTGCATCTCAGAGACACCGGCGGTGCTAGCGGAGCCGCGGCGAGCCGCGTCTCTACCGAAGGACGCATCTAAGTTGAAGCGCTTGCCGGGATATTGGCTGTAGCAGGGTGGTTCCAGGAAATAGGAGATCGAGATTGAGGAATCGGATACTGTTCTTACTTGCTTTTTGCGGGCTCGGCGTATCGGCTCTGGCACAATCGGAAACACAATCAAATTTCAATCGCTTTAACTTTACCGCCGGAGGGGGGCTGGGCATTGGCCGCCACGATGTCGCCAACTTTGTCGGGAACTCTCCCTTTGCCGTGGTCGGAGGCGGCATGAACTTCAGCCGCATGTTTGGCGTGGATGCCGAATACATGTACTACGACCTCAATTTTAGGCCGAGCGTGATGAACGGTCCCGCCTCCCTCGCGGACCAAAGCGGGCGAATGCAGTCGATCAGCCTGGACGGCATCGTCACCGTGCCCCGCCATTATGGCAAGTTAGGCGCATACGGAATTTTCGGCATCGGTTTCTATCGGCGCAGCGTTTCAGTGCCCAGCCGGACCATCCAACCGGGCACACCCAACCAGCCCGCGTGGAGATGGTGGGATCTTAGCGTCGATATCTACGGCAACCCGATCCCCGGGCAAACGATGTCCTCAAATTCCAAAGATGCCGGCGGCTTTAACTACGGCGGCGGAGTCACTTACCGTCTGAACCATCTACATAATTCCAAGCTCTACATCGAATACCGCTACCATCGCGCTTATCACAGCGACGGCCAGACCATCGTTTGGCCGATCACGGTGGGGCTGCGTTGGTGAAGGCGCCCGGCCTCGCTGCCGAGCTTCGCTCGGCTGGACAGCCGAAACCACCCCAGCCCGCGAAAAGCGCGCGGTCTGGGGGCCCCGGCGAGGGCGGCCGTCCCTACGAGAGGTCATTTGGAATGTTGCCGGGCCCAGCGTTCGCGCACTTCCGCCAATAAGAGCAGCAAGCAAAAGCGCAAGTCTTGACGAAATCTCACATTAGACATAATCTAATCTGCTCATGGACGCCGAGGCGATTCAACGGTCCTTCGACGGCAGCGGGTTGCGCTGCACTCCTCAGCGCTATGCCGTGATGGCATTCTTGATGGAACACAACCGGCACCCCACGGCTGCGGAAATCTTCGAAGCCGTGAATCGCGTNNGAAGTGGCCGTCGAGGGCCGCGCCGCGCGCTTCGATGCGAAGGGCATGCGGCATCACCACTTCATCTGCGACCGCTGCGGCAAGGTTGAGGACATCGCGTGGTACGACGTGCCCCGGCCTCCCTCGCGCTCTCTCGGTAAGCGGGTTCTTCGCGAATGCGAACTCATTTTCCGGGGACTCTGCACCAAGTGCGCTCCGCGGCGGGCTTCCCGCTAAGTGTCGCAGGCGCGCGGATACCCGATGCATGACACGTGCCGGCAAAGCGCGGCCGGCGATTGCGCGAATGGGAAGGCTAGAATGGTTTTGTATTTCATCGCAGTCTTTTTGGGCTAGCACGAAGGAGGGATGAACTCATGGAAAAGGAACTAGCCAAGCAGGAGCAAAACATGTCAACCGAATCCAAGTGCCCGGTCATGGGCGGCGCTCGCAATACGGCCCCGACGAATGCGGACTGGTGGCCGAATCAGCTGAACCTGAAAATCCTGCACCAGCACTCCCCCCTGTCCGATCCTATGGACAAGGGATTCAACTACGCGGAAGAATTCAAGAGCCTCGACCTGAATGCCGTGATCAAGGATCTGCATGCCTTGATGACGGACTCGCAGGATTGGTGGCCGGCCGACTTTGGCCACTATGGGCCACTTTTCATTCGTATGGCGTGGCACAGCGCGGGTACGTACCGCATCGGCGACGGCCGCGGCGGCGCCGGAGCCGCTCAGCAGCGCTTCGCGCCGCTCAATAGCTGGCCCGACAACGTGAACCTCGACAAAGCGCGCCGGCTGCTGTGGCCGATCAAGCAGAAGTATGGGCGGAAAATTTCCTGGGCCGACCTCGTGGTTCTCGCCGGCAACGTCGCCCTCGAGTCGATGGGCTTCAAGACGTTCGGTTTTGGCGGCGGGCGCGAGGACGTCTGGGAGCCCGAAGAAGACATCTACTGGGGCCCTGAAGGCAAGTGGCTGGCGGACGAGCGCTACAGCGGCGACCGTGATCTTCAGAATCCGCTCGCTGCCGTGCAAATGGGTCTGATCTATGTGAATCCGGAAGGGCCGAATGGAAAGCCGGATCCAGTTGCCGCGNNGACGAGGAGACCGTTGCGCTCATTGCCGGCGGTCACACCTTCGGCAAAACCCATGGTGCTGCCGATCCGAACAAGTATGTCGGCCCAGTGCCGGAAGCCGCCGGCCTCGAGGAGCAGGGCCTCGGCTGGNNGATCGGCAGCGGCCTGGAAGTCATTTGGTCCACGACGCCTACGAAGTGGAGCAACAACTTCTTCACGAACCTATTCAGCTACGAATGGGAACTGACGAAGAGTCCGGCCGGGGCGCATCAGTGGAGACCGAAAAATGGCGCTGGCGCCGGCACGGTGCCGGATGCGCAAGATCCGTCGAAGCGTCATGCGCCATCCATGCTGACCACTGACCTCTCCTTGCGGATCGACCCTGCTTACGAAAAGATTTCACGGCGCTTCTACGAGCATCCGGATCAGTTCGCAGACGCGTTTGCGCGGGCGTGGTTCAAGCTGACGCACCGCGACATGGGGCCGATCTCGCGGTACCTTGGCCCGCTCGTTCCGAAGGAGCCTCAGCCGTTCCAAGACCCGGTTCCCGCCGTGGATCATAAATTGATCGGGGAGCAGGACATTGCTGCCCTGAAGGCGAAGATCCTCGAATCCGGACTGTCGATCTCCCAACTGGTCACGACCGCCTGGGCATCGGCGGCGTCGTTCCGCGGCTCCGACAAGCGTGGTGGGGCGAACGGGGCGCGCATTCGCCTCGCTCCACAAAAGGATTGGGAAGTAAACCAGTCGGCCGAACTGGCGAAGGTTCTGCGGACGCTGGAGGCGATCCAAACGGATTTCAACAGCTCGCAGTCCGGCGGGAAGAAGGTCTCGCTTGCTGACCTGATCGTTCTGGGCGGCTGCGCAGCCGTCGAGGAAGCTGCGAAAAGGGCCGGGCACGAAGTGAAGATTCCTTTCTCGCCGGGGCGCACGGATGCTTCGCAGGAGCAGACCGATGTGCACTCATTCGCCGTAATGGAGCCGGCCGCGGACGGGTTCCGCAACTACCTCCGGAACGGACACCAAATGCCGGCGGAGGAGCTGCTGGTGGATCGGGCGCAGTTGCTGACGCTGACTGCCCCCGAGATGACGGTTCTCATCGGTGGCCTGCGCGCCCTGAATGCGAACTTCGGGCATTCCAAACACGGCGTCTTCACCAACCGGCCCGAAACGCTGACGAATGATTTCTTCGTCAACCTGCTCGACATGAATACGAAGTGGGAGCCTTCCTCTACATCCGAAGGCGCGTATGAGGGGCGCGATCGCGCGACGGGCAAAGTCAAGTGGACCGGTACGCGTGTCGACCTCGTGTTCGGTTCTAACTCCCAGTTGCGGGCAATCGCGGAAGTCTATGGAAGTAACGACGCGAAGGGAGCGTTTGTGAAGGACTTCGTGGCGGCGTGGAACAAGGTGATGAACCTCGATCGCTACGACCTCGCCTGATCTCGGCGGAAACGAGCGCGATTAACTTAGAGCTGGTTTCATAAATAGTTTATGGGAAGGCTTCACAGGCTGCGGAAAAACGGCAGTCCCGGAGGGACGACCAAGCTTAGCCCAGCGCTTCAGTGTGTGCG
>PKXK01000193.1:6696-26661 GCA_003132325.1 Acidobacteriaceae bacterium
AGTTCTCACGCACACACTTCAGAGCTGGGAAAAGTGGAAAGAAGGATTCCAGTCCCGGAGGGACAACCGAGTTCTCACCCACACGCTTCAGCGGAAAAACTCGGATCGTGACTTTGTTTTGCAAGGGCACGGCTTCAGCCGTGCCGCCCACAGCCAATAAACACGCGGGCTTTAACCCCTGAGGGACGTGCCTTCCGGGTTGAAACGCATTTATGAAACCAGTTCTAATCGCTGAAGTCGCCGAGTGGCCTGGAAGCTTTCGGTCGAGTTCTGGAATCGATAAAACCATCAAGGTGAGTGGCCTGAGCAGAAAGCAGCACTCCGTGTTCGCGCGCAAGATCAGCCATAAGCGGCAACCCAGCCCAGCAGCCTGTGGTGCAAGTGCGATTTGTATCAGGGTATGCCTTTAGGCATACCGTAAGTGCTGTCTTATGTCTGCGCCTTTAGGCGCTGGCTTTGGGCGCTGGAGTTCCACCACAGGCTGCTAGGCTATTATTCTGAAATGTGACTGAAAAGCCAGACACACACCCCAAGACGCCGCTTCGCAAGGGTTTTCCCCGATCCTTGGCTCTCCGATCCTTGGCTCGATGGCTTGCCATCGGCGCTGTGCTTGCATGGTCGCTTGCCGCGCTGATCCTTCTGGCCGCCCGGTGGATCGACCCACCGTCCACCGCGGTGCACATCCAGCGCCGCCTGCAGGCCTGGATTCACCACACTCCGTATCGCGAACGCTACAAATTCATTCCGCTCAGCCAAATCTCGCCCGATCTTCAACACGCTGTAATCGCCGCGGAGGACGCGCGCTTCTACCAGCACCATGGGTTCGATTGGCACGAGATCGAAATCGCCGCCGAAGACGATTTGGAAGGCGATCGCACTCGCGGAGCTTCCACCATTACGCAGCAACTTGTAAAGAACCTATTTTTCGGAACGGGCCGCTCCGTCCTCCGCAAGGGTGCGGAGTTCACCCTGGTACCGGTGGCCGAATTCGTCCTCGGCAAGCGGCGCATTCTGGAGATCTATCTCAACGTGGTCGAATGGGGCCCTGGTATTTATGGTGCCGAGTCGGCGTGTCGTCACTACGACGGAACCGCGGCCCGGAATATCGGCCGGGAACCGGCGGCACGGCTCGCCGCGATTCTGCCGGCTCCCCTGAAGCGACGGCCCGAGCGCATGAATCACTACAGCGCGCTCATCCTTGAGCGCATGCGCCAAAAGGGTTGGTAATCGCGAGACTGGCGCTTCTCGACCGTGTAGAGCGGACACTCCTGTCCGCTGCCTTTGACCTTGACTTTCTCTTCCACCACCGGCCCACTCAAGCTTCTTTTGCTTGAGTGGGGCAGTTCTCGCGGCCGCGCTCCATCGCCCTGGGATTCCCTCCCGACCGCCGAAAATCTGGCCTCCACCTTATTTTCATCACAAACGCGCGGGCCATGCATCACAGACTTCCAACCGCCCGCCGGCGATAATGACAATTGACCTGTTGCAGTGTAGAGGTGTGCCCGTCCCCGTCATAGCCCAAAAGCCGTGACGCAAGAAAAGTCCCCCTCTCCTGGCCTCGCTTTTGTCAAGCTTGACTTTTTGATCGGGACGAAATGTAGGTCCAACGCCGGGAGGGATCCCGAACCGGCGGCGGAACGTCCCTAAGTGAAAGAAGAATAAAGACTTTACCGCTAAGTCCTTATTCCTCAAAGACCTGGCGGAAGAACCAAGCTAAAGTATTGATTCCAAAAGACCGGCCATGGGGGGGGTGCTCGATCAGCATGGGGCTTCGGTCGATATTGTTGCCATCTCGGAGGTGAGCCTGTCGTTCACGATGGAAACCAAACGGCTGCCCAAGGCCCTGCTCTCCGAACTGGAACGTATTGCGGATGTGACTTGCGAGGACCAGCAGGCCATTGTTTGTCTGGTCGGGGAAGACATCCATGGCAGGCCGGGGATCGCGGCGAGTGTGTTCACCACCGTGGCTGAGGCGGGAGTGAACGTGCGCATGATTTCCCAGGGAGCTTCTGAAATCAACATCAGCTTTGTGATCAAGGAGAGCGATGTTCCGCGCGCGGTGCGCCACTTACACAACCGTTTCTTCCCGAGTCATTGCGGAACGGTAGGGCCTGCGTTCACGGTGGCGCGCAAACCGAGCGCGGGCAAGGCCAATGACGCCGCGCACGCACGCAATGGAAACGGCTCGAATCCCCGATCCCAAGTTGCGCCGCGTATTGGGAAAATGCGTTCGTCGCCAATTGCGGTTACAAGCCGTGCGAAGAGGGGCTAGGGAGCAGGATGCCTCGGCGCACCGCAGTCCTCGCGATTCTCATCCGGGGAAGTTCAGTTTCCTTTGGAGTGCAACAAAACGTCGGTTGGAACGCAGATCGTCGAGCTCGGGTTCCACCTTCAGAAACACCAGACCATTGGATCGGTCGGTGAAAGCCTTCTCCAGCCAATTCATCGCTTCTTCCGGTTTCCCCAGACCCACATACACCACTGCGAAGTAGTACGGAGAGACGTATTGCCTTTTCGACTCCGCGGAAAGATCGGCCAGCAGTTTTTCGGCCTCTGCCTTGTTGCCGGAGCGCGCATAAACATTGGCCAAAGCCGAGGTCATCAGCGGCGTTCCGTGAGCCAGCTCCACGGCCTTGCGCAATTCTGGAATGGCCAGACCAAAATCCCCCTTCTGGGCGTACGACAAACCAAGGACCAGATGCGGCAGTTCGTAGGATGGATCCATTTCCAGAGTATTGCGAAGTTGTTGGATGGCCCGGTCGTACTGTCGCGCCATATAGAACCGCCAGCCCAGGCTGAAATTGATGCTGATGGAGAGCGGATCGAGCTCTCGGGCTTTGTTGATCTGCTCGAAGCTATCCTCCGGACGACCCATCGCTGTCAGGTAAAGGGAATATCTCTGGTAGGCGGTGGCATAGCTGGGGTTATCCTGAATCGATTTCGCGAAGCCCGCCGCGGCGCCACCCCAATCCCAATCGTAGTTAAACTTGACCGTGGCGAGTGAGGTTTCCGCTTCCGAGAGTTTAGGGTCGATTTCGAGGGCTCTCAGTGCGGCCGCTTTCGCCTTGGGAGCGGCTTCCGCCGCGGCCATGGTTCCAAAGATCTCGGCGCTGATGATGGCGTAGCAATCGGACAAGCCCGCGTAAGCCAGGGCGTACCGCGGATCTTGCTTCGTTGCCTGTTCAAAGTATCCGATGGCCCTGGTCAGGTTCTCATCCGATCTCTTGTTCCAGTAGTAGCGTCCTTTCAGATAATTTTCATACCCCTCCGGCGCAACCGCTGGATTGCTGGCAAGCCGTTCTTGATCCTCGGGCGTCAGGTTAATGCGGATTTCGTTCACAATGGCGGAAGAAACACGATTTTGCAGGGCGAGGATGTCCCCCATCTGGCTCTCATACGTCTCGGCCCACAAGTGACGGTCAGTGGAAACCTGCACCAGTTCGGCAGTGATTCTTACGCGGTTGCCCACGCGTAGAACCGTGCCCTCGAACACGGCGTCCACATTCAGTTCGCTGGCGATCTGCGACATGGGCTTGCGCGTACCTTTATAAGCCATGGCCGTCGAACGGGAAATCACGCGCAGCGAGCGGATCTTCGCCAGGTTGGCAATCAGGTCGTCCGTCATGCCGTCAGCGAAATATTCCTGGTCTTTGTCTCCCGAGAGATTTTCGATCGGCAGCACGATCAAGGACTTATTTCGCGCCCGACCGGCTTTGTTCGCATCGACCCGGCTGCGGTAAATCAAGCCAGCGCCGACTAGAACCGCCGCGACCAAAATAGCAGCAGCCAGGATCACGAAACGGGTTGCTGAGGACGGTCGCTCGGAACCTGCGGGCGCGGGCTTGGAAGGAGCCTCCAAGGCGGACGCGTCGGTCGTTTTCGGCGTAGCTCGGCCGGCAACATCCCCGGCCTGCACCTCAGAGTCAGTAGCGGTGGGTTCTGGAAAGGCAGAACCTACAACCGGCGCAATGAAACGGTACCCGCGTCGAGGGATGGTCTCCACGAAGCGCGGGTTCTCGGATGCATCGCCCAGCACTTCGCGCAGCCGCATGACGGCATTGTTCAGTCCGTGGTCGAAATCGACGAAGGTNNGGCTTCTCCAGCAGCACGACCAGAACCTGAAAAGGCTGCTCTGGAAGTTTGATTCGGAGTCCATGCTTGCGGAGCTCGCAAGCCTTCAGATCCACTTCGAAAACACCGAAATGCAAAATTCTCGCAACCGTCGCAGGGCTACCCATGGGTCAGGGTGGGAGTATATCTCCGCTCGCCCGCCAGGTCAAAGTTGGAGAGCGAGAGCCGTATCTTTCCTATTTTCAATGACAAGCGCAGGGATGCAGAAATGTTTCAGATTGGGCCCATCGAGTATTGCGTTAAGGCGCTAATGCGGGCAGATTGTCGCGGCCAAGAAAGTCCCTTTTCCTGCGATGGCGTAAATCCCTTTGCGGGATGCGGCACACAGTCACTTCCAAACCACGAAACGAGGGCGACGACGATGATCGAGACGATGATCGAAAAGAGATTTGAAGCAGCGGTTGGTTTGCTGACATGCCTGGCGCTTGCGCTTTGCTTGACCTTGTTCTGGTCGGCGCCAGCGGTAGCCCAGGTGTCCGGCGCCACGATGTCGGGCCTGATCACCGACCCGTCGGGTGCGGGGATCCCGAACGCCAGCGTTTCCATCAAGAATACGGGCACTGGGGAAGTGCGCGAAGTGCCGACGAATGGCGACGGCTTTTATTCCGCGCCCAACCTGTTGCCGGGGAACTACGAGGTCACAATAACGGCCCAAGGTTTCAACAAAGTCGTGCAGAAGGGAATTACCCTGACCGTCGGCGCGCAACAGGCGCTCAATCTCAGCCTGAAGGTCGGACAAGTCAGCGAGACCGTCGAGGTGACGGCCGCGCCACCCGAAGTGCAGACCGCTACTTCATCGGTCAGTTCGACTGTGGATTCCAGAACCGTCCGGGAGCTGCCCCTGAATGGTCGCGATTGGGCATCGCTCGCAACTCTCGAGGCGGGGGTCACCGAGGTCCCTAATCAAGTGACGGCCTCGTTCAATGCCAACAAAGGAAACCGTGGGTTTGGCGACCAGTTGACCGATTCCGGCCATCGCCCGAATGAGAATGCCTATCGGTTCAACGGACTTTCGATCAACGATTATTCCAACGCCGCTCCCGGTGGACCTACCGGACTGAATTTGGGCGTCGATGCCGTGCAGGAGTTTTCCGTGATCACCACCGGCTACACCGCAGAGTATGGACGGACCTCGGGCGCGATCATCAATGCGATTACCAAGTCGGGAACGAATCAGTTTCACGGTACGGGATTCTTCTTCGACCGCGATAGCATTTTCGATGCTCGGAATTATTTTGACGGACCGACGATCGCCCCCTTCCGCCGCATTCAGTTTGGAGGAAACGGCGGTGGTCCTATCATTAAAGACAAGACATTTTTCTTTGCCACATACGAGGGGCTGCGCCAAAGCGAGCCCTCGTCGGTGGCCATCAATGTGCCAACTTCGGACCAGCGGACTGCGGCGGCGCCGGCGATTCAGCCTTATCTTGCGTTGTGGCCAGTAGCCCCCGCCGGCACGCCACTGAATAAGTTCGGCACGCAAACCATCGACACGAACGTGAACGCCGTCGCCAACGAAAACAACGTCCTGGGGCGCGTCGACCATAAGATATCTAATAGCGACAGCTTGTGGGGCAGCTACTTCTTCGACTCCGGACCGTTGAAGCAAGGGGATCCGCTGGGGAATACCGTGCACGAGGTGTTCTCGCGCCGGCAAGCGTTCACCATCGAGGAAACACACGTCTTTAGCGCGTCCTTGGTCAACTCCTTCCGCGCCGGCGTAAGCCGGTCGCTAGGGAAAATCAACGACCCCGTTTCTGGCGATGCCGCTGCTACCGATGCAACGTTGGCTATCGCCCCCGGCGCCAAAGCCACTCCTCAAATTCCGGTGAGCGGCCTGACCACGGCCTACGGCTTGGGAGGATTTAACCGCTTCACGCACAGGTGGACTTCGGGCCAGGTTGCCGATGACGCGTTTCTAACGCATGGCACACATTCGATCAAATTCGGATTTGCTTTCGAACGCATGCGTTATAACGTCTTGGAGCAGCTAAGTCCGAATGGAAGAATGAACAACTATTCACTTTCTGATTTCCTTAGCAATGCCCCCAAACAACTCAATGCCCTCGCCCCAGGCGGGTCGCACGACGTCGCTTTCCGTCAGAGTCTGTTTGCCGGCTACATTCAGGACGATTGGCGCGCCCGCCCGAACGTCACAGTAAACATCGGCATGCGGTACGAAATGACAACCCTCCCCACCGACGCCAATACCATTCCCGGATACACCGTCAATGGGTACACGGTGAACGCCGCGGGATTTCAGGAAATCACCACCTTGGCAAACTGCACTCCGGGTACGACCGCCTGCGGGCCAGTTGGTGTGAGCAGTCCAATTCTTCACAATCCGACAACCAAGAATTTCGAACCCCGCATCGGCCTGGAGTGGGATCCGTTTCACGATGGCAAGACCGCCGTCCGCGCCGGCTTTGGGTTGTTCGACGTGCTGCCGCTGGCGTATGAATTCGGTTTGAATACGGCAGCTACCGCCCCATTTCAGATCATCGGCGCCGACAAGGCTGCCTTGCTCGGAACCGGCACTCCGGATCCGAACGTGAATTTCAACGAACAGAGCATCCGAAACCGCTTCATCGACACGAACCCCAAGCGTGCCTTGGTCATGAACTGGAACTTCAACATTGAGCGCCAATTCGCCGGTAACTGGACCGCGAACGTCGGCTATGTCGGTTCCCGCTCCGTTCATCTTTCGGCCGCAGCGGACGACATCAATCTGATACAGCCCACTTTTGTTAGTGGTGCGGGATTCGTCTTTCCTTGTAACCCCACCGGTCTCCCGCTTCCGAACACATGCGCGAACAATCAAACTGGAACACGCATTGATTCCAACTGGGGAGGCGGGGCTGGCATTCGTCCTGTCCTGTTCGACGGCTCTGCCTCTTACGAGGCGTTTCAGACACAACTCAAGAAGAGCCTCAGCCAGGGGCTTCAGGGGCAGCTCTCTTACACCTTCGGCAAGTGTCGCGACCTGAGTTCGGCTCCTGTGACGGGTGACACGTTCGAGAATTCCATCGCTGTTCCGCTCCTGTTCATCAAGTCAGCAAGGGTAGGCGGCTGCGACTACGACATTCGGCATGTGTTCTCGGGAACGTTCATGTGGCAGATCCCGTCGGTCAAAGGAGCTTCGGGCATGATGTCAACGCTGACCGGAGGATGGGAACTGGGGACGATTATAAGCGCCACCAGCGGCGCGCCCTTCACCGCTACCGTCGGCGATGGCAACGATCCGCTTGGAACGGGCTTCAACGGCGACTTCTCTATGGATTTCGCTAGCCTCCTTCCCGGTTGCAACCCGACTGGCTCAGGAGCCAACTACATCAATACAAACTGCTTCACGCCCCCAACGGCGCCAGCCTCACTTGCGCCGGCAACCTCCACTAATCCCTACGGCTGCGCGCCTAATTCCTTCCTCACCCCCACCCAAAACCCGCAGTATGGAGTGTACTTAGGGCCACCGGCACCCAATGGCTCGCAGTTCTGCTCGAACGTGCTCGGCAACACGCGCCGCAACCAGTTTCATGGCCCTCCCCTCACCATGGTGAACTTCTCAATCTTCAAGAACACCCGCGTACCGCGAATCTCGGAGGCCTTCAACATCCAGTTCCGCGCCGAGTTCTTTAACATCCTCAATCACACAAACTTCTTGTCGCCGGGTTTCCTGAATTCCGGTGGCCAAAACAACTCCATCTACGATTTCAGCGGGAGCACTCTAACCACAGCTCTAAACCAGACCTCCACAAGTTCACGGCAAATCCAGTTCGGGTTGAAACTGATCTTTTGAAGCTCGACCGGTGGAACCGCAGCAGCACGGTTGCTGCGGTTCCGCAGGCCTCCCTGTAACCGCTGGGTCGAGCGTTTGTCGCAGTTGCAGAGTTATTGCCGCCAGCGAAGCGGCGCTAAGAATTTCCTTTAACTAGTGGAGGGCGCTGGAATACAGAGACGACCAATCGGGTGGGTGCTAACTCCTTATTACGGAATACTTTACGTATAAGTCATTATTTATCAAAGACCTGGCGGTAACCTCTGGCTAAGTCTTTGATTCGAAAAGACCGCACCAAGGGGGTCTGCTACCGGACTGACGCTTTCACCCTCCATTTTGCCAGGAAGGCAAACTTGGGAACTGAGAACTGAGGTCTTCGCACTTGCTCCGTGAGGTGCGCAGGCAGGATGGAACAGCTTGGACACGGCAAACATAGCGCGTGAGAACCTCATGTCCCGAGATTCAGTTCGCTCCAGTCGCCCGACTGCTGTTCGTTGGTGGATTCTGGCCATCGTCATGGCTATCATGGCGGTCACCGCGCTGAATCGCCTCAACCTGAGCATTGCGGGAAAGTACATCGAAGAAGAATTCTCCTTCAGCACGATTGCCATGGGAGGCGTGTTCAGCGCCTTTCTCTGGGGATATGGGTTGTTTCAGATTCCCTGGGGATACGTCTGTGATCGCTTCGGCCCGCGTCGAACCCTGACTGCATCCATCTTCTGTTTTGCAGTCGGTTCCGGCGCCATGGTTTTTGCGCCCAGGTTCGCGGCGGCAACGGGAGTCAGCGCACTCGCAATCTTTCGCATTGTGCGCTTTCTAACCGGAGTCGGCGAGGCGGCGGTTTCTTCCAACGTAACCCGCGTCATTGCCTCCTGGACCGCCGTGCGCGAACGCGGATTCGCCAGCGGCTTGCAAGTGTGCGGGCTGGGCCTCGGCGGAACGCTGACTCCCATCGCCATCGCCTGGACGATGGTGCACTGGGGCTGGCGCGTTTCATTCGCAATTTCCGCCGCGCTCGCCTTCGTCGTCGTCGCGCTTTGGCACTGGTACGCCACCGATTGGCCCGAAGAAAATCCGCGGGTGAACGAGCAAGAGTTGCGAACCATTCACCCCGGATGGCAGAACGGTAACGCCCGTCCACAGCAAGCTGCGACAAAGGTTCCGTGGATCAAGATGCTCACTAGTGTCTCCGTGTGGGCCTTGATTCTAGGCTATGGTTTTCAGGGTTATGCATTTTACGTCTATTACAACTGGTTCTATTTCTACGCCGTAAAACTGCGCGGACTGGACCTGATGCATGCGGCGGCCTGGACGTCGGCGCCGTTCCTGGCGATGGCGGTGCTGTCTCCAGTTGGCGGATGGTTTTCCGACCGCGTGGCCCGCGTCTCCGATCGTCGCAAGGGACGCCTGGCAGCGGTATGGCTGGGCATGGGCGTCGCAGCCTTGTTGTTGTACACTGGCAATCATCTCAGCGTCACCGTCCTGGCCCTGCCCATGATTGCGCTGGCGGCAGGCTTTACCATGTTTGCGGCGGCGAACTTCTGGGCGTCTTGCATCGATCTCGCGCCCGGATATTCCGCATCGCTCTCCGCGCTGATGAACACCGTGGGGAGTATCGGCGGAGTCGTCTCCTCCACCGTGACCGCCTCGATTGCGGTTCATCGAGGCTGGGTGCCGGCGCTGGACGTTGCCGTATGGGTTACGATCGGGTCAGGACTATTGTTTACAATGGTAAACGCGAATCGCAGTATTGAGGAGAAAGGGAGTGCGTAGCGGGTGATCGAGATGAGGCAAACGAGAATCGTGTGGCTGGGAATCCTGCTGGCAGTTCCAGCGTATGGGCAGGGTCAGTCGCAAACCGTAGCTCCTTCCCAAGTCTACGGACAAGTCCAAACGCCAACAACAACCGCGGACGCCAATGCCACGCAAGCGCCGCTGGTCCTCACGCTGCAGGATGCCCTCACACGCGCCAAAACTAACGACCCGCAGTTCCGGGCGGCGCTCACGGAGCTAGGGCTGGCTCATCAGGACACCGTGCAGAGCCGCGCTCAACTGCTGCCCAACGTCAACTACAACATGCAGTTCCTCTACACCCAGGGGAACGGTGCTCCTACCAGAACGACGCCTCCGACGCCTCCGACGCCACCCGCCGGACGCTACATTGGTAACAACGGCGTCCATGAGTACATCGCGCAGGGGAATGTTCACCAGGCGCTATCGCCGGGAATGTTGGCGGATTATCGAAGAGTCGAAGCGGCCGAGGCACTGTCGCGGGCCAAGGCGGAAATTGCGACGCGCGGCTTGGTCGTCACCGTGGTGCAGGCTTACTACGGATACGTCGTGGCCGAGCGCAAGTATGCCACCGCGCAGAAGGCGACTTCGGAAGCGGACCACTTTCTCGGTATCAGCCAAAAGCTGCAGAACGGCGGCGAGGTGGCGCGGTCCGACGTGATCAAAGCCCAGATTCAGGATCAGCAGCAACAGCGCGAACTGCAGGATGCTCTCCTGGCGATGAACAAGAGCCGCCTCGATCTTGCGGTGTTGCTATTCCCGAATTTCGACCAGAATTTTTCTGTCGTGGATGACTTGCGCCTGCCCGATCCCTTGCCCCCTTTCGTCGAAGTACAGACGGCTGCAACCAAGAACAACCCGGAAGTTCGGGTTGCGCTGGCCTCTCTGCGGCAAACCGACCAGGAAGTGAAAGTCGCGTGGGCCGCCATGATGCCGTCGGTCGGCCTGGATTATTTCTATGGCATCGACGCCAATCAATTCGCGGTGCGCGATCGAAATGGATTTCGTAACCTGGGGTACTCGGCCACCGCGACCCTGCAGTTGCCCATCTGGAACTGGGGAGCGGGTTACAGCAAGGTGAAGCAAGCGGACTTGCACCGGCAGCAGGCCCATGTCGAGTTGAGCTTCGCACAACGCCGGCTGCTGGCCGATCTGCGGTCGTTCTATGACGAAACCGAAACGTCGCGCGCACAGCTCGAATCGCTCGGTCAAACGGCGGAACTTGCTTCCGACAGTTTACGTTTAACTACTTTGCGCTACCAGGCAGGAGAGGCCACGGTGCTGGAAGTGGTGGACGCTCAAAATACATTGACGCTGGCCCGCAATGCGTATGATGATGGTCAGGTCCGTTTCCAGGTCGCCCTCGCGAACCTGCAAACGTTGACGGGGAGTTTCTAAAGCGTGTTTCACATATCGATTGGTGGGGAAGGAGGCTGTCCCCCTCAGGGGCTAAAGCCCCCATTGCAGTGGCCCGGAACGGCGCGGCTGAAGCCGCGCCCCTTCAAAGCATTTCAGCGCATAGTCTCATTGGCCTCCATCGTTCTTGTTCTTGTGTCTGCGCTGGGCTGCTCCAAGGACAAGCAAGAAGAACCGACGGTCGGCGTTCAAGTGGTTGCGGTCAAGAAGGCGACCATCGAGCAGACGGTGACGTCGGAAGCGATTTTGTTTCCGCTGGCGCAGTCGGCGATTGTTCCGAAGATCAGCGCGCCGGTCAAAGCGTTCTACGTGAATCGCGGCAGCAAGGTTCGTGCGGGGCAGTTACTCGCCAAATTGGAAAGCCACGACTTGGCTGCGGTCGCTCAGGATAATCAGGGTTCCTACGATCAGGCGCAGGCTGCCTATGCGATCGCGACCGCGTCCACTTTGCCGGAAGAGATTCAGAAGGCGCAGGGCGACACTCAGGCGGCGAAGCTGGCGCTGGAGGCCGAACAGAAGCTCTACGACAGTCGTCAGGATCTTTACAAGCAAGGTGCCCTGCCTCGCAAAGATCTCGATCAAGCTACCGTCAGTATCGCCCAGGCACGAACGCAGTACGAAATTGCGCAGCACCACCTCGATGCGCTGATGGCCGGGGGCAAGGAGCAGGGAATCAAGTCTGCCAAGGGCCAGTTGCAATCGGCCAAAGGCAAGTATCTCGGCGCCGAGGCGCAGTTGAGTTACTCGGAAATCCGCAGTCCGATCAATGGTGTGGTTACCGACCGTTCTTTGTACCCGGGAGAAATGGCGGCAGCGGGAACGCCGCTGCTCACCGTGATGGACACGACTTCGGTGGTGGCGCGCGCCCACATTCCGCAAGAGCAGGCGGCCTTGCTGAAACTCGGCGACAAGGCCACGGTCGTGGTGGCCGGCGCAGTTTCAGGAGTTTCCGACAAGGCTCCCGGCGAAGATGACGCGATCGAAGGGAAAGTGACCGTCGTCAGCCCGGCGCTTGATCCGAACAGCACGACGGTCGAAGTCTGGGTACAAGCGAAAAATCCGAAAGGCCGGTTGCGGCCGGGAACGAGCGTGCGGATTTCGATGCTGGCGCGCTCGGTCGAGAACGCGGTGGTGATTCCGGCGGCCGCCGTGCTCACCGCTCCGGACGGAACGAGCTATGTGATGGTTGCGGGCTCCGACAATAAGGCGCACCAGAAGACGGTGAAGGCCGGAATCCGGCAGGGCGAGCAGGTGCAGATTCTCGATGGCCTCGCCGAAGGCGATCGCGTCGTCGCCTCCGGCGCCTACGGCCTGCCCGACAATACCAAGATTCGCGTCGAGGCCGCCCCGGATTCCGACACGACGGATCACGTGCCGGACGGGACATCCGCGGGAAAAGGGACCGAGAAGGATGCCCAGTAACTCGATGGCCGCGACCCACGGTGAATCGCCTTACTGGTTTGCGCGCCACTCCCGCTCCATCCTCGTCTTAATCATCACGCTGGTGCTGGTTGGAATCTACGTCGCGTTCACGATTCCAGTTTCCGTTTTTCCCGACACGAATTTTCCCCGTATTCTGATCGCCGTCGACAATGGTGTGATGCCCATCGACCAGATGATGGTCACGGTCAGCCGCCCGCTCGAAGAAGCCGTGAACAGCGTGCCCGGCCTGCAACAGGTGCGTTCCATTACCAGCCGCGGATCGGCGGAAATCGATCTGTTCTTCGACTGGAACGTCGACATGTTCCAGACCTTGCAGTACGTGAACGCGGCATTAGCCAACGCACAACGCGACCTGCCTGCGAGCGCGAAGGTGGAAGCTCATCGCATGACCTTCGCCAGCTTTCCGATTCTTGGCTACAGCCTGACTTCCGACCGGGTTCCGCAGACCGAACTCTGGGAACTGGCGACGTACGAACTCAAGCCTCGCCTGAACCGCCTGGATGGCGTGGCGAGCGTGATTGTGCAAGGCGGCCAGGAGCCGGAGTTTCACATCGTTCCCGATCCCGCCCGGCTCTTGCAGGCCAGTGTTACGGTTTCCGATCTGCTCGAAGCGGTACGGCGCACCAACCTGATTGACTCTCCCGGATTGCTCGAACGCAACCACCAGCTCTACCTCGCATTGATCAGCGGACAGGTGCGCGATCCGCAGCAGATTGCGGCGACCGTCATCAAGACAACCCCCGCCGGCGTGCCGGTGCGGGTGGGCGACGTCGCGAAAGTGGAACCCGCGATTCGTCCTCTATACACGATTGTTTCCGCGAACGGAAAGCCGGCGGTCCTGCTCAGCATCAATCGGCAGCCGGAAAGCAACACCGTGCAGGTGGCGGACGAGGTGCACGCGGAAGTCGAGAGCCTCCGCAAATCGTTGCCGCCCGGGGTTGAGATTCATCCGTATTACGACCAGTCGGACATCGTGAAGCAATCGATCGCGAGTGTCCGCGACGCCATCCTCATCGGACTCATCCTGGCTTCAATCATCCTCGTGATCTTTCTACGCGACTGGGGCACTTCTGTCGTCGCGGGGCTGATGATCCCAGCCACCATCGCGTTGACATTTATCGTGCTCAAGTTGATGGGGGAGAGTTTCAATCTGATGACGCTCGGCGGGCTGGCGGCGGCCGTGGGCTTGGTGATCGATACCGCGATCGTGGTGGTGGAGAACATCGTGCTGCACCGCGACGCGGGCCAGACGCGGCTGCAGGCGATTCACAGCGCGCTCGGCGAGATCACCATCCCGCTGATCGGCTCGACCATTACTCCGATTGTGGTTTTCCTTCCGCTGGTTTCCATCACCGGTGTAACCGGCACATTCTTCCGCGCTCTGGCCGTCACCATGTCGGTCGCGCTGCTCGCGTCGCTGGCGCTCGCACTGACCTGGACGCCCGCGCTCAGCCAGTTCCTGATCAAGAGAGCCGCCGGCGACTTGTCCGGCATAGCGGACAGCGGATCGGACGGCCAGGAAGATACCCTCGACCAGATTGCTCCGGAGCCGGAGGTGGAGTCGATCCGTCGTCTGATGGAAGCCGAAGAAGCTTCGCTGAGCGGCTTTTTCCGCCAGGTGATTAACTTTCACGAGCGTTGGTTGCGGCGCGCGCTGGAGCGGCCCCGCTGGCTGGCCGGATTCAGTCTGGCTCTGATCGTGATTGCCTACGGGTGCTACCAGTTTTCGGGCTCCGGTCTTTTGCCGGAGATGGACGAAGGCGGCTTCATTCTCGACTACATCATGCCGGCGGGAAGTTCGTTGGCGGAGACCAATCGTGTGGTTCGCCACCTCGAACGGATCTTGCACGATATTCCCGAGGTCGAGAGCACCTCGCGCCGAACCGGCATGCAACTGGGACTGGCGTCGGTGACCGAAGCCAACACGGGCGACATCTCCGTGAAGCTGAAGCTGTCTCGCAGCCGGGATATCGAAGAGGTCATCGCCGACGTTCGCGCGAAAATCAAGACCGAAGAACCGGCCATCGACGTGGAATTCGTCCAGGTTCTGCAGGACATGATCAGCGATCTGACCGGAGAGCCGCAGCCCGTCGAGGTCAAGATGTTTTCGCAAGATGCCGCGGTGCTCGAAGCCTGGGCGCCGAAAGTGGCGGATGCGATCGCCAAAGATAAAGGCGTGGTCGATGTTTTGAATGGAATCGATAACACCATCAGCGGGCCGGCCGTGGTGTTTCAGGTGGACCCGTCGATTGCGGCGCGGGCCGGTTTTACCCCCGAAGAAGTTGCGACCGACGCGGCCGCCATTCTGGAAGGCGAACCGTCGACGACTCCGGTAGTCACTCATGATCGCACCTACACCGTGCGCGTGCGCTTTCCGGCAGGGAATCGAGCTTCGCTCGAGGCCATGCGCGACACGCTGCTGGTCAGTTCGACCGGCAAAACGGCGACGCTAGGATCGCTGGCCACGCTGACCGAGCTTCCCGGACAGACGGAAATCCGGCGCGAGAACCTGCTGCGGAATGTGGTGGTCTCGGCGCGACTGGAGGGCGTCGACCTGGGCACGGGTGTTGCCAGCGTCAAGAAAAGCGTGGAGCAGTTGCATCTGCCTTCTTCGATTCGGGTGTTATACGGCGGAACCTACCAGGTGCAACAAAAATCGTTTCGGGATCTGATCTTCGTGCTCGTGCTGGCGGTGGTGCTGGTCTTCATTGTTTTGCTGTTTGAGTTCCGGACGTTTACCGCGCCGCTGGCGATTCTGACGTCGGCCGTGCTCTCGATCTGCGGAGTGTTTCTCGCCCTGTTCATCACCCGCACCACGTTCAACATCTCGTCGTTCATGGGGATGATCATGGTGATTGGCATCGTGGCGAAGAACGGGATTCTGCTGCTCGATGCCGAGCAAAAGTTCCGAGCCGCGGGACTCTCGCTGGAAGAAGCGGTGATTCAAGCGGGCCGCCGCAGACTGCGGCCGATCGTCATGACCGCGCTCGCCGCGATCGCGGGCATGCTGCCACTGGCGTTCGCCATGGGCGCGGGCTCGCAGATGCTGAAACCGCTGGCCATTGCCGTGATCGGCGGCATCCTGCTGTCGATGGTTCTGTCGCTGATCATTACTCCCGCCGTCCACCTCTTCGCCACCCGCCGAGCGCTAACCCGCCCAGGCGCGGTAGCTTCTTAAACATTGAGTGATGCCAGGCTGGTCGATGCCGTTTGCAAGCTGGAACCAACCACAGAGTCGGACCGCGTTTGGCAGCAGTCAGGCGTAGAGCATTCCTTCGGTACCATTAGGACTTGTCACAACGCGCTGCGCCCCAAGTTGCATCGGCCGATACTCCTCGGCGTACTACCCGCTGCTGCTCAATCGTGGAAATGAATCAGAATCACAGGCGCTCCGGATTCGCGGCATGCTGGTCTATCCGACCTCGGAGTCGATCTCACCAACGTGGCTGGCATCAGCGCGATTACAGCCCAGACCATCCTGTGTGAGATCGGCAGCGATGTGACTCGATTTCGCAATGCTCCCGCCTGTGCATCTTGGTGGGGACTCTGTCCTGAGAACAAGATCAGTGGTGGCAAAGTGCTCTATACGAAGAGACGCCGCGTCAGGACGAGGGAAGCCTACAACGAGAGTGTCGTTCACCGCTGCGATCAAGAAGCTCTACAACGCGCACAATTTCGGCTCCGCAGACAAGCCGCTTAACTCGGGATTCAAGTCATCCCCCTACAGAATGGGTGATGTTCCTTGGGAGTCGGCTCCTGGGAGCCTTTCCTAGCGATTGCGGCTCAGGATAACGGGCCCTCCAGTCGGGGCAGTGAACGGTGCAGAGTCTCGAAGGGCGCTGTGTGGTCGATTGATGCCGACCCGAGGAAAATGCGGCGCGATCTTTCGCACTCAAAGAGAAGCTGTTAAAATGTCTTGGACGAGGTTTTACTTTGTTTTCTACCTGGCCGACGGCGCGGATCATCGTAGGCAATACCGTAGTCTGCGCAGAAATTTGTAGGCGGTTTGAGGGCGGTTCCGCCGGTAGCCGCGCTTTTTTAGGGAACGGAGGGCAACCAATGCACGATATGCAAATCGTGCAAAGCGCATAAACACTGGTTATTTCGCATCTTGTTGATTTGGCGAGTGGGGACGTAGTTCAGTTGGTTAGAACGCTGCCCTGTCACGGCAGAGGTCGCGAGTTCGAGTCTCGTCGTCCCCGCCATTCCTTTCAAGCACTTGTAAGGAATTGGCAATTTCGATCATGGTCCAATTTGGTCCAGTTAGGCCAGTGCTTCTCCCTTGTTGAGCACCATCCGAACAAGTTTGCTTTGTGCCAGCCTTTTGTTCGGCATACCCCGCCTGAGCGTAAAGATCCAGCGTGATACGACTGTTCGCATGACGTAGGAGCTCCTGTACCACCTTCACCTCCTCGTTGTTCTGAGTCAGCAAAGTTGTGTACGTGTGATGGAAGGTGTGGAACCCAACCCGCTTTTGGATCTTCGCCGCCTTCACTGCAGGTCGCCCGTATCGTCGCCACAGCGTCCTTTCGTCTCAATTCACAGCGCGAAAGTATCCCACTAACCCCACAAATTCCGAACATGATTGGGCATGGGTTCTGCGTGAGCGTGTCCGTGGAAAGGACGCCGCGAAACTCACGCGAAAGCTGGCTTCGCGCCGCGCCGATAAACCGAATTCTCTCTACTGCGCACAGAGAACAGTGGACGTTGCATCGGCCAGACTTTGGCTCGTCGAAAGTGTTCCGGTAGAAGACGTTGTCACGCTGCTTAAAGTTCGGCGCCGCCTTGAGATTCCAGTGGCACTCTGCCGCGCTCGTGCGCGGGAGATTGCACAAACGGCGCAGAGGATGTTTGCCCGCAGAAAGATTGCTTGATGTCACTGCATATACTTGGAGAACGACTATGCCACTACTGAGATCGACCGGACCCGCCACATCAGTGCTTCGGTTCGGCTGGACGAATCTACAGCCGCACAGGTTGATCAGTACGCCGCTTTCATCCATGCATCGGCAGACGAGGTTGTGGACAGGGCCCTCAATTACGTCTTCTCGAAGGACCGTGACTTCCAGGATTTACTGTAGACGCCACAGTCCAAGCAGGTTGCTTCCACTTTGCGTGTTCGTAAAGGTCCGAGTAATGGAGGAGCGGAGGAGCCTGAGAAGAAGTTGGTATCTGGAGTGGAGCCCACAGCTTCTGCGCGGGCGGTGAAGGCGTGATCCTGCATTCAATTTCGTGCCGGAGCAACAACGGTGCTTCGCACCGGAAGAATTGTGACACTCCACCCCTGGGAGGGAACTGTACGGAAACCTGGCAGTGGTCCCCTGGGAACCATCGCCGCATCCGATAGATAGCGTATTCCGGGGTTCCGTGAGGAAACCCGTGTATACCTGCGTAAACGCGGGGTGCTGGGAGGTAGGAGCGAATGGCGCTGCTCGATGAGAAGAACCTCGCAGGGGAGGCGGCCAAGCGGGCGCGGTTCCGGGTGCATCACGTGGGGACGAAGCTGAACCAGGCGGAGCTGCACGAACTGGAGGCGCTGGCGGCGAAGCGGAAGCAGACGCAGGGGGAGCTGATGCGCGGGCTGGTGCTGCGGGAGATCGAACAGGACAAGACGGGGCTTCGGCCCAGTGCGGAGATGGTGGAGATCACGGCGTGTCGGCTGCTGTTGGTGAACCTGCTGGGTCCGCTGGCGAAGGGCGAGGCGATGACGCAAGAGGGGTTCGACGGGATCGTCGACGAGGTCAAGAGGCAGAAGGCGCGTGTGGCGCGGGACCGGCTCAAAGACCATGAAGCGCGGCGCTGAGCATCGGTGGCCGAGTACCCTCCGCTGGGGCAGCGGACGGACAGAAAGAAAGGGCAGCCAGAAAAAATCGGCGGCCACGGGAACGAGTGATCTCCTATTTTTTCGCGGGAGAGTTTACGGAGCGCGGGAGACCAGTCAAGGCTCTGCGCTTCGCTCCGATGAACGCGCCAAAGACGCGCGGCCTTGACTAACCTCCCTCTCCGCTCCTGTGTTGCTTCCAGCTAGGAAGAAATGAGAAGAAAAAATGGGAGGGGTTACCTGGCCACGCCTTTTAAGAATCCGTCGAAGGTCTTGAGCAAGTAGTTCTGCTGATAAGGCGGCAGCTTCTCAATCTTCTCCATGCAGCGTTGCACACGCAGACTCGGCTTGGCGCACCTAGGACCGAAGCGAATGGCACACTTATGGCACACCTACATGAGGTGATTTGGCACAATTGCCGTTAGTCCACTCCGAAGGCGCCGCGATGATTGGGTCCGCGACGGGATTTGAACTCGTGCTACTCCGGACTACTGCCGACTTCACAACAGAATGGTGTTTAGCAGGAACGGCAATGGGCTATTCATGATTTTGCCAATCGCTTCTAAGCTTCGATTCACGATGCAAGACGGGGATACAACCGCGCACCAATGAACACCAGGATGGTCGTAGTCAGCAGGATAACAGCGTAGTCGCGGCTTAGGCCGAAGCTGCTCGCGCTGGCGGCAAGCATGCAAGTGCGCAGGGCATCGACAACATAGGTCAACGGATTCAGATGGGAAACGATCTTCAGCCAGCCCGGCATGATGGCGGTCGGGTAAATCGCGTTGCTCGCAAAGAACAACGGCATGGTGAGCACCTGGCCCACTCCCATGAAGCGTTCGCGCGTCTTCACAATGCACGCGATGATGAGCGAAAACGTCGAGAACAGCGTCGCCGCGAGGACGACGATGACCAGCACGTTGAGGAGCGCGAGCGGGCTCCAATTCAGCTTCACCCCAAGAAGCAGCGAGAGACCGTAAACGACGACAGCTTGCGAGAGAGTGCGGATACCCGCGGAGAAGCCCTTGCCGAGCACCAGTGCCGCGCGTGGAGTCGGACTGGCGAGGAATTTCTGCACAATGCCAAGGTCGCGCTCCCAGATGACGTTGATGCCGTAAAAAATAGCCACAAATAGAACGCTTTGCGCCAGGATGCCGGGAGCAATGAAGTCCAGATAGGGAATGTTGCCCGTGTGCATCGCCCCGCTGCGTGAGAACACTTCCCCGAAGATGAGCAGCCAAAGCGCAGGCTGCAGGGCGCGGGTGACGAGTTCCGTGAAATCGTGGCGCAGCTTGCGCAACTCAAACTCGGTGATGACGAACGTCTTGTCGATGAAGCCGGTTAAAGGGCGAATGAAAGTGGCGGTCATAGGGTTGGGCTAGCCAAGGCGCTGCGCGGTTGCGCGTTCGGCGCCTACGTCGTGGAGGTTGCCGCCGGAATCAAGGGCGCTGCCGGCATAGTGAATGAAGACATCATTGAGCGTGTGGCTGCCGTCGCCCAGAGAGGACTCGAGTTCTTTACAGGTGCCAAGCGCATCCAGTTTGCCCAGGTGCATAATCGCGATGAGATCACAATAGCTCTGGGCCTC
>PKXK01000036.1 GCA_003132325.1 Acidobacteriaceae bacterium
ATTGCCTTGCGAATCAACCGCGATGTGCCGTTTGCGCCCCTTGATCTTTTTGCCCGCGTCGTAGCCGCGCGCCCCCCTTTTAGCACCGTCTTGACCGATTGCGAATCCAGCACCGCCAGGGTAGGCTCGGCTTTCCGCCCTTGCGCTAAACGGCCTGTCCGGCGCAATGTTTGGCTTACCTGTTCCCAAACGCCGTCGTCACGCCAGCGCCGAAACTGCTCGTGGACAGCTTTCCACGGAGGAAAGTTCGCGGGCAACTGCCGCCACTGACAGCCCGTCTTGACCACGTACAGCAGGGCGTTGACCACCCGCCGCAACCGATATTTGCGCGGGCGTCCTCCCGCATGACGCTGCCGTGCCGCCGCTCCCAGCAATGGTTCCAGAAGAACCCATTGCGCGTCCGTCAAATCACTGGGATACATGCCTTGACGTTAGCCCAGAACTGCTTTCCTTCCCATAGCTTTCACGGTTCCGCTTCCTCAGTTTATGGACAGGTTCTAAGAACTTGGCAAGCCTAGCAACAACCTCAGTTGGTCTTGGACAGCCTTCAAAGGCCCCGGCGGAATGACCTCAACAAAACGGGCCTTCCTCGCTTTCCAGTCCACGCTCTTGATGGCATCGGAGAGGATCACTCCCCTGGTCGCGAGGCCTGCCGGAAGCGGAACCTCGAAGGGATAGCCCTTCACCTGATTCGTAATTGGCACCATGATCGCGAGGCCGATCTTGTTGTAGCTTACGGGAGACAAAACCAAGGCGGGACGCCAGCCTGCTTGCTCGTGTCCCGCTTGGGGGTCGAAATTGACCTTTATGATGTGAGCTCTGTCGGGGACGTACGCAGCACTTACCATACCTCGTTCCCAACCGGCTTGCCCCAATCCTGTTCGCCGTGCCGATTTTCGGGAGTGATCCTCTTGACCAGCGCTTCCAGCGTGGGCCGGTGCATCAGCGGATCCAGCCAAATCTGCCCATTTTCCACCCGAATTTCAAGCTCTTCGCCTTCCCGCAGGTTGCACTGTTCGAGTATTGTCTTAGGGATGCGAACCGCCTGACTGTTTCCCCACTTCACAAGTTGTGCCTTGGCGCCTGCCATAGCCCTTACCCCTCAATTTCAAGTATATACACTTGTATATCCATGTCAAGAGTGTTCCCATTCAGCATCCTGGCCGCGAATTCTTTCCTGCGCCTTCGGAAACATAGTGCCGCGCGAGCTCGGATGCATAGCAGTTCCCTATCGTCCCGGCGTGAGACTTGATCCAGCCTTCCAAACTCGTTCGCCCGGTCGGCGGCCCATGGGAGACCAGGAGGTCAGCCATAAGTCCTTTGATCTCGTCTTCCGTGAGAACGACGTCCTTGAGGATCGCTCCCAGAACTCCAGAAGCAAGCCGAACCAGACCCGCCGGCCAATGAACCAGCAACGGCTTGCTTCCAATTGCGCGGCTGATCGTCTGCACCAGTTCCGTGTATGTGTACGTCTCAGGGCCGACCGCGTCCACGGTGTAGCTGTCCGATCGCTGTCCGCCATCCATCGCCAGTTCCGCCAGATCGTCCACAAAGATCGGTTGAACGCGGTACTCACCCGTTCCTGGGATCGCGAACAGCGGAAACCGCCTCAACATAAAGGCAATGTTGTTGATGAGGATGTCGCCCTCTCCGAACAGCACAGCCGGCCGCAGAATCGCATAAGACAACGAGGACGATTGAATCGCCTGCTCCAATTCGGCCTTCCCTTTGAAATAAGGCAGCGGAGAATCCATCGCAGGATTGGTGATGCTGACGTGAACAATTCTCTTCACTACCGCCGCCTCGGCGGCATGGATCAGAGTTCTTGTGTTGCGCACCGCGTATTCGTGGCTGAGGCCGCCATAGGAGAACCGCACCCAATAGGTGTTGTAAAGAACCGTCGCGCCTCTCATCGATTCGGTCAGTTGTGCAGTGTTGCCAAAATCAAGTGGCGAGACTTGAACCCGGCCAAAGAGCGGCGATCCGGGCTGCGGATGATTCGTTAGCGTTCGGACCTTGTCTCCGCGGAGGAGTAGCCGCTTCGCGATTTGCTGACCGCTGAACCCGAAAGCTCCGGTCACAATACTCGTCGCATCACCCGAACCGACGCCTTCCCTTTCGGAATCCATAGCTGCGCCCCTTCATAGACAAGAGTTTGCGAACAGTGCCACGGGCCTTCACCCACACCGGACTCAGAGCAGCACGATCCGGGTCCGAGCGGCACTCTGTTCGGGAAGCAGCGACGAAAGACTGGTGTCGAGTGTGGCGAACCTTCCCTTCTTGTGGATCGCGAGTCCGAGTAAGTAGGCGTCGGTGACTTGCTGGTGGCCGAGCAGCCGCTGCCCAAAGGGAGCGAGGGCTTCGGTCACTTCACTATCTTCGGTCCAGAAACGATGCGCCGGATGCTGAAGGCTGCCACTCAGCACCTCCAGCGCGTCCCGAGGAGAAACAGCGCGCCGCGAAAAGGCTGGATTCGAGACAATCCGAACGAAGCCCGCCTGCGTCATGCCGCAGGTCGCCCAACCTTGATGGGCATTGTGCGCGAACCAGCGCTGCGCACGAGTATGAGCCTCGTGCGGAGGCCAGAGGAGCGCAATCAGTACGTTAACGTCCAGCAGGAAGCAGCTCACCGCTCCTCGGCCTCCAGCCGCTTCACTTGCTCGGATGTAACCGGCTTACTGTCTTCGGGAACATCAAAGACCACAAGGCCATTGACGACCCGTGTCTTGGGAGGCGCACTGAGACCGCGGCGCACCAGTTCCGAGATCGCCTTCCCCATCGCCAGCGCCCGGTGTTCGGCGTAGCTCTTCACCACCTGAAAAACATCATCATCGAGGCTGAGTGTTGTCCGCATGTCAAGAATGATGTCACAATAAAGGGAGAGATGTCAACATGCTAAGGAACACATCATACTAGGACACTGATGCGAGTCGAGGAAGTCGGCATCACGCCCCACTCATCAATTCCGCAAGGTCTTGGCGGAACTTCTGGAGTATCGCGAGCCGCTCCGGCGTGGCCTCCACCACTTCGCTCTTCGCCTGAAAGACTTGCCGCCCTTCCCTTTCGGTGAGCACGCCCATGACTTCGCCCATGCGCCAGCCGGGTGTGCCCAGGATTTGCAGGCCGTCCACACCCGGTACAAGCAAGGCGACACAGTTGTCGCGGATTACGCCGATACACTTGGGAAAGCGTTCAAAGGTCTGCAGTTCGAACCCCGCAAGGTACAGACGCTGGAGCTGTTCGGCGGAATCGGGCATCGGGATTCTAATTTGAACCTTACCGCGCCTCGGCTCGGATGACTTCCAGCGCATTTCCCTCGCCCAGATTCAAGAAGGTGAACACTCCTTCGTTGGCCGAATAGCATGCAAACGATGTCCCCAGGCCAGTCGGATCGGAGTAGCTGGCAATCTTTCGCCCAGTCTGCGCGTCCGCGACTACGATCGTCTGGCTCTGGCTTTCTTCGTTCCCGAACGAAATCGCCAGTCGATTCCCGGAAACATGAAAGGCGCTGGGCGCCGCCGAGCCTGGCAAAGGAGCAGCAATCTTGAGCGTCTGCATAATCTCGCCGCTCGGTGCAATCACATAGACTAGCGCTGGCGAAGAGCGTCGCATGACGTAGAGGTTGCCATCGCTACCAACCTCGGCCTCCGCCAGATCGAGACCAGGCGCGGCCTTCTCAGCGTCGTTCTGAACTTTGTTCTGAGCTTCGTTCTTCGCGGCGGGCCGCCGACTTCCGCCTGCGCCGGGTTTCGCTTCCGCTTTCCGAGGGGCGCGCGATTCCTCAAACGACAGTTGCGCCAGTTCCCTTCCGTCGGCGGAAAAAACCGCGGTGAAGTTGCGGCCCCGATCGTTCTTGTTCTGCAAATCGCGCTCGACGCCCGAGACAAGAAAATTTCCACTGGCAAACGCGGCGAACGTATACACCTCGAGGTCGGCGGCAAGAAGCGTTGGCGAGGACGCCGATCCGTCGGAAGAAAAATGCAGCACGTAGATGCGCGGCTTCAAAACTCCACTCTGCGCCACCTGATACATCCCGCCATCGGAGGCGGGCGAGAAGGCGTCCGCGCGGTCGAGCGCCAGCTGAGAAAACGCGGCTGGGTCAAACAGCGCAACCCGCTTCCCGTCCGGATCGATCTTCACCACCGGACCGAGCAGCGGCCGGTCCGTCGCGTACTTCCGGATGTAGAGATTGCCGTCGGCGTCGCACTTGCTCCCACTCATGAACGCTCCACCCATCTCGGAAACAACGTTCATGGTCGAGGAAATCTGCAGCGCAAGGGTTGGCTCGGAAATGCCCGATCCTGAAACCGGAATCTTGGCGGGTGCAGTCAAATTGACTTGCGCCGCCGAGGCGGACAACCCGGCGAAGAGCAGGAGTGCGCTCAAAACAGTTGAGAACGATCTCATCTCGCGTCTAGATCTCCCGTCAAGCCCGGGAAAAAACTGGGAACTGGGAACTGGAAGCTGGCAACTGCCTCATCACATCTTGTACTTGCCCAGGTCGTCATCGCCCAGATCTTCCAGCCACTTGCGCAGTTCCTCGCTGTTCACCGCCGGGACGGCGTTGGCCGCCTGTTTCGAGCTCTTCAGAACCTCGTCCTCCACGAAGATGGGGCAATCCACCCGCAACGCCAGCGCCAGCGCGTCCGACGGGCGCGAGTCGATGCTGACCACGTGGCCTTCCCTTTCCAGCCAGATCACGGCGTAAAAAGTATCGTCTTTCAGTTCCGTGACCACCACTTTGTGTACCAGCGCATCGAGGCCGGTAAGCACGTTCTTGATCAAGTCGTGGGTCATGGGCCGCGGCGTGTTGACCTTTTCGATTTCGAGCGCGATGGCATTCGCTTCATACACGCCCACCCAGATGGGAAGCACCGTGTCGCTGCCCACGTCCTTCAGCAGCACAATCGGCATGTTCGAAACCGGATCCATCATCAGCCCGCGAATTTTCATTTCGACTTCCATAAGAACCTCAAGACCGAACCCCGTGTAGAGACGGGGCTTGCCCCGTCTCACTCCGCGGCAGAAGACGCGGCAAGCCGCGTCTCTACGCGAGATTAGACGCCGGCCATCTCTCCCACCAAGCTATTCGGGAAGCTTCCCGTAACCCGCACCTGCACATAGCTCCCCGTCGTAAGCTCAACCCCCGCAGGCACGGTAAAGTTCATCACCTTAATCTGCGACGTCCGCCCGATCCACTGTCCGCGCGCCGGGTTCTTCCCTTCCACCATCACCTCAAGCACTTGCCCAACGTGCCGCCGATTGCGCCGCGCCCCGATCTGCTTTTGCTTGTCATTCAATATGGCGAGCCGCCGAGCCTTCTCCGCATCCGGAATCGCATCCTCCAATCGCAACGCCGGAGTGTTAGGCCGTGGAGAATACTTAAACGTAAACACGGAGTCATATCCCACCACATCCATCAACGACAAAGTCTCTTCAAATTCCCGTTCCGTCTCGCCCGGAAATCCAACAATCAGATCGCTGGTAAGAGATATATCCCGCCGAGCCGCCTGAATCCATCCAATGCGCTCCAGGTACTCGTCGCGAGTGTAGAGCCGTTGCATGGCATCCAGCACGCGCGAAGATCCGCTCTGGACGGGTAGATGCACGTGATCGCAAAGCGCCGGCACCGAGTCGATGACGTCAACAATATCCCGCCCAAAATCGCGCGGATGAGAAGTAGTAAACCGCACCCGCCGAATCCCAGCGACCGAAGCGACCGCAACCAGCAACTCAGCAAAACTCTTCTTTCCATCGGGATCGCGGTAAGAGTTAACGTTTTGGCCGAGCAGTTGAATCTCCGTATAGCCAAGGTCCACCAGTTGCCGCGCTTCTTCCAAAACAGAGGAGGAAGTCCGGCTGCGCTCCTTGCCCCGCGTGTAGGGCACCACGCAGTAGGCGCAGAACTTGTCGCATCCCTCAATAATCGTGATGTACCCGCGATGCGGATTAGTGCGAGCCGTGTACTCAGTCTCAAAGCACTTGTCGGTGGCGCGATCGTCGAGCCCGGTAACCCGCTGCCCTCCAGTCTCCAACTGCACCAGCATCTGCGGAAGATTCCGGTAAGAAGCCGACCCGCACACCAGCGACACATAAGGAGCGCGCTCAAAAATCTTCTCCCCCTCCTGCTGCGCCACGCAACCCAGGACGCCAAACTGTTTTCCCTGCGTCCGATACTTCTTATAATCCGCCAGCCGGTTAAAGACCTTCTGCTCCGCCTTGTCGCGAATCGAGCAGGTGTTATACAGCACCAGCCCCGCCTCTTCGACGGAAGGAACCTGCCGATACCCCTGCTGCAAGAGCGTCCCGACCACCTTTTCGGAGTCGTGCGCATTCATCTGGCAGCCAAAGGTTTCCAGGTAAAACGTCTTGTCAGCGGACCCCGACATGGAGCCAGTATAAACCAGGGTGGGGCCTTCTTAACTCTCCCCATCCCGTGTCATCCTGGGCGGAGTCGAAGGACCCTACGACTTCTCACGACCACAGGCGCGCCGGAAGTTTCCCGTGCGCAGCCGAGTCGCCCGGGACGCCAAACGCGGGAATGTTTCACGTGAAACATTGTACTGGTAGTTATGTTAGTATACTTATATACGTACAACAGGACTTAGATGAAACCACGAAAACGAGTTACGAAACGAGCCAGGGCGCGGCGAAACGTGACGAAAATCGAGGCCTCGGCGGGTGCGAGGAGGCGTCCGCGATACCTGCCGGAGGAGNNCGGATCAACCGGGCTCTGCGGAGGGTGATGATCGAGGAGAGAAAGAAGGCGCGGGAGTGAAGTTTGGGCTCCGCAACATCCCCGCCCGTCGCTTCGCGATAGGACGGGCCACCCGCGGCACGGGCGTGGCATCGCACCCTTGCGCTGAAATTTATTTCTTGAACTGCAACGACGATTGGAGCCCCCGCAGGCCGACTTTTGGCTTGATGTTTACTCTTTGGTACCGGTGTCCGTCTTTGGGAATCATGGAGTTAGCGAGGATTTTTTGGTCTAGTCGTTAAAAATAAGGGACTTATATCAAAGTATTCCTAAATAAGGACTTACGAGTTTTGTTCTCTTTTGAGCCCATTTCGTCCCGATTGATTTGTCAAGCCCCCCCCTCTCTGGACGATGAAAATGTCATAAACCTTTTGTTTTCACCACGGAGACACAGAGGCACGGGGGACGGCTTTTTTCGTTCTTTTCTTTGACCCTGGGTCGCTTTGGTGAATCTCTGGGAACTGCCCCAATCAGGTTTTCTATTTTCGCACACGTCGGTGGAAAGTCTGTGAGGTTTCGTCATAGGATTCTTGCGACGAAAACCCCCACAGGATTCGTTATTCAGTCAAACAAGAATCCCGAGATTGACGCGACCATGGAATCCCAGGTCTCGAAAGCTGCGGGACCTGGGGCACCCGGCGTTCGGACGATGATGAACGAGGTCAAAATCCCCGCCCTGTGTCTGCAAAGAACGCAGACACAAGGACGGGGCACCCTCGGGAGTTGAGATAAGGGAAAGGGTGGGCCAGCCCTCTGGTCCGGTTCGAGTCAACGAGTGGGAAGTCCTCAAGATGAAGATCCGACCTCCAGCCGCGTGAGACCGAGGCTACTCTAGTATCGGCTGTCCGGCAGGCCACTTCTCGAAAAGCGAAGCTGTGAAAAAACC
>PKXK01000080.1 GCA_003132325.1 Acidobacteriaceae bacterium
TTTCGAAAAAGATTTCAAAAAAACTCTTGCCAACAATACGCGTCCTGTGATACTTAATGCAAGCGTTTGCATACTGCGCGGACACGATCCTAAAACAGTTGGGGGACACTGTATCGCTCGGCGAAGCATTTCGGAAGCCTGGAGACAAATGAAGCGGAAGGAATTCCAATGAAATACTTTCGAGCTGAGGGACTACGTGGATTCGTCAGCGACTTGAGTGATGCAGCGGAAGCATTCCGGCGCACGACATGAATGCGACGAAGAAGCACTCAGGATTAGCGTTCACTGCACCAAAACCATTATGCGCACCCTCCAAGATAAAGAGGAGCTTGCGAGAACCGTGCTTTCGCTGGTCCATCAAAACGTAGCGAGAACAGCTTCGGTTGAATCATGATTCTTATTCCCGTCAAGAACCTCGCGCATTCCAAGCAGCGGCTGGCGGGCGTGCTCAGCCAAAACGTCCGGACGAAGCTCGCCAAAGCCATGCTGCTCGATATTCTGGAAGTGTTATCCGCGTGGCAGAAGCGGCCTGAGGTCAGTATTGTTACAGGCGATCCCTTCGCCATCGAAGTTGCCAAGCACTTTAATTTCCGCGTAATCCAAGACAGCGAGAATACAGGCGAAACTGACGCAATTGCCATGGCCACGCACATATGCGAATCACAGGGTGCCGAGAACACGCTGGTGATTCCGGGCGATATTCCTTTGATCGAAGTCTTGGAGCTCGAAAAGATTGTGCACTCCGCTCCGGCGCAGGGCTCAGTGATGGTACCAGCAGCGGATGGTAGAGGCACGAATGCGGTATGGCGTAGTCCGTGTGGGCTTTTTCCCCTCCGGTTTGGAAATGACAGCTTCGTGCCCCACAAAGCGGCGGCGCTTGCAACGAAAAAGCCCTGTGTCGTGATGTCGTTGCCCGGCATTGCTCTGGATATTGATAATCCGGCAGATTTGAAACAACTGGCTGCGGCAGCCGGGGAACGGCACTCGCAGCATCTCGCTCGGCAATGGAGTTTTGCTGAGCTGCCCGTGGCGGCGAACGAATAATGGACTCGGCAGACTGTACTCACGGCCTCTTCATCATCCCATTACGTTTGGACGACGAAATCCAACCGGGAGATCGTCTAGTGGATAAGCTTCTGCAGGCGCTGGCGAACCATCAGCTTCAGCTAATGCATGGTGACATCCTGGTCGTGAAGCATAAGATTGTGTCTAAGGCAGAAGGTCAACTGGTCGAACTCGATAAGGTGAAGCCTTCCGCCAGTTCGCGTGCATGGGCGCGCCGTTATGGCGTCGATGCGCGTACGACTGAGTTGGCTCTTGCGCACAGCAAGCGGATTGTTCGCCGAGAACGAGGCGTACTGATTACCGAAACAAAACACGGTTTTGTGTGCGCAAACAGCGGCGTGGATGTCTCCAATGTGGATGGTGGACGGCGTGCGCTGCTGCTGCCAGACGATCCTGACCGCTCTGCGGCGAAAATGCATCGTGAGATCAAGAAACGTTTGCAGCTTTATATACCTGTGATCATTACCGATACTTTCGGAAGGCCCTGGCGCGAAGGTCTGACGGAAGCAGCAATCGGAATCGCTGGCATGAAGGCAATTCACGACTATCGCGGGCGGAACGATCCCCACGGTTATCCTTTGCGAGTAAGCCTTGAAGCCGTGGCGGACGAGTTGGCTTGCGCTGCTGGTCTGGTCTGTAGCAAGCTAGCTCGTGCGCCAGCCTGCATCGTCCGGGGCTTCCGGTACCACGCGGTCCGGGGGAGCGCACGCGAACTGATTCGCCCTGCAGCCAACGATTTGTTTTACTAGAACTTTTTGAGGAGGATTTGTGAATCGAGCCTTGGCATCATCCGAACTGGAAAACTTTTCCTCTCTCGAGTGGGCGGACATTTGCGGCAAGATGAGCCCCGCTTCACGAGCAGCACTCGAACAAGTATTGCAAGCACAGGACGGTGGCGTGCTGTCCCGCGAGCAATGTTTACTTCTGGCCGATGCTGAGGGTGACGACTTGCTGGGCCTATTGGTCGCGGCTGACACACTCCGGCGCGAGTTGGTCGGTAACCTCGTGACGTATGTCGTGAACCGGAATATCAATTTCACCAACGTCTGTTTCGTCGGATGCAAATTCTGTGCCTTCAGCCGCGGGCCACGGGAAGCGGACACATATTTTCTGACTCTGGAGCAGGTTGCGCAGAAAGCTGTCGAAGCTTGGAAGATTGGCGCCACAGAAGTTTGCATACAGGGCGGACTACCGCACGGGCTTCCACCGTTTTTCTATCGCGATATGTTGCGCGCCGTGAAACAAGCTGTACCAGCGATGCACATTCACGCATTTTCACCGATGGAAATCGTATATGGGGTAGAGCTTACAGGCATGCCGCTGCAAGATTATTTGAAAATGTTGCGCGACAATGGACTCGACACGTTGCCAGGCACAGCAGCGGAAATTCTGGACGACGAAGTGCGCCACGTGCTCTCTCGCAACAAGCTTTCAACCGACCAGTGGAAGCAGGTAATCCGCACCGCTCATCGCTGCGGTATTCGCAGCACGTCAACACTGATGTATGGGCACGTGGAGTCCACAACTCACTGGGTCAATCAACTTTTGCTCCTCCGCGAGATACAACACGAGACGGGCGGCTTCACAGAATTCGTGCCTCTCGGGTTCGTGCATCAGAATACCCTCTTGTTTCACCAGGGATTATCGCGGCCGGGACCAACCTTGGCGGAGCATCTGAAGATTCACGCCCTCGCCCGCATTCTGCTGGCAGGAGCGATCAACAACATCCAAGTCTCATGGGTAAAGCTGAACCGGCTGCTCTCGCAATCGTGCTTGAACGCTGGCGCTAACGATTACGGTGGCACACTCATGGAAGAGAACATTTCCCGCGAGGCTGGGGCGACCGCCGGGCAATACACGAGTCCGGAGGATTTCCAGAGACTGATTTTGGAAGCTGGGAGAATACCGGCCGAACGCAATACGACTTACACGCGAATTCACATCAAACAGCAGCCGGAGCACTTCACCGCAGAGCGCTCAATGGAAGCGGAATTCGCATGACCCGCCCGATCGTGGTGATCGGAGGTACCGGGCCGGAGGGCTTTGGGCTGGCATTGCGCTGGGTACGTGCCGGGGAGACCGTGATCATCGGATCGCGCGAAGCGAAACGGGCGCAGGATGCTGCCGACAAAATTAAACAGAAGGTTGGAGCTTCGGCGAAAGTTTCGGGCTTAGAAAACGTTGCCGCTTCCGCCGCCGCCGATATGCTGGTGCTTACCGTCCCTTTCGAGGGGCACGCGACGTTGCTGAAGCAACTGAAGCCGTCGATACGGTCTGGCAGCATTGTGATTGATACCACAGTTCCTTTGGCCGCAAGCGTGGGCGGACGCCCTACCCGCACGCTGGGAGTATGGCAAGGTTCTGCGGCGCAGCAAACCGCCGAACTGGTTCCCAGCGGAGTCTCTGTGGTGTCAGCATTCCAAAACATTTCGTCCGAATTGCTCAATTCCGAAAGCCCCGTGGACTGTGACGTGATTGTTTGCAGCGACAATGCAGAGGCTGGCAAGGAAGTTCGCAGACTCGCCGTAAAAATCCCTGGTGTTCGCGCCGTGGATGGAGGCAAGCTTGAAAACTCTCGGATCGTCGAGCAGATTACTGCGCTCCTGATTGGACTCAACATCCGCCACAAAGGTCATTCGGGAGTACGTATCACCGGTTTGCCTGAGATCGCGTACAACTGAGAATTCATGTGCTAACGACACTGTTCAAAAAAGTTCTTGACAACAATACGCGTTCTGTGATTTAGTGCAAGCGCTTGCATATTTAGTGGGTCGGCCTCACTTCGCGGACGATTCCTAGAACAGTTGGGGAAATGGTTCCGAACTGCGATCACCGATTTGAACACCCGCGATCCAGGGATGTAGCCGTCAGGGACGCGGCCATCGCCGTTTTCTACGAACGCATCGCCAGTGGCGGCGGTGGTCTGCCGAGCGCCGAATTCTGGCGCAGGACGGTTACGGACTCACGGCTTCGGTGCATGGGTTCCCCACGGTTCAGGTGCCGGGAGGTTGGGCCGGAAGACGTGATCCGCAAGAGCTTGCGAAAACGGATTCGGGCGCAGCGCCTGTTGCTGGCGAGGTGAAAAGACAAACGCTTGCATAGCTCAACGATAGAGTTTTGAGGTAGATGGATAGCGAAACTGAATGCTGAGCAAGACAAGGAGGACACTTCAGATGAGGACCAGGGGACTGCCATTTGTTTTCGCAATTGCAGTTGAATTCGCTTTCGCCTTTTTGTCGGCGTCGAGTTATGCGCAGACGGTCGGGGGGACAATTTCTGGCACTGTTACCGATCAGAGTGGGGCTATTATTCTAAGGGCACAGATATCCATTAAGAACGTCGCCACGGCGGCCGTTCGAACCGTTTCGACAGGCAACGCCGGTTTCTACACGGTGCCTGATTTATTGGCCGGAACCTATCAAATAACCGCTGCGGCGTCGGGGTTTTCCACAGCGGTGCAGTCCGGGGTCGTGGTGACGGTAGGGGCTGAGCAGGTCATAAATATCCAAATGCGTGTCGGAGCGGTCACGCAGACCGTAGAGACTACGGCCGCGGCTCCCACCGTGGAATTGGCAAGCTCAACCCTGCAAAACGTCATCAGCTCCAAACCAATTGTTGATTTACCGTTGAATGGACGGGACTGGACCCAGTTGGCGACGCTCCAGGCCGGCGTGCTGACGGTGCGTAGTCAAGACCATACCGATGTCGGCCAGTCCGAACATGGGAACGGCGTTAACTTAACTATTTCAGGTGGTCGTCCCAACCAGAATAATTACCGCCTGAACGGTATAACGATTAACGATTATGCGAACACGGCGCCCGGGAGCGCGCTCGGTGAAAATCTCGGCGTAGATGCTGTGCAGGAATTTTCGGCGATCACCAGTACGCCTGAGGCTGAGTACGGCCGGAGTTCGGGTGGCATTGTCAACGCTATTACGAGGTCGGGAACGAACACGTTCCACGGGACTGGCTACGAATTTCTACGCAATAGTGCGCTCGATGCGCGAAACTTCTTCGATCCCGCGCAGATCCCGTCCTTCAAGAGAAATCAATTCGGGGGCTCAGCGGGAGGTCCGATTCAAAAGGATCGCACGTGGGTGTTCGGGGATTATGAGGGACTCCGCCAAGGTTTGGGGGTAACACAAATCTCCCTCGTACCTTCAGAGGCGGCACGGGCCGGGCAATTCTGTTCAATTCTCGGTTCCGGCTGCACACCTTCTACTGTTCCAGTAGATCCTATCGTCGCAAATTATCTGAACGCCTTTTACCCTCTACCGAACCAGCCGCTCGCAAGCCCCGGGGATGTGGGACAGTTCAGGTTTTTAAGCACGAGAGTGTCCAATGAGAATTATTTTACCACCCGCATCGACCGCCGCTTCTCCGAAAAGGACACCCTCGCGGCTACCTATCTCTTCGATAACGGGCTCGTCCGCGCGCCGGATGAATTCAATAACAAGGGCGTAGGAGGGACCTCCCGCCGGCAAAACGTGAGCCTGGAAGAAAATCATCTCTTCTCCTCCTGGCAGTTCCTGAATTCGCTGCGGTTCGGTTACACCCGCACAGTGACGACCAGCGGAACAACTCTCAGCATCCTGAATCCGCAGCTCAAGAACCCGGTGTTCAGCTTTGTGCCCGGCCTTCTGGTCGGGGAAATCGACGAGCCGGACATCACCAGCTTTTTGGGCGAACAAGTGGATAACTCAGCTTTCTGGTACAATTCGTTTCAAGCTTATGATGACGGCTTGCTGACAAGAGGTAAGTCGGTTTTGAAGTTCGGCGTCGCGGTAGAGCGGATCCAGCACCACTACCTCCAACCTCGCTTCAATTCGGGCGACTTCATGTTCGCAACGTTGCCAGGCTTGGTGAGCAACGATCCTACCCAGATTAGTGAATTCGATGCTCCCCTTCCGGGCACGAACACCAACCGCGGAGTGCGTCAAACAGTAGTCGGCCTATACCTGCAGGATACTACGCGCTTGCGTCCTAACCTCACTGTGAATCTGGGCCTGCGTTACGAGTTTTCCACGGTACCTTCCGAAGTCCACAACGAGATTTCCGTCTTGCGGACAATCTACGACGCTCAGCCACATTTAGGCTCACCTTTGTTTTCGAATCCGACTCTTCACGATTTCCAACCGCGCATCGGGTTTGCGTGGGATCCCTTTGGGAGTGGTAAGACGTCCGTCCGCAGCGGCTTTGGAATCTATGACGTCCTGCCGCTGCCGTATACCTTCACCAACCCTCTATCGAGAGCTGCTCCATTCTACAATTCCGGCCAAATCACAAGTTTTTCTGCCGGGGCGTTTCCGTCAGGCGCATTTGGACAACTCGGGCTCGGGTCGGGAGACCTTCGCGCAGTCTATATCGAGCCGCACCCGCCGCGCGCGTATGTGCTGCAATACAACCTCAGCATTCAGCGCGAACTCATTTCGAATACTACAGTTATGTTGGCTTATGTCGGCGCGCGTGGGACTCACCTACCAACTCGCAACGACAACATCAACGAAGTTCTGCCGACATCGACACCGTTTGGACTGCTTTGGCCGATACCAGGAACGGGTACAACGCTAAACCCGAATTGGGGCAAAATTAGCGACATAGACTGGAACGGAAATTCATTTTACAATGCGCTGGAACTTCAACTCGTAAAGAAATTGAGTCACCGGTTACAGGTTCAGGGTTCTTACACGTGGAGTAAGAGCATGGACGACGGCTCGGTCACGGCCGACTCTGGAGAGTTCTTGAATGCCGTACAAAGTCCTTTTAATTTCTTCGACAAAAAACTGAACCGGGGCTTGTCCGATTTCAATGTAGGCCAAAATCTTGTAATCAATTTCACGTGGCAGGTGCCCACCATAAATTCCTGGTCCGGTGGATCCGCACGCTGGTTGATGGAGGGATGGCAGCTAGGCGGTATCTTCAGCGCGAGCAGCGGTACGCCGTTTACCCCCGTTCTTGGCTGTAACCCGCTCGGTGACCCCGGCTGCAGTTCCCTTCCTCCCCGGCCCGATCGTGTAGCCGGGCCAGGGTGCGATACGCTCTCTAACCCCGGCAATCCCAACCATTACATCAAAACCAATTGCTTGAGTCTTCCCGTGGCCCCTGCTTCCTTGGCGGGCCAATGCCAGCCTTTCGGGTTCCCCGCCGCACCGATAGCGGGCACCTGCGCGAACCTCCTTGGCAATCTCGGTCGCAACAGCGTGATCGGACCGGGGTTGATGACCATGGACCTCTCGGTAGTCAAAGACAGCCCTGTGCGGTGGATTTCGGAGAATTTCAAAGTTCAGTTTCGAGCGGAGTTTTTCAACATCTTCAACCGCGCAAACTTTGTGCAACCGCTTGACAACAGTACCGTGTTCAACGGATCAGGCAACCCGATTACTTCCGCGGGTCTGATTGACGCGACACAGACTCCGTCGAGGCAAATTCAGTTTGGTCTAAAGTTCATCTGGTGACGAAGCGTGGGAGCGATGCGCAGCGAGGTGATTTCGCGGGAGTCCATTACCTCAGGCGGCCTACCCTTTTCGGCATCGCAGAGGAGGATGACTCCCTGAATTGTGTGACATGGCGGCTTCTTTACATCGACTTGACAACGAACCGGACGATGACACACTGAAGCCGCTCGGAAATTACATGTTCACTTTTCGCTGAAGCTCTGACATCGGAGGATGCGTCGCCATGGATCACAGAAGCACTCGAATTACAGTTGCTGCATCTCTGGTTTTCGCGGTTGTCCTCTTCACCGGAAGTGCGCAGGATACAGCACACGAGTCCGGCCCATCCGGCTACCACCTCTTGAATAGCATCCCCGTCGGTGGCACCGAAGGCTGGGACTACGTCACCATGGACAGCGGTGCCCGGCGTCTCTACATCGGACGTGACGATCACATCGACGTGGTAGACGTTGACTCTGGCACCGTCGTGGGCAAAGTCACCGGTTTGTCGGATACTCACGGAATGGCGCTCGCGCCCGACCTCGGCCGCGGGTTCACCTCCGACGGTAACGCGAACACCTCCACTGTCGTCGATCTGAAAACCCTGAAGAAGATTGGTACGGTCAAGACTGGCAAAGACCCCGACTCCTTTGTCTACGACGACGTCACGAAGCGCGTCTTCATCATGAACAGCGTCAGCAACGATGCGACCGCCATCAACGCCGCTGATGGCACCGTCGTTGGCACCGTTGCTCTCGACGGCCAGCCGGAGTTCGTGGTGGCCGACGGCAAGGGCAAGATCTTCGTCAACATCACGGATAAGAACCAGATCCTCGAGTTCGACGGGAAGACGCTGGAGGTTCTCCATCGCTGGTCGCTAGCACCCGGCGAGGGACCTTCTGGGCTGTCGATAGATCGAAGGAATCGCCGTCTCTTTTCCGTTTGCGATAACCAGAAGTTGGTGGTCATGGATGCAGACACCGGCAAAGTGATCGCCACACCAGCCGTCGGTGCGGGCACCGATGCCAGCCTCTTCGACCCTGATACGCGGAATGCCTTCGCCTCAGCCGGTGGATCCGCAACTCTCACCGTTATTCATGAGGATTCACCCGATCAATTCCGCGTGGTGGACAATGTTCCCACGCAATCGGGCGCTCGGACCATGGCCCTCGACACGAAAACCCACAACATCCTTCTCGTGACCGCAAGGCATGGGCATGGCGCGACGCACGCGCAGGTGCTGCCAAATACGTTCGTCGTCCTCGTCGTCGGCAAGTGATTGAGACGGCCAAAGAACGGCCCCATAGTGCCGGATGGGGCTCTACCGCCGAGTCTCAAGAATCATGGGGAAGGTTAACTGGGGCGGAAGCAGGGAATAGGTAATCAAGAGACGCGCATTGGGCGAGTTGCCCCTCGTGACAAAGTTCCTGACGTCTCGCAGCATCTCAGCGAAGCGCCTCATCCCCTGACGTGTCGTGCTGCTTTTCGACATTGGCCTAGTGGAAGCTACTAATGCCGTTTTGAAAAGAGATGTTTCGGTCTGAAAGCAGTCCAGAAGGTCGGTCTTCTGTCTCGTACCAGGAACCTCCTGTGTCAGTGTGGCGCCTCTGCTACTTTCTCGACCCTCACAATCGCGTTGTAGTCCGGCTCCCGGGACGCGATGTCTATCTCTTCACGCGAAAGAAGGCAACTGCCTTCGGGCCAGTGGACATCGAGGTTGCCCGGCTTCATCTGGTCGATCCTGGCCCGGTCGAAGTAGCTTCCTACGTTTGAGAAGAGGCGGATCGGATCGCCGTCCGCAATGCCCATGCGCTGGGCAGCACCTCTTGCAGGGAGAGGGGTGTTTTCATCTGCGCCTTCCAGATTCCCTGTGCTTTCGCCGAG
>PKXK01000283.1 GCA_003132325.1 Acidobacteriaceae bacterium
CCGAAGACGGATACCTGCCGCCCTTCCTCGCGCGCCGGCATCCGCGCTATGGCACGCCCTGGATCGCGATCCTGATCTCCGCCGCCATCTACGCACCCCTAGCGCTGCTATCGATCGGCCAATTGATCAGCATCTATGGGTGGCTGCGGGGCGCCACCACCGGGCTGACCGTCCTCTCCGCCTGGGGACTGCGCCGCAAACAGCCCGATTTGCCGCGAGCTTTCCGCATTCCCGGTGGCAACCTCGGACTGTTCTATGTGATCGCCCTGCCCATGGCGATGACCTGCGTCGCCTTGTTTAATAGCCTTCAGATCGCGAAGCTCTGGGGCCCATGCCTCCTGGTCGCCGGCCCGATTGTTTATTTTGTGGTGAAATGGTTTGCCAAGCGCGCCGCGCAAAAGGCCTCAGGCGCTCGGCCTAGTTGATTCATTTCGACGTGCGAGGGTCATGTGCTCTTTACCATCTGCGAACTAAGCCGGCAAATTCGCGACCGCTCCATCTCTCCCGTGGAACTCACCCAGCACTGCCTAGTACTGATCGAGAAGCTCAACCCGACGCTCAACGCCTTCATTACGGTCACCGCCGAACGTGCTTTGGAACGAGCCCGGGTCGCCGAGCGCGAAATCTTCCGTGGAGACTATCGCGGCCCGCTTCACGGCATCCCCATCGGAATCAAAGATATTGTCGATACCGCCGGAGTCCGCACTACCGCGGCCAGCGCGCTGTTCAAAGATCGCATTCCCACCGAAGACGCCGAGGTTGTGCGCCGCCTCCGCTGCGGAGGCGCGATCATTCTAGGCAAACAGAATCTGCACGAATTCGCCTATGGCGGAAGCTCGATGATCAGCTTCTTTGGCGAGGTGCACAATCCATGGGACGCGGCGCGCATTACCGGAGGCTCTTCCGGAGGCTCGGCCGCCAGCGTTGCCGCCGCTCTTGGATTCGCCGCTGTCGGCACTGACACCGCCGGGTCCATCCGCCTGCCTGCCGCCTACTGCGGAGTCGTCGGGCTTAAGCCGACGTATGGCCGGGTGAGCGCCCGTGGAGTCATTCCGTTGTCATCGTCGTATGATCACGTCGGCCCCATCACGAATTCGGTCTATGACGCGGCTCTGATGCTGCAAGTGCTGTCCGACTTCAAGGCAGGGGATCCCTGCGCTCAGCCCAGTCTCGTCGCTCGGTTCGATGAGCTGCCGGTGAATCTGCGCATCGGAATTCCGCGGCCATTTTTCTTCGACGATCTCCATCCCGAAGTCGCCGCGGCTATCGAAAAGGCAATCGAGCGTTTCCGCGAACTCCATGCTGAAATTCGCGAGGTCGAGCTTGAAGTCTCCACCGACCGCACGCTCGCGAGCGCCGAAGCCTATGCCTATCACGAGTCATTCGTAACCCGCACGCCAGAGCTTTACCAGCCGGCTACGCTGGCGCGCATCCAATCGGGAGCCAAAGTCTCGGCGGACGATGCTCTGCGGGCCAGCGGCGAACTGCAGGCGAGTCGGGACGCGATCCGAAAAATATTCGATGAAGTGGACGTGCTGCTGACACCCACGGTTCCGATTCCGCCGCCGGCGATCGCCGCCCTGCGCGAACGTCCCGACGACCTGCGCCCGCAGGAGCTGATCATGCTGCGCAACACGCGGCCATTCAACGTCTGGGGGATTCCGACCATTTCCGTTCCCTGCGGATTCACAAACGATGGGCTGCCGATTGGTCTGCAACTGGCTGCCGCTCCCTTGAGGGAGGACGTAGTGCTGCAGGCCGCGCATGCATACGAGCAGGCGACGGAGTGGCACAGGAGGATGCCCGGGCCACTTCGAACCACATAGGTCGCGGACACACCTTCGGCAATCCGAACAATTGTGCTGTGAGGGATGTCACTGTACTCAAACCTAAACCCTGTCACCCTGAGCGGAGGTGGTCGTTCACGAAGTGAACGGCCACCGTAGTCGAAGGGCCCCTACTCCCACTATGCCGCATGAGCGAAAGACATACTGCGCGTACATCATGGGTAGCCTGTCGGGAACTCTCTACATCGGAATGACAGGCAACCTGCATAAACGCGTCTTTGAACACAAGTTCCACCGTATCGAAGGATTCACAGACAAATATCAGGTCGAGCGTCTGTTGTACTGGGAGTCGTTCGACGATGTCCACCGGCCGATCGCACGCGAGAAACAACTCAAGGGGTGGCGGCGATCGAAGAAAATCGCGCTGATCGAATCGCTGAATCCGCATTGGCTGGATTTGGCGCGGGAGTGGTATCCCTGGATGAACGATTCCTGCGGGAGTAGGGGTCCTTCGACTCCGCGGACGGATTCGCATACGCGAATCCGTCCGCTCCGCTCAGGATGACAGTTTAGTACTGGGTTCCGAAGGCGTGAGCGTAACTTTCTTTATCTTTCGGCCGGCTCTCACGGTCAGTGGCTCCTTTAGATCCGTTAGATTCCAGGGAGGTCTAGTGTCCGTCTTCAACTCTCCATTGATCCGCACAGCTTTCTGCTTTATTTTGCGCACTGCATCACTCACCGAATCAGCAAGACCAATTCGAGAGAGCAATTTGTCTAGCTTAATCAGCAGCACTCCCGGAACAATGGAAGGAGCGGTAAAAGTATCAAGCGGGACTGCTACCTCCTCCACATCTTCTGGCACACCACCCTTCTGAAACTGTTTTGCCCAATCCTCAGCGGCCTTTTCGGCGGCCTCCCGTGAGTGAAAATCGCTGACGATCAACCTTGCTAGCGACTTTTTAATCTCCATCGGGTGACGCTCGCCTGTTTTGATGCCCTGTCTGAGGGCGTCAATCTGAATTGCCCGCACATCCGTCAACAGTTCGTAATAGCGCCACATCATCTCGTCGGAAATCGACATCACCTTGCCATACATCTCGAGTGGGGGCTCGTGAATGCCGATCGCGTTCCCAAGCGACTTCGACATCTTGTTGACGCCGTCGAGCCCTTCGAGGATCGGCGTCGTCAACACCACTTGCGACTCCTGCCCGTAAGCTCGTTGCAATTCGCGCCCCACCAACAGATTGAACTTCTGATCGGTGCCGCCCAGTTCCACGTCGGCTTCGAGCGCGACCGAGTCGTATCCCTGCGCTAGCGGATAGAGCAATTCATGCATCGCTATCGGTTTCTCGTCGTGGAAACGCTTGTGGAAGTCCTCACGTTCGAGCACCTGCGAGACCGTGTACTTCGCGGTCAAACGGATGAAGTCCTCGGCCGAGAACTTTGAGAACCACCGGCTGTTGAAATCGACAACCGTCTTTTCCGGGCTGAGAATTTTGAAGACCTGCGCCTTGTAGGTTTCGGCGTTCTCCGCAATCTGCTCCCGGGTCAGCGGAGGCCGCGTCGCCGAGCGTCCCGTCGGATCGCCGATCATTCCGGTGAAATCGCCGATCAGAAAGATGACCGTGTGNNGCGGTCGGATCAAAGCCCGCCTTCACCTTAAGCGGCTTACCCGAAGCGCGCGAGCGTTCGAGCTTCGAGCGCAGTTCGGATTCCTTGACAATCTCCGCCGCGCCCTTCTTGAGGTAAGCCAGTTGTTCTTCGACCGGTGGAAAGTTGGACATGTCGTAGTGATTATAGCGACCGATGGAGCAGCCGCGAGCTACGGGCTGCGAGCTACGAGGAAAGGCACAGTTGTTGTGGGTGGTCACGGCCCGCTCGAAGCCCGTAGCTCGCGGCTCGTAGCTCACGGCCGCCGATAGAAGCTCATAGCCGCGTCTCCCTGTACCAGCTTCCGGTATCGCCGCAATTCCCCAAAAGTCTCTCCCGGGTCGAATCTCTTCTCATGCTCGGCGATTACCAGGCTCCGCCCGGCCAATAATTTCGATTCCGCCAGCACCGCCATTGTCTTCGCGTACTCATCCTGCATCGAGTAGGGCGGATCGAGAAAGACGAAATCGGCGACGTTCCCTGCCGCTTCCAATTGCCGCAGAGCCTTCCCGGCCTCGGCCTTCACGATCTGAAATCCTTGCGCAATCCCCAACGACTTCAAGTTCCCGGCGATCAACTCCGCCGCCGCTTTGGACGACTCGACAAAGCACACCATCCGGGCGCCGCGGCTCAGGGCCTCAATTCCCACCGCGCCCGTCCCAGCGTACAAGTCGAGCCATACCGACTCGGCCAGCGCAGTTGGATCGCCCGCTGACAGCACGTTGAACAGGGTCTCGCGCAACCGGTCCGCGGTCGGACGGATTTCGCGCCCAGGCAACGACCGCAACGTCCGGCGCCGGTACTCTCCAGCGATCACTCTCATAATTCTTCTGTGGGGACAGGGCTTGCCCCGTCTCCTCTGCCGCCGGAGACGCGGCAAGCCGCGTCTCTACAGGAAATCAAATTGCCCTTCCGGCTCAGCCCTTCCGATTTGCGTTTTCGCATCTCCGCGGCATCTATCGGTGTCTAAACAGATAGAATACCGGTAGGCATGACGATGCGCAGTTGGTCCATCCCGGTCGGACGTCTTTTCGGAATCGAAATTCGTATTCACCTGACTTTTCTGTTTCTGCTGGTCTTCTTGTTTAGCACCGAAGCCGCTACGCAGGATGCGACCGCCGCGGTGCGAGTGCTGGGTTTGTTCGGGATCGTTTTCGGCAGCGTGGTGCTGCACGAATTAGGTCACGCTCTGGTGGCCCGCGGCTCGGGCATTCCGGCGAAGGGCATCATCCTGTTGCCGATCGGCGGGGTCACCATCCTGGACGAAGCGCACGCCATCCCCGACCCGATCAACGCCTGGAGGCGCGACATCCGCATCGCAGTTGCCGGACCGCTGGTGAACCTCTGCATCGCCGGCTTGTCCGCGCTCATACTGCTGGCGGCCATACCCAACTTTTCGCTTACTGCGCGACCGCTGGTCCATGCGAGCGCCTTGTTGCGGAGCATGGTCTGGTGGAACCTCTACCTCGGCTTGTTCAACCTATTGCCGGCTTATCCCATGGATGGCGGGCGCGTTTTGCGCGCTTTCTTCTCGCGCCGCGTTGACATGGTTCAAGCCACCCAGCGCGCCGTCCGCATCGGCCATGTCTTTTCCATCCTGATGATCATGGTTGGAATGCTGATCAGCAGTCGCGCTGAGACGCGATGGGACGGCTATTGGCTGATGATGATCGGCTTCTTTCTCTTTGCCGGCGCACAACTCGAAGAACGCTCGGCGGTATTTCAGTCCGTTCTGCAAAGCGTCCGCCTGGAGGAAGTCATGCTCACCGACTTCGCCACGCTCTCGCCCGCCGACACGCTGGAAGACGCGCTCGAAAAGGCCGTGCACACGCTGCAGGACGATTTCCCCGTGGTGCGCGGCAGCGACATGGTTGGGGTCGTGTCCCGTCAAAAGATTCTTGAAGCGCTGCGCGCCGAAGGCAACGGCTATGTGCAGGCTGTCATGAATCGCATTTTCGAAGTTGCCGCCAAGCAGGAGTCGCTAGCCTCCGCTTTTCGTAAGCTCTCCGCCCGCAATCTCAGCATCATCCCGATTGTCGACGATCAGCATCTGGTCGGAATCGTCACCCTGCAGAATCTGATGCACTCCATGTCGCTGCTGGCCGAAAGCCGCAAATTGCGCCGGGAAGCGCTGGACGCCTAGGAAGGTCAGAGGTCAGATTGCAGAGGTTAAAATCCCAGGCTCCACGACACAGTGTGCGCACTTGGGTTCTAACCTCTGCAATCTGACCTCTGACCTCTTACCTGACCTTCGCATAGACTTGCTGCGCGGCGCGCACAGCGCATCCAAACTCGACCGGCCTCCCAGTCGCTTCGGCGATGACATGTTCGAGTGCGGCCAACACTCCCACCGTGTCCAGATAATCGTAGTAACCAATGTGAGCGATGCGGAAAAGCTGTCCCTTCATCTCGGCCTGTCCGTTGGCTACGACCGCGCCAAACTGGTCGCGGAAGCGTTTGCAGATGGCCGTGGAATCTACGCCGGCCGGGGCAGCGACGGCAGTCAGCGCGGCCGCGGGAGAACTCGGCGCGAACAGCTTCAGCCCCAGCGCTTCGACGCCGGCGCGCGTCATGGCCGCGCACAACTCGGCGTTTGCGATTAGTGCGTCGCGGCCCGCCGCGAGGTTGCCGTCTCCCATTTGACGCACGTAATCGAGCGCCGCAGCCAGTCCGGCGAACAGGGAAGTCGCGGGTGTATAGGCTGTTTCCGCCTTGGCGGCGGATTTGCGTTCCTTGCGCAGGTCGAAGTAATAGCGCGGAGATTTTGCCGTCTCCATGCGCTGCCACGCACGCTCGCCGATGGCGCCGTAGGCTAATCCGGGTGGGATCATCAGCGCCTTTTGCGAGCCGCCGATGATGACATCGACTCCCCAATCATCGACGTCGAGTCGCGTTGTGCCCAAGCCGGTGATGGCGTCAACGACGAGCAAAGTATCTGGCCGAGTATCCGATGAAGTCCGCACCAGCTCCGCGATCCGTTCAACGTCATGGCGCACGCCCGTGGAACTCTCGGTTGCTTGCATATAAACGCAGCGGATGGTGGGTGACAGCTTACGGCGCACTTCCTCGAGCGAAAATGTTTCGCCATAGGGAGCGGTCACCGTTTCCACGGAACAGCCAAATGCCTTGGCCAACGAGGCCCAGCGCTCACCGAACTTGCCGGCGGTGAGTACCAGCACCCGGTCGCCGGGAGAAGTCAGGTTCGAGACCGAAGCTTCCATGAAACCGGTGCCGGACGATGACAGCACCAGGACGTCGTTCTTCGTGCCGATGAATTCCTTAACGTCGGCGAGCACGCGAGCGAACAGAGCGCGGAAATCGGCGGTGCGATGGTGCGCGCCATAGGAGGCCATCGCTGTCTGCGCGGCGGGAAGAAGGGGAGTAGGACCGGGAGTGAAGAGTCTGTTCTTCTTGATCATGGGAACCAGAATATTCGAAAGCCTGTGGTTCAGGGGAGAAAAGGTCAGAAGTCAGAGGTCAGATTGCAGAAGTAAGAGCCTTCGCTACCTGTGGTTTTCACCGCTGCAATCTAACCTCTGACCTCTATAATTCTCCCATGCCCCTCATCGACCAGATCCAGAAAGACATCGTCGCGGCCATGAAGGCGCGCGAAGAGCAGCGCCTCTCCACCCTGCGCATGGTCAAGACCGCGCTCAAGAACAAAGAGATCGACAAGATGGCGCCGCTCGACGACAAGGAATCGCAGCAGGTGCTCTCCACGCTGATCAAGCAGCGCAGGGACTCGGTCGAGCAGTTCACCAAGGGTGGACGCCAGGAGATGGCCGACAAAGAAGCCGCCGAGATCAAGCTGATCGAGACTTATCTGCCCAAAGCCGCGGGCGAAGAAGAGATCGTAGCCGGAGTCCGCGCGGCGATTGCGGAGATGACGCCCGCTCCCGCCATGAAAGATATGGGGACAGTAATGAAAGCCGCCATGGCCCGCTTCGCCGCAGCTGGGATGCGGGTGGATGGGAAGGTGGTTAGCGAGGCGGTGAAGAAGGAGTTAATGGGGAAGTAGGGATCACTTTCCCCGCTGCCACTCCCGATACGCTTCACTCTTGCCGATCCCGCGCTCTTTCGCAACTTTCTTCAGCGCGGCTTTTTCGTCGGTCTTTTCTGCGACCATGATTTCGCGGACCCGCTGAGCAACGCTCACGGTCTCAGATGCGGACGCAGTTGCCCCCTCTTCGGATTTCGCGATCAGCAGCGTGATTTCGCCTTTGACCTCTCCTCGCGCTTTCAGTTGATCCAGAATTTCTTTGGTCCGCCCGCGGAGGAATTCTTCGTGAAGCTTGGTCACCTCGCGGGCGACGACCACATGCCGGTCGTTCCCCAGAACTTCGACCACATCCGCCAGCGTTTCCAGCAGCCGGTGCGGCGCTTCGTAGAACACCTGCGTTCGCGGAGAGTCTTTCACGCTCTCCAGCAGCTTGCGACGCTGTCCTGACTTGGCGGGGAGGAAGCCGCTGAAACGGAAAGAATCGGTGGGCAGGCCGCTAGCGACGAGCGCGGCCAGGAATGCCGACGCTCCGGGAATTGGGACGACCGGCACGTGGTGCCGGATGGCCAGCGCGATCAGGCGGAATCCGGGGTCGGAGATGCCGGGCATGCCCGCGTCGGTGACCAGAGCGATCTTGGCTCCGCCTTCGAGGTCGACGACGAGTTCGGCGGCTTTGGTCATCTCGTTGTGCTCGTGATAGCTGACGGTGCGCGTCTTGATGCAGTAATGGCTGAGGAGTTTCAGGGTCTGGCGCGTGTCTTCGCAGGCGATCAGGTCGACTTCTTTGAGGACGCGGAGGGCTCGCAGGGTGATGTCTTCGAGGTTGCCGATGGGCGTGGCAACAAGATAGAGCGACGGGCCTACAACGGCTGGGCCTCGTTCTGAGATGCTGCCATTCTGTGTGTCTTCGCGCATGAGGGGAGTCTAGCAAGAAAACCTTTACCACAGA
>PKXK01000178.1:0-126 GCA_003132325.1 Acidobacteriaceae bacterium
ACGCCAAATCCGAAGAACTGCGCAAGGCTTACCTCGCGCACGTCGCCAAGATGTTCGAGTTGCTGGGAGACAAGCCGGCCGATGCGGCCACGGAAGCCGCAACGGTGATGCGCATCGAGACCGCGC
>PKXK01000178.1:135-6439 GCA_003132325.1 Acidobacteriaceae bacterium
CTGGCGCCCTCTTTCGCTTGGAACACCTATTTCACAAGAACCGGCGTGGGATCGCTTGGGTCTCCTCTCGGAACTCTGAATGTGGTGACGCCCGATTATTTTCACGTTATGAGTGATGAAATCGAAAAGGAAAGCCTCGCCGACTGGAAGACGTATCTGCGCTGGCACGCCGCGCACGACGCCGCCACCAGCCTATCCGCCGCGTTCGTGAAAGAGAATTTTAGCTTTTACGGCAAGACCCTGCGCGGACNNAAGTACTTCAGTCCGCAGGCCAAGCAGGCGGCGCTGACCATTGTGAAAGAAGTCGAAGCGGCGATGCAGCGTGAAATCCAGGCGTTGCCATGGATGGGAGCGGCCACCAAAGAACAGGCCCTCACCAAGCTGCACACCATCGCGAACAAGATCGGCTATCCCGACACCTGGCGCGACTATAGCTCACTCGAGATCGTGCGCGAGGATGAAATCGGAAATTCGGAACGGGCTTCCTGGTTCGAGTTTCACCGCTGGCTCGCCAAAATCGGCCAGCCCGTCGACCGCAAGGCGTGGGACATGACGCCTCCCACCGTCAATGCCTACTACGATCCGCAGAAGAACGACATCAACTTTCCTGCGGGAGTCCTGCAGCCGCCCCTATTCAGCGCGTCGTCCGACGCGGCGCCCAACTATGGCGACACCGGCGCCACCCTGGGTCACGAACTCACCCACGCCTTTGACGATGAAGGCAGCCAGTTCGACGCGCAGGGAAATCAGCGCAACTGGTGGACCGGCGCCGACCGCAAGGAATTTGAGCAGCGCGCCCAGTGCGTGGTTGACCAATATTCCGGATACACGATCATCGACGACATCAAAATCAACGGCAAACTGACGAACGGCGAGGATCTTGCCGATCTCGGCGGGACGCTACTGGCCTATCTGGCGTGGAAGGAAGATACAAAGGAGCAAAAGCTGGACCCGCTCGATGGCCTGACGCCCGAGCAGCGCTTCTTCGTCGCCTACGGCCAGAGCTGGTGCACGAACGAGCGCGAGGAGAATAAGCGCCTGCGGGCAACCGTGGATCCGCACTCGCCCGAGAAGTATCGAACCAACGGCGTGGTCGCAAACATGCCGGAGTTTCGCGCCGCCTTCCGCTGCAAGCCCGGCCAGCCGATGGTGCGAGAGAACGCCTGCCGCGTGCGGTAGGTGAAGATCCAGCTTGTGTGGGGACGGCCGCCCTCGCCCGTCCAAGCTCACGTAGGGACGGCCGCCCTCGGCCGTCCAGCCGAGCGAACCGGGGTCCCCGTCAAGCCTGGTTTTGGCTTGACGGGGTGGAGAAGCTCGGCAGCTTCCTATCTGCGCCCAACTGCCACAGCAACTCTGGATTCGCTAGAGGTTTCGTATCAGGGTATCGCTTTAGCGATACCGCAAGTATTTCGAAATCATTTGCCCCTTTAGGGGCCGCTGAGCCATAACCCTACCCGCGCTCAAAGGCGTGCTTTTCTTCCAACTGCAGTCGCGCCGCCGCCATCTCCGATTCGAAACGATCTTCTTGCTCCATCAGGGCCGGAAGCGCGGTCGCGTACCGCCGTGCCATCGTGAACAGCCCCCGCTGCGCGAGTCCGGCGCCGATTTCTGCGATGTGATCGGTGGTGGTATCCAGGTAGAGCGCCTCGGTCTGGTCGCCCAGCCACACATCTCCGCCAACCAGACGCGTCTGCCAATACACCTTGCGCTCGATCATGCCGGCGATTTCTTCGTCGCTGGCCTTGCCGAATACCCACTGCTTGAGTTTGAAGCTGTAGTGTCGGCTGGATAAGGGCAGCGGCACCAGCTTGCCCGATTTCACAAACTCCATCTGCTTCTGGTCAACCTCCTTCCGCAGAGCGTTGATGACGGGACTTTCCGTGTCTTTCGGCTCCAGCGAAGGCAGCACTTCCCGCAGCGTCGCGGAAAGATTCACGGCCACCAGCGCCCGCAGGCCTCCCGAATTCTCCAGTGTGATCGTCGTGTGCAGAACGTGAAAGTCCGCGCCGGATGTGGCATACCGAAAAGGCCATTCCAGCTCGAAACGAAGCGGCAGGCCAGTGCGAGTTACATAGATGGTCTTCGATGTCGGTGTCTGGGCCGGCGTACTCATAATTTTTCCTTGCTAAGATCCTTGCTCGTCGGAAGCATGAGGGGTTCGTATCAGGGTATCGCTTTAGCGATACCGAAGGCTTTTCAAAATCTTACGCCCCTTTAGGGGCTGCGCGGCGCCTTCCGACTCTTCTCGCTTCCACTCATTTTAATCCTCGCAACTCTTTGGGGGACCCGAGATCGACACTGCTATCTCAAGCGAGCCAACTGCCACAGGTTCCAGATCGCGGATGCGCTCAACCATCCGCCGATGCCAGCCGCCACCAGCTTATGCCGAGTCTCCAGCAGATCGGCGAACACTCCGCTGACGAAGACAAAGAGAAACACGAGCACGGTCAGATGAAATCCCTGCCCCGGAAAATCGGGAGCGCCCAGAGCCAAAATGAGCCCCAGTCCCACGATCAGGAGCGGTGCCGTGTTGCCGAAATAGCGCGCGCGCTTCCATCCGAAGTACGCAACAAGCGCCATCGGCAAGGCGAGCATCAGCGGCGGACTGCCGGCGAAGGTCGTTTCCAAGACGCGACGGTAGGAAACGGACATCCGAAACGCGGCTGGTTCGAAGTTCATCCAGCGAGCGTGTACCATCCCTCGCCAGAACAACGCAGGCTCAAAGAAGTAGGCGGTAAACAGCAGCACCAGTGCGACCGCAATTGCCGTAGTCCAGATCGCGAGCACGGCACGCGGCCGAACTGGCGCCACCCACAACATGATCGGCAAAATCACCAGTGCCAGCACCGCCAGCGAAAATTGGTTGCCCGCTGTCAGTGCCAGAGACAATCCCAGCAGCAGTATGCGTCGCCAGTTCCAGAACACAACTTCGCGGGGAGCGTAGAGCGTGTGCGCCACGGCGATAGCGGTAAACACGCTTCCGAACGCTCCCCACACGGCGCCCATCTCTCCCCGACTCTGCGCCCCGGCCACGTTCACGATCATGGCCGGCGAAAAGCAGTAGAGTCCGAGCGCGATGTATCCGCCAGCATTCCCGTAGAGACGGCGCGCGACGTACCAGAGCGAAGCTCCGAGCATGACACCGAAGAACAGGTACGGGGATGCGGCCAGTAAAGGCTGGAGTGATTCCGGCAACCACGAACCGGGGCGCAACAGAAGTGGTGCGGCGGCCACGAGGTAATAGAGTGGCGAGCGGTCCTGATCGTAACCGTCGCGCACGCGGAGATGGCCGCTACGCCCTGCGGAAGGCGTGTCAGTCGCGGCTTCCGAGCCGAACGATTCTGGAGATCCCGCGATAGCCCTGCCTTTCCATTGTTCAAGGCCCCGGTAAATGCGCAGAGCCTGGTCGGAATCAGGGAGCGAGCCGTGCAACGTCTGCATGCGGACCAGCCAGACGCACTGCAAAAGATAGATCAGCAGCAGCGCGGCCGCGGCAAACTGCGGGGCGCGGAAGGCGTCGGAATGAAGGAATCGTCGCAACATTGGCGCAACAAAGCGGGACCGAGTGTTTTACCATGTTCCAGACTCCGATGGATACCCATCCGCTTCCACCCTCAGAACCGTCAACTCCGCGGCCCACTGCGGATTCTGCGCCGCTCGCGTCCCCGGCAGCATCGACGGTCGCAGAAGCCCGACGGGAATCGCCCTTCCGGGAAGTTTTCGTCGGACCCGACGGCATGTATGCGGGGACCCGCTGGCTGATCTATCTGGCCATGGGCGGCATCATCCTGTTGCTCGAAGGCGCGCTCCTGCACTTTGTCCATCCTCACGAGGGTGGAGCGCTGTTGTGGGGCATGGCGACGGAGGCCAGCATGATGCTGGCCGCAATTCTGCCCGGATTTGTCATGGCGCAGATCGAAGGGCGTCCGTTCGGCGACTTCGGCTTGCCGGCACGCGGCGCGTTTGGCCGCAATTTCTGGGCGGGGACGCTTTGGGGAATCGCGTCCCTCACCGTGCTAATGCTCGTGTTACGGGCGACCGGAGCCTTCACCTTCGGCTCGCTCAATCTCCACGGCGGACGCATCGTCAAGTTCGCTCTGTATTACGCGGTCTTTTTCCTGATCACGGGATTCTTCGAAGAGTTTCTGCTGCGCGGATACTCGCAGTGGGTGCTGACAAAGGGAATGAATTTCTGGCCGGCAGCGGCGCTGCTTTCGATTTCGTTCGGCTACATCCACGGCGCCAATCCAGGAGAGGCCAGGATCGGATTGGTGGCCGTTGTCGCCATTGGTTTCTTCTTCTGCTTGACACTGCGGCGCACCGGAAACCTGTGGTGGGCAGTGGGCTTTCACATGGCGTGGGATTGGGGTGAGAGCTTCCTCTACTCCGTTCCCGACAGCGGGACGCTTCTGCCTGGGCATCTGCTCAACTCCAGCTTGCACGGTCCGGATTGGCTGACGGGCGGCTCGGTTGGGCCGGAGGGAAGCTACGTGGTGTTCGTGGTGATCGCAGCGCTTTGGGTCTTGTTTGAACGGGTGTATCCGGAGGTAAAGTACGGCGCAAAATAGTGTGGCGCGGACACTCTTGTCCGCGTGATGCAAGGCAATGCCCTACACAAGCTAGATATCCAGGTTCTTCACGTCCAGCGCGTTGTCTTCGATGAATTTTCTGCGGGCTTCCACGTCTTCACCCATTAACGTCGTGAAGATGGTTTCGCACTCGGCGATGTCTTCGAGCCGGACTTGCAGGAGGGTGCGGCGCTCGGGATCCATAGTCGTTTCCCAGAGCTGCTCGGCGGTCATTTCTCCGAGGCCTTTGTAGCGCTGGACGATGTACTCTTTGCGGCCTTCGTTCAGGACGTAGTCGAAAAGATCGCGGGCGGTGTTTTTCTCGACGATCTCGGGCTCTTTCGCGCGGCGCGCGGGTGGCTTGTCGGTTCTCTTCTCAGCCTTCTCGGCGTCTTCTTTCTCACTCGCGCTCAGGTTTTCTTCTTCGTTATTGTTCTCGCCGTCGTCTTCGTTCACATCTTCATTCTTGTCGTCACTCTTATCTTTATCGCTGCTGGCCTTCGTCTTTGCCGGCCTTGGCACGCTCTCGACCACGAAGGGCGGATCGAGATACTGCTCGATCTGCTTGAACTTGGCGATGAGCTGCCGGCATTCCGGAGTCGAGGCCAGTTCCCAGTTGACGATGTGCTCGGCGCCCTGCGCGTTCACGAAGTGGACCGCCCACAGATTATGTTCTTCGTCGAAGCGCGTTTCGACGCTTTTCAGCTTCAAATCTTTTTGCAGACGCTTGAGTTCTTTTTCCAGTTTTTCGATCTTCTTCGGCGGAGTCTGCTTGTCGCCTTCGAAGTCGGCGCGCTTGGCGAGGTCGAGTTTCGGCAATAGTGCGGCGATCTGTTCTGCGCGAATGCGTTTGTTTAGCTTGTCCAGGAATCCCAGATACTCGTTCAGCACAGTGATGAACTTGGTCAATGCCGCGCCTTCCAGCTTGGCGGCGCCTTCTCCGTAGCGGATGATCAGGCCCTCGGAGGCGCGCTTCACCATCACCTTGACGAATTCGTGCTCGTTTTTTATGTATTGGTGCGACTTGCCTTTCTTGATGCCGAAGAGCGGCGGCTGCGCGATGTAGATATTGCTGCGCTTGATCAACTCCTGCATGTGGCGGAAGAAAAAGGTGAGCAGCAGGGTGCGGATGTGCGAGCCGTCTACGTCGGCGTCGGTCATCAGAATGATTTTGCCGTAGCGTACTTTGGTGGGATCGAAGTCTTCTTTCGAGATGCCGGTGCCGAGCGCGGTGATCAGGCAGCGAATTTCTTCGTGCGCCAGCATCTTGTCGTAGCGCGCTTTTTCCACGTTCAGAATTTTTCCCTTGAGCGGGAGGATGGCCTGAAAGCGGCGGTCGCGGCCCTGTTTGGCGGTGCCGCCTGCGGATTCTCCTTCGACCAGGAATAGTTCGCAACGGTTGGGGTCGCGCTCGGAGCAGTCGGCGAGTTTGCCGGGGAGTCCTCCGCCATCGAGCGCGCCTTTGCGGCGGGTCAGGTCGCGGGCTTTGCGGGCGGCCTCGCGGGCGCGGGCGGCGTCAATGGCCTTGTTGATGATCTTGCGGGCTACGGCGGTGTTTTGTTCGAAGAATGCTCCCAGCTTTTCGTTGACTACGGCTTGCACTATGCCCGCTATGTCGGAATTCAGCTTGCCTTTGGTCTGGCCTTCGAACTGCGGCTGCGATAGCTTGACGCTGATCACGGCTACCAGGCCTTCGCGGACGTCGTCTCCGGTTAGATTCTCTTTTACGTCTTTGA
>PKXK01000200.1 GCA_003132325.1 Acidobacteriaceae bacterium
CAGAAGAGTTGACACACCTCCGACCCGCGTTTCATCGTGGCGTTTACATTCATCATCCAAATCTTCGCAGGGTCTCGGCATGCCTCCGACATTCTTCTTCCAAATCGTTCTTCAAGTCGTTTAAGCCTGTCATCGAAAACGCTCATACCCAGTTACTCTTCCTGATTCGCCAGCGGATGATTCGGTGGCAGACCACGCCCGAGACTGTGACGCGGACTACTCCTGAAAGCGGTCTCTACCTCGTGCTCCCCTACTTGTGCAGGCGTAGCGAGTCCACCACCTGCGCCTCCGCCTTTCGTCTTTAATCCTGCGGCAAACTGTTCGCTCTCTTGACCAAGTTGGCTAGGCGTCTTGGGTTTCCTCTCGCCTAATTTCGCGATGTTCGGTTCTACTCTTATCTCCTCCGCGTCAAAACGCTCCATAAGGCGTGCAGTCTCCTGTCGTTGTCGCGCTTGCTCCAACTCCTGTCGCTGTAACTCCTGAGTATTCGGTACAGGTGCAACAGGTGCAGCGGGTAACGGTGCTGGGGCGGTCGGTGCGTATGGGTCGGGCGGTACAGCCTGGTCAATCGGGGTCGAATTGGTTGGGGGTTTCGTCCATAGAGTTCCTATCGGTGTACGCTGGCTTTCATCCGCTCCCACTCTTCAGGGCTGATGACCGCGACCGTCGTATTGGGCGCTTTCGGCGCTTCTGGCGGCCTTATATCAGTATTCTCATTTGGGACAGACGGCGGGGCTGCATCTATAGGAATCGGATGTACTGATACACGGACTGCGGGCTCACGAGCGGCCCCTTCGTGTCCATGCAGCACTCCGCAGGCTGTCAGATACCGTATGGACTCCAACCGGCCGCGCTCGCGGGCGGCATCGGATTCGGCCTGTTTCCTGGCGTCACGGTCGATTCGGTCTTCTGGGGGTAGCGGGGGCTCTGGCTGGGCTACAGGCTCTTGGGGACCCGTGGATGGGCTCTGATGGGTAGAAAGTTCAGGAACGGCCAGACCCTTTCCAAAAGCCGCCCTAGCAGCCGCCTTTGCATCGCTCTTAGCCTGCTGCGCGGCGTCCCGCTGTCCTTTCTGGGAGTCGCGCTGGGGCCCTACGGGTCGTTTGGGCTTGTCGGCCAGCCGCACCTTTTCGTACAGTTTGACCAGTTCGATGTAAAGTTCTGTACCAAGTTCTGTACCTTTGGCGCGTTCGGCCCGCTGCCATATCGACTTTAGGACGGACGCCTTCGACGGCACCGAGCGTACCCGATTTTTCGCCCCACGTGGGCGGCCTATCTGACGGCCTATCTTCTTACTCTTCTTCGTGGCTTCGCCACTCTTCGCCATATATTCTCCTTTAGTGTATTTTTTACCACAATGGGGACATGCAAGTCATACATACGGCTGCGCTTACGGAAGGGCTTTTATTCGTACGGGCCTAGGCCTCGCTGGCGGCGTGGGCCGTGGGGGACATCCCGCCCCGGTCGTATTCTGCCGGCAGCCCTCCGTATGCTATAGAAAGCAGACGGGCTACGCTGACCGTCTACGTACGCTAAACACTTTTGGGTCTACAAACACTTCAACGGTCAGGGGACGTTTTAGTCGGGAGGGTACCCTCCATGGCGACGGTTACCGTAACCGTATCCCAGTTTCTACGCCTGCAACTTAAAACTAATCAGTGACTTACAGACGGCACTCAGTCCGTTGCATAGAAAATTGCATAGTCAGCCTAATTGAAAATGAATTTCAAATTCATATTCACACAAACAAACGCACGTGGTCGAAATCGATTTTGTGTATGGCCGTGCCCGTGGCGGGACTGCGAAGGGGGGCTCTACCCCGTATCAAAAGTTATGCAAAGCAATCCCTTTCCGTACATATAGCAGTTTGCTTTCAATACTTTCCATAGGAAGCAAACACTTTTAGGGTTGCACTCACTTTTGATGGACGGGGACTTTATGGTCGGGATGGTCACCGTCTAGTTGCAAGTAAGCGGAATAGTTTGTTCCCCACAATACATTGAAAGCGAAGGAACTTAAGCGGTTACTGCTACCAAAGTGCTACCGTTTTCACGAATGAACGAGTCGAACTGTTGCATTTCGCAACAAATGAGTGAAAACGTATGCGTACGTTGCGGCGTAGGCTGGCCGTCAAACTTCCGTATTCGTACGCGCCTGCTGGCTCCGTACTCCGAACGCCTAGCAGTGTTCTGCATACCGCTTCCAGTCCGCTGGGAGGGGTTCATTTGATTCTTCAGGGGCGATTTCTTCGATGGGGGCGGATTCTGGTGTCAGGGCCGACTTTGGATTGGCCGACCGTCCACAGAGCGCCGGTAGCGCCTCCGAGATTTTGGTTACGATATCAATACACTCGGCGTTGCTCTTGACCTGTGTACGGGGAAGGACTTTCACAGGACACCCCCGTGAGCCGTACACCAGCCGTTCTCCGTTGCAAGGTTCCAACACGGGCCATCGTCAGTCATATGCCCACAGGTTTCTGGTGGAGTTGGTTCGGGGTTAGGTTGGGCTGGTTGGACAGGCTTGTCTCGCGAATCCCGTTTCACAGGTGGAATGGTGGTTACCCGGTGAATGGTTGGGGCCGAGCTTTGAACATCATCTGCCGTTACGGACATCTTCTGGTCGAACAGACCGTTTACGAGGTGTCTTTCGATGTAAGTTTGTAGTCCGATTTCTTGCAGTGTCAATCGGTTCGGGTCACGTTTACGTTCGGTGAGGGTGAGTTTCGTCAGAGCTTTCATCAGGTCAGGTTCCTTTTTGGTCTTACTCTGCGAGCGCGTTTGCGACAGCGGAAAGGTCTTTGCTGTCGAGGGCTCGCAAGATGTCGTTCTGTGCTCTAGTTGTGAACGTCCCGGTGGTCTTCGTGAGTTTGCGAAGATTCAGGATTGTGGTAACGGCGGTCTGCTGTGTTGTCAGTTTCAGTTCGTTTTGCATTTTCATTTCTCCGTTCAGTATGCGGTGTTTCGTGTTGGTATTGCACTTTCTATTGCTACTTTCCGTCGTTCGAAGTCTGCCTTTCGCCTTGCGAAAGATTCCCGCGCCTGACGGTCGGCATCCGCCCTGTACTCGGCGCTTGCTCGTACCAGCCGGTCCTGTTCGTCGGCTTCCACCAACGCGTAAACGGTGCGGTCGGTCATCTGTTGCTTTGGTCCCATCCCCGCCGTACGCGTGCCTGTTCAATGTCCGCAGTCCTGTGACCGGAGACACAGAGCGGGACGAGATTCGAGAACTCGCTGTGTGGGATGGTTCGGTTTACGTGATGGATGTGGTGACGGGCGGACTTCTCCCGTATGCCGCAATGCTCGCACCTGTTCTGCGCACGCGCACGGACGGCCCGCTTCATTCCGACGGAAGGGGCGATTTGCTGTTGGCACCACTGGCGTGTGCATCCCAGAATGCTAGCGATTGCCGCGTACGAGTATCCCCAGCACCAAAGGCTAATCGTCTGCCGGTAGCGAATCGTTCTTTTCTGTTCCCACTCCGCGACGGTTTTCATTCGGCCACGCTTTCTATACTGAGTAACGCGCCTTTGAACAAAACGACTGGGCCGTTTTCCGTCCGTAGACCGAGTGTGTAGACGTTCGCGACTTCCAATGTGCCGGTGAACTCCTGCCCGGACGCGGAAACGATGCGTACGGACTTGCCGACGAAGACGGCGGTTCCGTCTGGCGGCGGGGGCGGACGGTAGCTATGTTTCTTTTGTACGGGTACGGCGGCGGCCTGTTGCGCGGCCCGCCCCGCCAGATAACTTTCTCGAAGAGTACTCATTTGGCCCCCTTTGCGATAAAATTTGTCACCCGCGAACAGTCTCTCTTTTTCATCTGGGGTAAGGTCGACAGGCTCGCCCGCCTTCGGGCCACCTTTCAGTTCGGCTCCGGCTCGAAGCCTTCACCGTTCTGTTCGAATGCACTTACATACTGGTGGCTTCGATATCCGACCTTCTTCCCATCGCTGCTCGACCTTATCCAACCAGATGCAGAATTGTCTCGATATAAAGCGTGGTCAGCAGGCGCAGTTGACCAGAATCGATAGCCGAGTTGCAGCATCTTCTCTGCCTGCGCATCCGCAATTCGCGCCCATAATCTGAAGTATTCAGGGTGCGACGTAAACAACTTTGCCACAGTCTTGTGCGCGAAGCGTGCTGGTCGTAAATCTTTCCCACGTCTCCCAGAGTTTGCGATGGCAGCGCAGAAGCCAACCTGCCTGTCGCCAATCATCGCTATCCAACAATCAGCCGACTTTTGGAACACTTCACTGTCGTAGTGAAAGGGAGCGAACGTCGTATACGCCGTATGCGAGCACGGAACGAGTCTGATGGGATTATCCATGTAGCACCTTCGCCACAGCCGTCACCTGCTTCGCCGTAAGCCCAAAGACATTGAACTTGTTGGTACAGGACTTCAAGCCATCGTCAACCCGTGACGGCTTAAGCAGCAGTCCCGTGCCCTCGAAAAGTTTTCGCAACTTTGTCGTCTGGGACTCTTGGACTTCACCAGATAAAGAAACGGCAGGTGACGGTTCAGCGATGGGCTCGAACGCAGGACTGTCTGTAACGTCTGCGAGCACGGCTGCGATGTCGAGGTCAGGTTCGACTTCGACNNCTCAACTTCAACGGCTCCGACGGGCTGTTTCTCTTTCGCTGGTTTCGCTTGCTTGGTGCCAATCGAAATTTCGTAAGCGTCCATCCAGCGATACGCTGTTGACCGTGGTATGCCGAGGTTGTCCAAGAACTGAGACAACTGCCCGTACTTCGCTTCCTTTAACTTCTGGCATGCATGCCATATCGCCTTGCCGTACTCCAACCCGAAGTCTCGACTGAACGCAGACTCGCCACTCGAAAACTTTTCGTATGCCGCGAGCAAGTCCTGTCGTACGTTCGCTTCGATGCTGGCGAGATAAGACGCCTGTGTGCTGTATGCCGTCGCCGTTGCCGTCGCTGTCGCCATGTTCCCCCCTAAATAGAAAACGCCCCTATCGATTTGTAGTCGATAGGAGCGTGAGACTGGTCCTTGACGGAGTACCAGAACTAAACTTGGGTAGTGCTTGCCCGTCAAGGCGCGTCTCAACTATCGACTTGCTTGGGATTCATTTACGGCATCCCTGCCGTCGCATCTCTCTTGTGAGAAACCACCGTGCCCGAAGGTCGGTTGGCAGGCTTGAAGCAAGTCCAAGCCGTTCTAGATGCAAACTCTTACTGTTTCAATATTACCAAGGCTTACACCCCGTGTCAAGGTTCTACTAACTCCATAAATCACCTGTTATCGCCGCGATGTTAGACGATGTTGCAAGATGTTACAGGCTGGCGTGGAAAAAATCAGGGTATGGGATTTATTTGCGCCTACTTTCTCCCGGCGTACGTCAGGAACTGCTACATTCCGTCCGTACGCACCCTTCGCCTAGTCTTCGCCTACGGCTGGGATGCCGTTTCCCGTGCATTAGGGCGTCTTGGCTGCGTTTACGGGTTGGGGGTGACCCACAGCACCCCATTCCTTGCCTACTGCGTACGAAGCCACTGCGAGACTGCTTTACCGTCGAACCGCACACAGGTGCCAACTCGAAAAGAGGGTATCCTACTCGCTCTAGCAAGTTTAAAGACGGTGACTTTCGAGACGGAGAGCAGGGAAGCGACTTCAGCCGCAGTAAGGGCATGGTCGGCCCGTTCGAGTCTCTCTGTGATGGATAGCGTTGAAGGCATGAGCACCCCGATTTTCTGGGGATGCTTGACGACGGGTTAGTCGCTCTGTTTGGCGGCTCCCACGCCGCCCCAACGGATTGCGCCGCCGCTGGTTTGTTGTGCGCAAAGCGCACTTTGCTTGGATCTTTAAAAGTACCACACTCGAAGGCAGCCTGTCAACTAGAAAATCGTATTCATCTTGGCCCGCGTTGCATCTGACCGCGACGGCTTCAGGTAGCGCATGGTCGATTCCATGTCGGAGTGACCCAGATACTCCTGCACAGTGCGCAGGTCTAACCCCGAACACAGACAACGGGTCGCAAAAGTTGACCGAAACTTGTGAAGCCAGCACGTGTCCGGGTCTAATCCTGCTCGGCTGGCGACGGCCTTTAGACAATCTAGGAAATCGCGCTTCGGTTTGCAGCCAGCGGTCGGGAAGACTAACGGGCATTTCTGGTCGGGTCGGTTGCTTTTCCACGCCTTTAATGATGCGGCGAGCCTTTCGGGGATTGGGATTGTGCGGGCCTTGTACGCCTTCGGTGACCACCCCCGGTCGGGTTTGTAACTGACGCGAACGGTACACGCGGCGAAGTTTACGTCTGACCAGTACGTGTGCATGACTTCCTGCTCCCGCATGCCGGTCATTAGAAAGAACTCGTACCACAGCCGTTCTTCCGGGTCACAGGGAGCGAACAGCTTGTCGAGTTCTTCCTGCTCGTAAATCTCAGGCTCGGGCAACGTCGCCCTAGGCCAGTCTGATGGCTTCAACAATCCGTCAAGGCCACTCGTTTTGATGCCTTGAGCTTTGAGAAACGAAACTACGATACCGAACTTGTTGACCACGGTTACAGGAGCCTGTTCTTTTTCTTCACGGAGGAAGTTGGCAAACTTCAGAAGGTCACGTTTGTCGATTTCTTCGACGGTCATCTTGTGGCAGGATTCGAGGAAGTAGCTTAGCGCGGTGCTGTAGCATCCGTGACTGTTGTGGCGTCCGAAGTTGGCGCTTCCCTTGTTCGTGCTGACCCGTAACCGTACGTCTTCGAGGTAATCGGTCACAGCCTGTGCGAGCCTGTGTCCGTCCGTTGCATCCGGTACGATAGCCGCGCCATTGTTCACCGCATTCAACTCTGCTTCCTTGCGGAGCCTTCGTGCACTGGCGTCAGCCGGGTCTTTGCCGACTGAAACCCGTACGCGTCTCTTGCCCTCGCGCCATTCCAACTGATAGCAACCTTCGGTGTGGCGTTCGGGCTTGCCATTGACCAGCACCATATCAGGCTTTACGCGGCCATTCGCGGCGAGGACTACGGGGCAGTAGCGCAGCCCCGTGCTGGTAAGGACTCGTTTGGTCAGATTGACTTCGCGGTTCAGGTGCCCCCCCTTCAAAAAAAGGTAGCACACGCGGTAGCAGCAGTCAACTGGTCTATGAAAACTAAGGGGTTACTTTGGGTTGGTGCGGAAGGGGGGATTTGAACCCCCACGCCTTTCGGCGCCACCCCCTCAAGATGGTGTGTCTGCCAGTTCCACCACTTCCGCAAATTAAAAACTACTTTAGTTTCAATTACTTACAAACAAACCTTCAACCCTTCGCGCCGCCGACTGTATGCGTTTTTGTATGCACCTTTTGCATCCGCACCACTGCGACCACTTCGGCCTCTGGTTCCGCTAGGCCGATTGCGCCGGCTTCTTCTTCCGATTGATCCGGCCGAACGCCCGGCTGACCGACTCCGCCCGAGGGTGCACATACCGCATCGTGGTCTTGATGGTGTCGTGCCCGGCGATGTACTGCAGCGTGAAAGCGTCCGTATACTCCCCGGCCTCGGTCAAAAACGTGTGGCGAAGAGTATGAAGTCCGGCGTCCGGATCGACTGTAATCTTATCACGGGCCAGCTTCTCCCGGAGACGTCCCATCTCGGATTCGAGCACCCAGGGCTCGAGTTTCCGGTCCGGATGACGGGGCTGGCTGAATACGTGCCGGCACCTGGATTCCGTGACCAGCCGTTCGAGGACCTCTTTCGCCTCTGCATTGATCTTCAGGACGCGCTTCCTGGCCCGCCGTTTCAATCCGCGCTTGATCACCAGGTCGCCCCAGTTGCCGTCTTCATCGGGCCGTTTGCGGATCAGGACACAGTCCTTCTCGAGGTTCAGCATTTCAACCCGTGTGATCCCCGAGTTGCGCGCCAGAATCGATGCCGATCGCAGGGGCTCTTCCGCGTTCTCGATCCACTGCTGGTAGGCCTTTGGGTCGAAGACGTATTCGACCTGCCGCTCGTTTGGATACTGCTCGATGACGGGGGCGCGGTCGATGATCTTCAGCTTCCGCCAGGCGTAGCGTAGCGCCTTCCTGAGTGTTGCCAGGTAGCGATTGACCGTCGTCTTTCCCACCCTGCCGAGGGCCCAGAATTTCAGGCGCTCGATCACCGCTTCATCGATCCGGTCGAGGGCGAGGTCCCGCATCTCCTCGAATGCCAGCATGATCTGGTAATTGCCTTTGTAGAATTTCACTGTGCCCGGATGGTCGGCGTGCTGGGTCTCAATCCAGGCATCGAATTGGGCCTGGAACTGCTTGAACGTGGGGACCAGCGGCGTGTCCTCGGCCACTAGCCCCACTTCCCGCTTTATGATCTTGGTTCGGTAAGCAGAGGCGTAGCTCAGCGCCTCGCGCTCGTTCTTGAGGTGCGTGGACTTGACGTGGGTCTTGCCGTCCAGATCGAAGTCAAAGTAGTAGTAGGAACTGCCAGGACGCTTGAAAACGCGCATGAGTTTCAGTCGGATGCCGGATGAGTGTTGTACGCGATAAACTCCCGGATGGTATCAGGGCGAAACAGCACGCGTCCGCCGACTTTGACACGGGCGATTTTCTTGCGCTGCACCCAATTCCGCAGTGTGCTCTCGGAAATTCCCAGGATTTTCGCGGCCTGCTGAATGTTCAGAAGGGGCTCGAGGAGTTGAAGCGATGGAGATGGGGCCGGTTCGGACGGTCTCGGTAAAGTGGCCATGGCGTATAGGCTTCCTAGCGGGACCTTAAGTTCGACCTCAAGCGGCATTTTCGAGCGCGATGTGGCACGCCGGTCACAAGGGCCACGAGTCGACAGCGGGGCTGGTCCGTGAGTCCTATTTAGACCGAAAGCAGATGTCAGTCAAACGACGCCGGTCGTGGGCATTCAGTCCCAGACCTGGTGAAGCAATCGGTGCCAGTAACATTCTGTGGCTGCACATCTTAGCTTCCTCCTAACCCGCCCGACAGAAGCCGGCGGAGTGTCACCACCCAAAGTGCGTACGGCAACCAAATTCTTTGCGTTGCAGGATCAGGAGAACTTCATCTTCGCGAAGGGCCAGCGAAGTCGAGGCTCGGCCCCACGTGTTCGACGACTTCCACTGATCCTGACCAGAATAAGGGGTGGGGGATATGTTCTTCCGCGCAAGCGGGATCGTCGTTCTTCACCGAGTTCACCCTGGAACTCACGCGCGAGCGAAGCAGGTCGAGAAGGGCTTTTCAAGTGTCGTGTTGGCGAAAGGGTGCCGCAGCGCCCCGGCCCTCAATTCCAGCTCAACACGCCACCGCAGATCAGATTTTCGTCGGCAGGACGACGGCGTAAAGCACTGCCAAGTAGTGGCAGACGCTTCCTGCCATTACGAACAGGTGCCAAACGGCGTGGCCATATGGAATCTTTCGAGAGGCGAAGAACACCACACCGACCGTGTACATAACGCCTCCCGCAACCAGCCATCGAAGTCCGAGAGCCGAGACATGGGTCACGAGCGGTCTGGCGGCCACCACTACGAGCCAGCCCATCGCGAGATAGAGGACCGTGGAGAGGACCTTGAAATGGTCTACAAACCAGAACTTGAAGACGATCCCAGCCATGGCGCAGCCCCAGACGATTCCAAGCAGAGACCATCCCCATCCGCCCCGCAAATTGACGAGCAGAAACGGCGTGTAGGTTCCCGCAATCAGCAGATAGATCGCCGAGTGATCCAAGATTCTCAGCGCACGCTTTAGGTGGGGTGAGGGAATGCCGTGGTACAGCGTTGAGGCCAGGTAGAGGCAAATGAGAGTGCTGCCGTAAATTGCGCAGCCTACGACGTGCCAGGCGGTGCCATGTCCAATCGCCATCGCAAGCAAGACCACGAAGCCCGCGACACTCAGGACCAGGCCGACTCCGTGGGTAGTGCTGTTCACGATTTCTTCAAGAGAGATCCGGCGGGATGGTCGATCCACTTTTTCCTCTTCCTGAACCCCATTGTTTCTCTGTGTACCGGACTTAGCAAGAACAATGCGGAGGTGAGGGATAGTGGTCGTGGCGTGTGACGCGGCAAAGGCCGCACTGGGACACCATATAATTCGGGTATGGCCGACCGCATTGCGTGTTCGTGCGTCACATGTCCGAAGTGTGGAACTTGGGTTGTCGTCGGACAGCAGACCGAAGGTGGGGAGAACAAGGAAAAGTTCAGAGCAAGCTGCCCCGTGCCAGAGTGTGGGAAGGAATTTGAATTCGAAATGGGGGAGACGCGATTTTTCGACCTTCCTCTGCCGCTTTTCGAGCGCCGCCACTTCTATCGGTCTGAAATATCCTGACCGTCAAAAAGAGCAGTCGAACTTGTCTGACAATATCTTGTGGTTCAGTCACTGCGTTGCGCTACGACGGCGGCTTCTAGCTACCGTCGTTGTCCCACCATGGGCTACTCTCCCGAGCGTCGTCGCAATTCCTTGAGCCAGACTCTCGGATTCGCACCGTGAATGACGCGCCCAAGGAATCCTAGCTTTTCAGCCACATTGCGGCGGTTCTGACGGATGTCGTCTTTCGTGACCTTCGTATAGATCTCAAGAAAGCCCTCCATGCTCATGGGTTTGGAGAAAAGATACGTGGCATGGCCGAGTTGAGGGGTTTCGACAGCAACGAATTTCTCCAGTTCAAGAATGTATTCGGTACGAAACAGATAGATCCGACGAGCATGGCGAGAGAGTTGGCGATAAAAGAAGCGATCATAGTCGGGACGCCAACTTATCAAAGAGACGTCGAAGTCGCCGGGAATACGCAGAGCCGCGCACATCTTCTCGAGTTCCGATTTCTCCACTGCTTGCGACTCGATGCGCAGGCGGATCTGAGCCAATGCGGTGGAGTACTGTCCAAACCGGTGGTAGGTTTTCCTCGCAGTCTCTATCTGTTCCTGGATATCGGCGGGGAGCTTGACCTCCAGCCGACTGGGCAACGCCGTTTCCTGCGATGCGAGTTCCCATTTGTCGAGGCGACGCTGGTACCTGCCGCTCTGCACAAACGTTGCATTGATCTGCATCTTGGCTCCCAGCAGATGCTTCCACTGATTCCAGCTGGAGTCCCATACCATGTGCAGCGCGGCGTGGTCGATCCAAAACTCGAGCTTGCGGCGAGGATCGTGGTACAGAGCACGGTCGTCGTAGAAGTCGCATTTGCGCAGTGAGGCATGGAACTGGCGCTGCCGTTGCTCCGGCAGGAAAGCCAAAATGCGGTTGGCAAAGAAAGCTCGGCCATCGTGAGAGCGCTCGCCAGCAGCAAGCAGGGAGCCGAAGCCGCCATACGGAAAGGGCGCGGGATCCTCCGCGTCGGTCAAGAGTGCGTCATAACAGGCACGGAGTTCTGGCTGAGCCAAAATGTTGAACGCTCGCTCCACGTCAACATGATCGCTGTGAGGAGCGCCAGCGGAATCGAGCTCCAAGGCCCGCAATTTGTATCCGACGCGAAGTTCAGCGGGAGAAGCGCCAGCCGGAACCCGCAACACATCGTAGAAGGTGTACTGATCGGAAGCAGTGCCGCCTCGTGGAATACGGTAGAAGTAGTCACGCAAAACCTCACATCGCAACAAAATTGAGGAGATGCCCAGGCTCCCTTCGCGAACTTCAGCCGAGACGAACAGTTGATTTCGCTTGTTTTTCTGGGGTTGGGTCACATACCCGATCGGAGCTTGGTACAAATCGCGACCGTGCCCGAAGCGCGAGTTCTTGGTGACGTAGAGTTCCGTTCCTCGGTTGACGGGGGAAGTGAAAAGCGGAAACGCAATCTCGTCGCCGGTAGCGACATTAGCCGCTAGAAACCGAGAAATCCGAAGTTTGCTTCCGTTCGCCAGCAGGCACTCGGCATGGTCTGCCTTGCGCTGGAGTGATGCCACTCGTTCTCGGCAAACTTGGCACGCCGGAATGGTCGGTGCGGCCGCCATACAGTCGTCCCTGCTCTTCACGATTATAGGGCGAGACAGGAGTCACTCAGAATGGAGGGATACGATTTCCAATTTCCGTGGCCCGTAAGCTACTGCGACGAATCTTCAATTCACCTTCTGTTGGTCGTAATCCGGCAGGTCTTCCGAGACAACAAGAACACATGACTGGCCGTCGAATTCGATCCTATCTGCAGAATAGGCTGTGAGCTTGATCTCGCCAGACTTGGTACGAATTCGCGTGATCACGTTCCGGATCGGACCTTGCTGGAGTTGCGTGGTCATGCGCACGCGGTCTGACGGATCTTCCCAAATCCTCAGTTCATTGACGGTGCGGCCAAGTACCTCTTCGCGCGAATAGCCGTATCTTTGCTCGAAGGCGCCATTCACATCCAGGAACCTGCCTTCTTTCACGGTTGTGATGGAGAAGGGAATTGGACTGGAGCGAAAGACCTTTTGAAACTTCTCTTCGGAGACTTGGCGGTCTCCTTGTGCCTGGGCCAGAGCGGCTTCGGCTTGCTTGAGATCAACGATTCGTTTTTCGAGCTCGGAGCCGTAGATTTGTGCGGTCTGGTAAAGGCGAGCGTTTTGGATTGCCGCGGCAGCGGGAATGGCCAGCAATTCAGTACGCCTGAGATGCTCCTGTGTATAGCGATTCGGATCGGTATGGCCGGCGGAAAGAAATCCCAAGAATTCTTCGGATGCGACCAAGGGCACGCACAGCCAGGATCGAAATTGTTTATGTCCCTTGAAGGTTTTCCATCCTTCCTCCTGGTTCGTGTCCGGGATCAACACGCTCTTTTGTTCGACTGATATCCGCTGCAAGAACGGAGATTTGTCAGCGATGAGAGTCAGCGGGGATCTATAGAATTTGTCCGCGGGCTCGGGACAGAGCTTTTCCCCCAGCGCCAGCCAGTGGGGTCCACCTTCCGGAACCAGGACCCGCGCGCAGGTGTATGGAACTATGTCCGCCAGCGATCTCAGCAGCGCGTCCATAACGAAATCCATGCGCAGGTCTTGCGTAAGCGCAAGTGTGGCTTTACGCAGCGCATCGGCTTCGGCCCATGCCGATTCGGCCTTGGCAAGGTTTTTGCCAACTTGGTCTTCTGCCTGTTTCTGCGCGGTAATTTCCTGCGCAGTCCCTACAAGGCGGAGAATCTTACCGGAACTGTCTCGTACCGGGAACCCATGCACCTTGACCCACCGGACTTCGCCATTAGTACAGAGGATGCGGAACCGTTCATCGAATTGGCCGGTCTGCGTAGCTTCTTCCAGTTTTGCCAGAACATGCCCGCGGTCTTCGGGGTGGATGAGGTCCTCATATGAGGTCGGATTCTCCATCAGTGACTGGCATGATCGGCCAGTGATCGTTTCGTAGGCATCGTTGACGTAAATCGCGCGCCGGGTGCCGGCGTCAATCGTCCAGAAGATTTCCCGGATATTGCTTGCCATCTGCTGAAACTGATCTTTGCTTGCACGGTACTCTTGTAGGGCACGGACCAAGAACCAAGTCCCCACCGAGATCACGGCGCCGAAGCCTGCCACCACAGCGACCAGTAGCGGGCGCGGGATCTCCGCCCCCTGAATTCTTGCGCGAAGCACGAGGAAAAGGAGAACGGCTGCGATCGCAATCGTGATTATCGAGAAGGCCCATCGATTGGTTTGTGTCCGCTGCCTCAGAGGGTGTTGTGGACGGAGTGGGTCGAGTTGTTCCATAGCACTGCCGCCGGGAGCGGTCTCGCGCACAGGCAGACCGCGGTCCCTGTTGGGACTAGCCTCAACTATAAGGCCATCGCGCCAAATCTATGCCAGGCGAGGAGACCTTAGCAAGCCAGCCGAGCGGCAATCGGAACTCTGATCCGGCCGGCCATGCTATGAGCGCCCAGATCAGCAACAGCCGCACGGCTTGCCGCGTATAGCTTCCCGACCTTCGCAGAGTATGAGCGGCAGAATGACGAGCGCCGCAACTGGATCGGCCCATCTCATGCGCCAAATGGCGTTCATCCCCAGCCCTACCAACGCAATCACCGAAAGGTAGGCACACAACGCTGACTCCGCGGCATCTGCTCGCAGCACGGCACTTCCTGTGGCTGCGGGACAATTTGCGCTTCTCCCTCGCGAGCCAGGGCATCCCAGCAGCTGCCACGACCAAGACGGCGATCCCCAGGGCGCTGGGCTTGGGTTCGCTGTGTCCCAGCAAACTCATGAATGACGCGAGGGCCACGTAGGCAGCCAACGCGAACAGGAATAGGCCCGCGACGCGAGCCGCCCGTCTTTCCGTGTGCTCGTGTGCGGCATTTGTGCGAAACCTCCGGAGAACGACTACGGCCGAGAGGAGTTCAACGGCACTATCTCCGCCGAAGGCCAGCAGTGCGGGGCTGCGTGCTCGCCACGCCGAGAACAGGGACACCGCGGCTTCCACGCCCATCCAAGCGATGGTGATTGCCTGCACGCGGCGAATTCGATGGACGGCGTCTGAAGCAGCGATCTGCAGCGTCGAGGCCATCTGAGTGAGGATATCGCACGACCCCGGGCTTTCTCGCGACTACATCACTGTGCTACTATCTGCGCCGCAGCCGCTCGTGAGGCCCCGTCAGCAGGCGTGAGCTCTGGCGAGCCGTCCGCGACCAAGCCTTGTGGGCGGCTTGCTTCCAACCTCGGTTGAGGTTCACCCTTCTTCTTAGGCTCAGCTGCGTTTCCCCACAACCAGCCGACGCAGAGAGGGGTTGTTCATACCCCTGTTGTCGCCGATACCTGCGGCTCGTAGTAGGGATCGATTGGGTATTGTGGTGCCTGTCAGATGAGGATATTCGTGGCCAGCGAGAAGGATCTGTGCGGTCTCATTTGGAGAGGCGATGGGCGAGTAATACGCAGCAAAGGGTGATTTCATGTTTGACACAATGAACTCGAAGAGTACAGTCAACCAGCTTTTCAACGAAGAGAAGTGGCGCTACATCTGGCTTCTGTTAGCTGCTGGTGTTTTGTTGTTCCTCGCTCTGGTCGTGCTGTGCCTCAGGCTTTGGATGTTCCTCCGTCATTGTCACTGCGGAACCTAAGGCAGACAACGGGACCGTGGTTCTGTCTGCAATCATGCTTCTTGTCTTTAAAACCGAACTTGGCGGACCTTCTCAGCACCATTAGAACGTCACAACTGGCGCCGAGCTGAATGAATCCTTGTCCCGAATTGTGCGGATATCCCCTTCGACAACACGATGTCGACCAACTTGTCGTACTATCCCGTGAACGAAAATAGGGGGCAGGTCACCCTCTAAGGGATTGCGTTAGCGATAGGGAGATGCTAGGCTAGGCGAAGAAAAGGCGAATAAGACTGGAGTTCATCATGTCCGCTTTCGAGTCCTTAGCCCCGCGCCGGCCAGCAACTCTCGAAACGGTGCACAACATTCTCGGATCGCTGGTCGCGCATTATCGGCAGGAGGAAGTGCTGACGGCCGTAAGGCAGATTCCGGCCCGAGAAGCCAAGTTTCGGCCCATATCGGCTTGGGTGACAAGTGCCTTGTCTGAGGCGTACCACGCGAAAGGAATCCAGGAACTGTATTCGCATCAGGCCGCTACAGCCGACTTGGTGCACGACGGGAAGGACGTTGTGGTAGTGACGCCGACGGCATCCGGCAAAACGCTTTGCTACAACCTGCCGGTATTGAACGCGGTCCTGGAGAATCCCGACACCCGTGCACTTTATTTGTTTCCCACCAAGGCACTGGCCCAAGACCAACTTGCAGAATTGCACGACCTTTCGAAGCGGCTCAGTGACCTCTTTGGAGTGTTCACTTATGACGGTGATACTCCAAGCGATGCCCGCAAGGCGATCCGGGAGCGCGGACATATCGTGCTCACGAATCCGGACATGCTCCACACCGGAATCCTGCCGCACCACACCAAGTGGATGCGGCTGTTTGAAAACCTGCGCTACATCGTGCTCGATGAATTGCACACGTATCGCGGCGTGTTCGGTAGCCATCTTGCCAATGTGCTGCGGCGATTGAGGCGCGTCGCGCAGTTCTACGGCTCGAATCCCCGGTTCATCTGTTGTTCCGCCACCATTGCGAATCCCGGCGAAATGGCCTCGCAACTCATCGAAAGGGAAGTCGAGGTTGTCGAAGAGAATGGCGCGCCCGCGGGAGAGAAAGTATTTGTTTTCTACAATCCTCCGGTAATCAATCGCAACCTCGGAATCCGGCGCAGCTATATCAATGAAGCCACCCGCGTAGCCAAGGAACTGCTGGCACGGAAGCTGCAAACGATTGTCTTTGCTAACAGCCGATTGCACACCGAGGTCCTGCTCACCTATTTGCAGCAGGCAAATCCGCCGAAACCCGGCCAAGCGGAACCAGTCCGCGGCTACCGGGGTGGGTATCTGCCAGGAGAACGGCGCGAGATTGAACGCGGGCTGCGCGAAGGCCGGATACGCGGAATCGTGACGACAAATGCTCTTGAGTTGGGAATCGATATTGGCTCGCTCGATGCTTGCGTGATGGCAGGCTATGCGGGCTCCATTGCTTCGACCTGGCAGAGAGTCGGCCGTGCCGGGCGGCGTAGCGGGAGTTCGTGTGCGGTATTCGTTGCGTCATCGGCGCCGCTCGACCAATTCATCGTGCAACACCCGGATTACTTTTTCGGAAGCTCACCCGAGCACGCCCACATTCAACCAGACAACCTCGAGATCCTCGTGAACCATTTGAAGTGTGCGGCCTTCGAGTTGCCACTTTCGCCCGATGAACGATTCGGCAACGTGGATCTGACGGAGATCTGCGAGCGGCTTGGCGAAGCTGGGTTCCTGCATAAGAGCGGCGGGAACTGGCACTGGGTGCAGGAAGCGTATCCGGCGGACACGATCAGTTTGCGATCGGTGACCTCGGACAACTTCGTGATCATCGACACGCAAGGGGAAGGGAATGGCGAGCCCAAAGTGATCGGAGAGGTGGATTTCTCCTCCGCGCTTACGACGGTTCATCCCAAGGCCATCTACATCCACCAGGGGCAGCAGTACCACGTCGAGCGGCTGGATTTCGAGAAGCGCAAGGCATATGTGAAGCGTGTGAACGTGGACTATTTCACGGACGCGATCCGCTATACGCAAGTTAGGGTTCTTGAAATCGCGGAGGAAGAAAGCATCCCAGGACCAGGGGCGCGGGCGCATGGCGACGTGCTGGTACGGTCGCAAGTCGTCGGTTTCAAGAAAATCAAGTTCTTCAGCAACGAGAACGTAGGCTCCGGGAAGCTTGAGCTGCCGGAGAACGAGATGCACACGACCGCATTCTGGGTGACGCTCGGGCACAGCCTGTTAGCGGAATTGCCCTTCACGCTTTCCGAGCGGCAGAGCGGCATCTTTGGGTTGCTTTATGCCCTTGGGTCTATGGCGACGTTGCTGTTGATGTGTGACCGGCGGGACCTTGGCACAGCGGTGGGCGAACGTCCACCGAGCGCGGCTTCAGAAATCAATTGGCAGGAGTTCGCGGCGCCACCATCCGCGGAGACGGCGGCATTCTTCGAACCCAATCTTTATCTTTACGATGCGTACCCCGGCGGGATTGGATTCAGCGAGCCGCTGTATCGGATCTCGAACGCGCTGTTTGAATGTACGTATGGGCTCATCGCGGCGTGTCCATGTCAGAACGGATGCCCTTCCTGTGTCGGACCTGTTGGGGACAAGCGTGAACGCCCGAAGGAAGTGGCCTTGACGATCCTTGAGCGACTACTAACCAAAGAATCCTGTATCCCGGCCGACGCCGCGAAGGGAAGCGAGCATGGCAATTAGCGCGAGCCGCGCCGCGATTGACCGCTTTGCCAGGCTGAAGGCCCTGCAGCGTCCGCCGAGCTTCCGGCGATTAGGGTCTGAGACGGAACCAGAAGAGAATCAGGTTCTGTTGGGATCTCTCCGCCGCGAGTCGGGATCTGCCATTGGATCCGACAGACTGGCGCTCATTCTGGGCGCCTCGGTCAAACAGAACCTCCATGGGGAACACCTGTCGCTGCACTGTTGGCACGGTGGCCATGCTCCGTGCGTTCCAGGAGCAGCCGCCCTGAAATTACTGGCCCCGGAAGCTCCGGAGGAAGCGCTTGACCGACAGCAGTGGCTCTTTCTTGACACCGAGACTACAGGATTGATGGGCGGAACCGGAACGTATCCGTTTCTGGTCGGCCTGGCATGGTGGGAAGGCGGAGGCCTCGAAGTCGAGCAGTTGTTCATGCGTGAGTACAGCGAAGAACGTTCTTTGCTCGCGGCGCTCGCCGAGCGCCTGGCGGAACGTCCGGTGCTGGTCACATTCAATGGGAAATCGTTCGACTGGCCGCTGCTCGAAACCCGGTACCGAATGACCCGGGCGATTCCTCCGCCGGCACCGCGGGCCCATCTCGATTTCCTGCATCCGGCGCGAAATCTCTGGCGCCTACGGCTTGGGTCGGTACGCCTGTCGCAACTCGAACGTCATGTGCTCGGATGGGACAGAGGCGACGATCTGGTATCGGAGCTAATTCCGAGGATCTATCTGAACTTCGTGCGCCACGGCCATGCCGAGCCGCTCGTGCCCGTCTTTGAACATAACCAGATGGACCTGCGCGGCCTTGCCGGGCTCGCGGGTCGAATTCTGTCACTCCTCGGAGAGGAATCGTCCAGTCAGGATGGACTGGAATTGTACGGGGTGTCGCGCATGTGCGAGCGGCGTGGCGAGATCAAGCGCGCGCGCAAATTGTATGAGCAATCCATTGCCTCGACACTGCCAACCGAAACTGACCGTGCTACCCGCACGGCACTGGCACGGTTGGCCAAGCGTGACGGGGACGTGCATCTTGCACAGGAGCTTTGGGAGAGCATGCTGGGTAATTCCCGTGAGGGATACAAGGCTTACGAACAGCTAGCCATCCACTTCGAGCACAAAGTTCGACAGCCGCAACACGCGCTTGGGATTGTGCGTAAAGCCCTTTCGGAACTCCGGCGCGCGAACCAGGCGAGCATGATCTCGCCGACCGTCTATCGCCGGACAAAGGCAGAGTTCGAACATCGGCTGGCGCGTCTCGAGCGCAAGGCGGGACAGACATTGCTTGAGGCTTGTGACGCATAGCGGGGCTTTTCTCGTTGTTAGTTGACGGAATTGATTCAGAATCAGACTGGTGAACACCACAGAATGGATGAAGGACGCAAACGTGTGCTGGCCATTGTGGCCGGGATCCTGGTGGCGCGGCATCTTAAGACACCGGAAGACCTGGGCGACAGCCGGCCCAGCCCGCGAACCGAGTACCTGATCTCGTCAGCCGTGCAGTGGGCCGATCGAATCATGAGAAAGATTGATGGCGTGTTCGGTAATTCGCCTGGGAACGGGTAACGATGAACGCGAGCGTAGAAGAGACTCTGATTTCGGTGTGGCGCCAGGCGCTGGTCGAAGACTTCGGGACGGTCACGCTCGAAAGCGGGAGCTATTCGGTCCGTAGGACAAGCCGATCCAGGCTGCGGGAGGTCGATTTCAAGTTTGAAGGACAGATGCTGCGAGGGCTTGAGCAGAACCCGAAAACGCAATCCCGTTGGGTGCAGCTCTCCCGGGAAGGGAAGAAGGTCATGCAGTGCCTGAGGGACCGACAATACATCGCCAACGTGGTTGATGGGAAGGTGCAGTTTTACGGACACAGCGGTCGCGGCGAATGAACGGACCAGACCGCCAGCAAAGGAGCGACTACAGCCTCAGGGCTGGTCAGGATGGCACGATCGTGGTGGAAACAAATCCGTCCGACAAGGGTTAAATACAATCAAAGTAATCTCCCGAGGTTCTGTTATGAAGGGTTCCCAGGTGGATGGCTCTTTTCAAATAGGCAGGGGTCTCAACGCAGTTGCCCTGCAAAACGCGGTCCTGTGTGCTGAATGTGACGTCGTAAGTGACAGCCCGCACGACCGGTGTCTGGTGTGCGGGAGCCGTTCACTGTTCAACATAGCGCGCATGTTCGGCGGGAACCTTCCCCAGAATCGCGCGGTCTTGATTCCCTCAGAGACACTGGAAGTGCAGAAGCACGAAATTGTGCTGAACTTTCCAAGGCCCCATAGGCACCGCGTCAAAGCAATCGGTTAGTCCGTGTCCCCGAACGATCGTGCGAAAAATCATCCATGTCGACATGGACGCGTTCTATGCATCTGTCGAGCAGCGTGACGATCCGCAATTGTGTGGCAAGCCCGTAGTTGTCGCTTGGAAGGGCAACCGCTCGGTTGTCTGCGCGGCTTCGTACGAGGCTAGGAAGTTCGGGGTTCGTTCAGCGATGCCAGCAGTACGCGCTGAACGCCTGTGTCCCGAGGCGATATTCGTCGCTCCGAATTTCACACGCTATCGGGCGGTTTCGAAGAGTGTGCGGGAAATATTCACGCGTCACACGGACCTGATCGAACCGCTGTCGCTCGACGAAGCGTATCTCGATGTCACCGAGAACAAGACGGGCTTGCCGACCGCCACCCTAGTGGCGCGCACAATTCGTGAGCAAATCCGCCAAGAATTGAACCTGACTGCTTCTGCGGGCGTAGCGCCGAACAAGTTTTTAGCCAAGCTTGCGTCTGACTGGCGCAAACCGGATGGACTCTTCGTCATCCAGCCTGATGAGATCGAGGCATTTCTGCTGCCATTGCCGGTTGGACGTTTGCCCGGAGTCGGGAAAGTTACCGGAGAGAAATTGGCGAAGTTCGGAATACAGACAGTTGCCGATTTGCGAAAGATAGATTTGTCGGTGCTCGAACACGAGTTCGGCCGCTATGGTGTGCGGCTACACGAACTCGCTCGCGGCATCGACGACACTGAGGTGGTTCCGGACCGACCTACGCAATCGATATCCGCTGAGGATACTTTCGAGTTTGACGTTCCTTTGGCCGAAACCGATCCAATGATACGGCGACTCGCAGAAAAGGTTTGGTCGGCCTCGCGCAAAGAGTCGCGGATTGCGCGGACGGTGGTGCTCAAACTGAAGACGAGCGAGTTCAAGCTTCTTACGCGCAGCCATACGCCGGGCTCGCCTCCCTCCTCCTGCGAAGAGTTGACGGACATTGCGCTGAGCCTTCGGGAACGAGTGAAACTCAGTCCACAGAAGCGCTATCGGCTGGTTGGCGTTGGGTTGAGCAACTTCCAGGCTCGAGAAGATGATGCTGCGCAGGCGGATCTTTTCTCCGATCCATCACTAAAGACGTGATCGATGCGACTCGCTCACGCTCCACTCTCCAGCGGTCTTCGCTTATTTGTTTCGTTTGGCTGCTTTCCATTTCGCCCAGCGTGCGCGCTGGGCCGCCGCAATTCGCTTGCGCGCCGCCGCTGACATGGTTCTTCGTTTCTTGCCAAGTGTCTGAGCGCGCCCGACTCTTCCGCGCAACCCGCCGAGACTGCCCAGAGCCTTTAAAGCCTCGTCCAGTTGTTCGATTCTCCTCTGCGCTTGACCCCTTTCTTGCTTCAACTGCTGTACCACATTAGCCAAATTCGCCATTGATTCCTCTCGGGCAGAAATTGTAGCAGCCCCGGTGATCACCTCAAAGCCCGCGGCCGTGGCCTCCGCCAGGAGGTCGCTCAGGAGAGCGTGGATGTCAACGATTCCGTCGGTGGGACAGAAAAGCGCGTAGTCAAACTCAAACTCTCTCAGGAACAGGAAGCGCTGCCTCGCCTTGGCAGCGGGCCACAGTTCCGAGGGCACGCAGTAGTGATGCAATAGCGCACGCCATTCGGCGGCTCGGTCAGACTTTCCATGAATCAGGTACAGGCCGCCCGTCTGGCGCAGGACGGGGCGTCCATCAACATTTTTTGCGCGGAGCCGACGAACGCCTTCAACGGCTAGCTTCAGAAGGACGGGATCCTCATCGAGTTGGCGTGCCATCGCAGCGTTGCGGCCGGATGCGTGGCTTCCGGGCAGAAGCTCCCGTTCGAGAACTACGCCGCTCGTCACACCGGCCAGTGCCAGCGCTTCGGCAGCTGAGGCACCCGCGAAGCCGGCGCCGATAACGACCACGTCGACTTCAGATGGAAGACGGCCGGGGAGTGCCATAGCATCAGTATATTCGGAGGGCGCGCGGGCCGACCCAGGATAGCGTTGCCCGCTGTGAGGGAGGCACGTCGTGAATCATGACATGCAGTAGTTTGCTGGTTGCGGAGAAGGGGAGTAAACCGGCGAGCGACTGACGGCCGATCAGCCGCCTAAACGTCTATGGCAAAGAAAGCAGAAGACGTTTGGAGATTTTGTGTGTTACGAGTGTGCTCAAACTCGGGAAAGGAGGACCGGCGCGTCAAATTCCCGCCTATCCGTCTTCTAAATCGCCGCGGAGGAATCGTCCTCGGCCGCAAACCGACCCCAGTCGTCGCGGCGGAAGTCTTCGTAACGAGGACCTCTGCTTGTGGCAGCGAGCACTAGCATTCGTCCTCCCGCGAGCACTTGCTCTATGATTCGTGAAAGTTCTTTCGACTCACCCGCAGCTGACCCAATCCAGCCGTTACGTAATAGATTGGTGAATTCTCCGTTGGTCAGCCTCCTTGAGTTTTCCCATCTGAGGGCAACTCCTCCTTTAGGGCCGCGTACTACGGGAGACTTGAGCAGTAGGCGCCATAGCTCAAGCGGGATGTACATTCCTGAAACCATCCCCGCGTCCAGAGCGACTTTGGCTTTGGCTTCGCAAAGTTTTAGAAAGAACGGCCTTCCCGAGAGGCGATAAGTCTTAGTTCCTCCATCGCGAGGCTTTGGTAACGCTCTGAGCAGCTTGTCGGCAGTTACCATCCGGGCCAGCTCCTTTTGGTGGTTATGATCATTTTGAGGGCGGTACTCTGCCCCGTGGTCACCCTCGGTCATCCGTTTGTACTGCACCAGCACAAAGGAATCGAACCGGTGGTTGTAATAGATAAGATCGACACCGAGTGTTTGCTCCAAGGGCTGGCGGTTACAATTTAAGATCGTAAGATACTGCCCATTTCCCCTGAGTAGCACTGATCCGACCGCACTGGCGTAAGCCACTTCCATGCCCGGAAAAGTAATCTGATCGTGGTTGATCTGCGCATCCTCACGAACAGCCACTGTCTCAAGCCGACGAAGGAACGGGGCATTCGGTCCAACCCCGCCTACCCCTGCTTCTCGCAGTATTCTTTTCCGAAAGGTGGAACCGCCAAAAACTTGCAATGACGACGCAATCGCGTCGCGCTCGAATACTTCTAATCCGCCCTCGATTCGGCGTTTGGGACGTTCAGCCTCAGCTACTGCTTGTCGTAGTTCTCGGACTCTCCTTCGAGTGTTCGGCGCGCTACTGACAATTTTCAAGATTTCGCTCCACAGTCGCGGGGACACGCGATAGACTCCATTAGTAGGTGGCACGAATCGACGCGCCAGTCTGGGAGGCAGCTTTCTCGTGATCCGCTCGATGGTCATGGACTTCAACTCAACGAGATTTGAAATGGCGATCGTAGTCTGATCGACTGCCACTAACCGACCTGCCTGGCTGATGCCGATGTAATCAGCACCAGTGCCCTGTATGGACACGATGACTAGCTCAGCTGTGCGAGGACTTACCTGCGATTTCGGGACAGTTGTCGTGAACTGCCCGTTGTAATAGATACTGGCGTCGACCTTGTCAGCGTGGGTTCCGCCGCCAACCGCGATCCACAATCCCTTCGATCCTGCCATTCGGAACGAGTATAAGGCAGACTCGGAATCTATTGCTTGGGGCGGAAGCGGAAAGGATTTGCTCGCCTTCCTCGTGGATTCGAGGCGCCCGACTCCGTGATGTCATTGGCGGATTGAATTCTTTTGGCTAAAGTAGTGTGTCGGAATCCTGACACTCACCTTCAAGCTCTGGCGTAATGTGAATGGCCCAATTGGAGAACATCGAAGCTATTGAGGCACGGCTTTGGCGTGCCGCGGACCTGTTGCGGTCAGGTTCGGAACTGGCGAGCAACGAATACTTCATGCCGGTCATGGGCCTCATCTTTCTCCGGCATGCTTATAGCCGATTCCTGGCCGTCAAACCGGCCATCGAGGCCAGCCTGCCCAGCCGCGGCGGCGTAAAGCGGGCGCTCACCAAGGAGGATTTCAGCCAAAAGGGCGCGATCTTCCTCCGGCCGGAAGCGCAGTTCGACTTCTTCGTCTCAAAGGCGGGCGATCCCGGTCTGCCGCAAATCGTCATCCGCGCCATGGAAAGCATCGAGTCCGACTACGAGACCCTTCGCGGCATCCTGCCCAAGCAGGAATACCAGAGCATCCCCTACGACCTGCTCGGCGATCTGATCCGGACGCTCAACCCCGAAGAGCTGAACACGGTTTCCGGGGACGTGTTCGGCCGCATCTACGAATACTTCCTGACGCAGTTCGCCGATCAAAAAGCCCACGATGGCGGCGAGTTCTTCACACCCATCTCACTCGTCTCTTTGATCGCCAATGTGCTGGAACCGATCGCTGGAACGGTCTTCGATCCCGCCTGCGGTTCCGGTGGCATGTTCGTGCAGAGCGCCCATATCGTCGAGCGGCGCCACCAGAACCCCTCTGAAAAGCTCACCTTCCGCGGCCTAGAAAAGAACAAGACCACCATCAACCTCGCCAAGATGAACCTCGCCGTGCACGGTCTTGAGGGCGACATCCGTCAGGCGCTCACCTATTACGAAGACCCGCTCAATCTCCTCAAGAAGTGCGATTACGTCATGGCCAATCCGCCCTTCAATGTGGACGAGGTGGACGCCGGCAAGATCGAAAACGATCCTCGACTGCCATTCGGCCTACCGGGCGTAACGACTGCAAAAGGTAAAAAGAACGGGGATGCCAAAGCCAAGGGCCGCGTGCAGAACGCGAATTATCTCTGGATTCAATACTTCTACAGCTACTTGAATCCGCGCGGCCGGGCCGGTTTCGTCATGTCCTCCCAGGCTTCCGGCGCCGGCCGCGATGAGGCCAAAGTTCGCCGCAAGCTGGTCGAAACCGGTCATGTGGACATTATGGTCGCCATCCGGCCCAACTTCTTCTACACCCGCACGGTTCCTTGTGACCTTTGGTTTCTCGACAAGCGCAAACCAGCCGAGCACGCCGACAAGGTGCTAATGCTCGACGCCCGCGGCGTCTACCGCAAGCTCACCCGCAAAATTTATGACTTCAGTCCCGAGCAGCTACAGAACCTGCTCTCTATCGTCTGGCTATACCGAGGCCAGCCGGAGCGATTCCGCGCGCTTGTTGCCCAGCATTTGCACAACTCGAAAGAGGAGGCTACAGGTGTTACGGCCTTGGAGAAGGGATTCATAAAGTCCGTTGAAACAGCCATTCAACTGACCAGGCCCAACCTTGGGCGTTTGGCTGCTGATGCCACCAGCCGTGGGGCAGCCAAAGAACTAGATCCCGCATTAGCCATTTTTAGCAAAGACAGCCAGGCCTTCGCGAGAGATCTGGGTGCACTGCCCACGCCCAGGAACGACGCGACCGCCGCCACGCTGCACAAGGCGGTCGAGCACTCGATCCTCACTGCCGAACGCACACGCGATCTGGCCCGCCAAGCCGATCACCTTTTCAAGCTCCTGAGCCGTGTGATCGAAGCCGGCGAAATAGATTGCGGCGGCAAGGAAAATGGCTGGAACTCGCGCGAGATCAACCGGGCACGCAAGGCATGCCAGGAAGCCCGGCGCGCCCTGGTCGACCAGCTTCGGCTCGTGCGCTACTTCCATCGGCACGCCGCCTGGCTTACCGAACGATTTCCAGATGCGAAGCTGGCCGACGTTCCCGGCCTCGTCAAGCTCGTGGACCGCGCTGAGATCGAGCGTAATGACTGGAGCCTCACGCCGGGACGCTACGTCGGTGTGACGCCCGAGGAAGTGGACGAGGATTTCGACTTTGAAGAGGCCATGCATGACATCCATGTAGAACTAGAAGGACTGAACGGAGAGGCAACGCTGCTAGCCGAGCGGATTTCGCGAATGTTCAAGGAGCTAAGCGCTTGACTTCGGAGCCCAAACTTCTTGAAGAGGTGGCGGACTTCTGCTTGGGCAAAATGCTTGATCAGCAAAAGAATAAGGGCGAATTGATGCCCTATCTCGCAAATCTGAATGTTCGCTGGGGCAGCTTTGACCTCGGAAATTTACGTGAGATGAGGGTTGAGCCAAGGGAGTTCGACCGCTACGGGCTGAAGGATGGCGACATTGTGATGTGCGAGGGTGGAGAGCCGGGACGCTGCGCGATTTGGCGCAATCAAGTTCCGGGCATGATGATCCAGAAAGCGTTACACCGCATCCGTCCTCACGAATGTCTGGATAGTCGCTTCCTGTTCTATTCATTTCTAAAGATGGGTAGGAATAATGAGTTCTCCGGACTGTTCACCGGCTCGACGATTAAGCACCTACCCCGAGAAAAACTGGCTAAGGTCCCAATTCGTATTCCGCCGCTTTCCACCCAACGTCGAATTGCCGACGTATTGTCGGCATACGACGACCTCATCGAAAACAACCGGCGACGCATCCGGCTCTTGGAGGAAGCGGCGCGACTTCTCTATCAGGAGTGGTTCGTCCGCTTCCGCTTCTCCGGCCACGAGCATGTGAAGATCATTGACGGCGTGCCGGACGGGTGGGGGCGGAAGCAATTGAACGAGATTTGTAGTTCAGTGGACTATGGATATACAGCAAGTGCTGAACCTGAAGAGGTGGGCCCCAAGTTCCTTCGCATCACTGATATCGTGCCGGACCAAATTGATTGGTCCTCAGTTCCATATTGCTCGATCCCAGAAGACAAATTGGACAAGTTTCTGCTCCACGAGGGAGAAATCGTTATCGCTCGCACCGGCGCGACTGTTGGCTTCGCCAAACGCCTCGATAGCCGCATCCCTGACGCTGTTTTCGCGTCGTATCTCGTCCGCTTGCGAATCAACTCGGAGATCGACAATTTTATCGTCGGGACCTCTGTTGAGTCGGAGGCTTACAAGGATTTTGTTCGCTCACGTATAGGTGGCGCTGCACAGCCAAACGCGAATGCTAGGGTCCTTACCGCAGCGCAAATTTTGATTCCCCCGAAACCCTTGCAGCTAGCCTTCCGAGAGGTGGTCGAGCTGCTTATTGATCAGAAGGGCGTCCTGCAGGCTCAAAACCTAAAGCTCCGCGGCACCCGCGACCTCCTCCTCCCCAGATTGATGAGCGGTGAGGTTGAGGTATGAAATTCAATGAGGACACGCTCGTCCAGAAAACGACCGCGGATTACCTTCACCAGAAACTCGACTGGAAATCTGTCTACGCATATAACGATGAGGATTTCGGGCCGGAAGGCCTATTGGGGCGAATGAGTGACCGTGAGGTTGTCCTTACCCGCGACCTGCGCGCCGCGCTCACGAAACTGAACAAAGGGTTGCCGGAAGCAGCCTACGACGAAGCAATCCGCCAGATTAGCGAGATCAGCGCGAGCCAAACGATCACGGTCGCTAACCGCGAGAAATACGATCTGCTGCGCGACGGCGTGCAGGTGACGTACCGCGATACCGACAACAAGCTTGTCGAGACGCGATTGCGCATCTTCGACTTCGAGCATCCGAGTGAAAACGAATTTCTTTGCGTGCGTGAACTGTGGATACGCGGTCCGATCTACCATCGCCGCGCGGACTTGGTGGGGTTCGTGAATGGCATCCCGCTGGTTTTCATGGAATGCAAGAACATCCATAGGGACCTGAGGCGCGCTTATGACGAGAATCTCTCCGACTACCGCGACACCATTCCCCACGTCTTCCACCACAACGCGATCATCGTAATCGGGAACGGTGACAAAGCCAAGCTGGGCAGTGTCACCAGCGAGTACGGGCATTTTCACGAGTGGAAGCGGTTGAACGAGGATGAACCGGGCGTGGTGGACATGGAGACGCTGCTCAAAGGCGTATTGCGCAAAGAGAACCTGCTCGACGTTTTTGAGAACTTCATCCTGTTTGACAGGAGCACTGGCCCGACAGTCAAGATCGTTGCGCACAATCATCAGTACCTGGGTGTGAACAAAGCGCTGGCGAGCCTGCAGGAGCGGAAGGCCCGTGACGGGAAGCTGGGCGTGTTCTGGCACACGCAGGGTAGTGGCAAGAGTTACAGCATGGTCTTCTTCACCCGGAAAGCTCACCGCAAGATAGGCGGCAACTTCACGTTCTTGGTCTGCACAGACCGCGAAGACTTGGACTGGCAGATTTACAACACATTCGCCGGCTGCGGAGTGGTGGACAACAAGCGCGATCCCTGCCGAGCCTCGTCGGGCCGTAGCCTTCAGAGCATGCTTTGCCAGCAGAAGGCATTCGTCTTCACGCTCATCCAGAAGTTCAATGAAAGCGTAGATCCAAGCACGGGCTGGACACAAAGGGACGACATTGTTGTATTGAGCGATGAAGCGCACCGGACACAGTACGGACTTCTCGCCCTGAACATGCGTAATGCACTTCCCAATGCCAGCTATCTGGGTTTCACCGGTACGCCGCTATTCAAAGACGATGAGATTACGCGCCGCGTGTTCGGCGAATACGTGAGCACCTACGACTTTCAGCGTGCGGTAGACGATGGCGCCACCGTGCCACTCTACTATGACGCCCGTGGGGAGAAGCTGGGCATCGCCACGCCGAACCTGAACGTCAAGATCGCGGAAAAACTGGAACAACTAGAGATCGAAGACATTGATGTTGCGCAGCGGCTCGAAGCGGAGCTCAAGCGGGAGTACCACATTCTTACGGCAGAAAAGCGCCTGCGTCAGATAGCCGAGGATTTTGTCCAGCATTATTCGGCTTCTTGGGAGAGCGGCAAGTCGATGATCGTGTGCATCGACAAGGTGACTTGCGTGCGTCTCTACAACCTGATACTTCCGCTGTGGCAGAAACGTATTGAGGAACTGGAGAAGGAAATCCCGAAGATTGGCGACGAACAAGAGGTGCAATTCCGCCGTCGCAAGATTCAATGGATGCGAGAAACGGTGACTGCGGTTGTCGTGAGCGAGGAACAGGGCGAGGTAAAGAAATTCGAGCGGTGGAACCTCGACATTAAGCCGCACCGCAAACTGCTGAAAGATGGATTTGAACTAGTTGACGGAAAACGAATCGCCGTGGATACCGCGTTCAAGCGGGACGAGCATCCATTCCGTATCGCCATTGTGTGCGCGATGTGGCTCACGGGGTTCGATGTTCCGAGTCTGGCAACCCTCTATCTCGACAAGCCGCTCAAGGCGCACACGCTGATGCAGGCCATCGCGCGGGCCAACCGCGTGCATGAGGGCAAGGAAAACGGCCTAATTATTGACTATTGCGGGATTCTGAAGAACCTGCGAAAGGCGCTGGCGACCTTTGCCGGAACCAGTGACACCGGTCATGGCGGCGGAGCCGGGGAGGAAGACCCGGCGCGGCCAGAAGAGGAGTTGCTCGCGGGACTTGAGGAAGCTATCGCGATGATCAGATCGTTCCTCACAGATCGCGGAGCGTCGCTCGACGACCTCAAGAATCTGACCGGTTTCGCTCGGAATGCCGCCATCGTGAAGGCAAAAGAGGCCGCGAACGAAAACGACGAAACGAGGAAGAGATTCGAGATTCTTTGCCGCGAAGTGTTCAGCAAATTCAAGGCGTGCATCCACATGAGTCAGGTAAACGCCTATCGTGACGACGGCAACGCTGTCAATGTCGTCTACAAAAGCCTGCAAAAAGACAGCGAGCAAGCGGACATTACCAGGATCATCCGGGAACTCCAGGTCCTCGTAGATGACGCAATCATGCCCAGACAGAGTGTGGGCGAATCGGACCGAACCTACGACATCAGCAAGATCGATTTCCAGCGGCTAAAGAAGGAATTCGAGCGCACCCGAGGGAAGAACACTACTGTACAGTGCCTTAGAATGGCCGTCGAGAAGCGGCTGCAACGTCTGATCGCCCAAAATCCGCTGCGTGCAGACTTCCAGGCTCACTACCAGAAGATCGTGGATGAGTACAACAGGGAAAAGGATCGTGTGACGATCGAGCGGACTTTCGAGGAGTTGTTGCGCTTTATCCATGAGCTGGACGACGAAGAGTCGCGCGCCATCCGGGAGGGTCTTGATCCGGAGACGGTTGCAATCTATGACCTGCTGAAAAAGCCGGACCTGAGCGCGAAGGATATTGCCCGCATTAAAAACGTGGCCGTCGAGCTACTAGCTACGTTGAAGACGGAAAAGCTGCGCGTGGATCAGTGGCGGGAGAAAGAATCGACCCGAGACGCTGTGCGCGCCGCTATTTTCGATTTTCTCTACAGCGACAAGACCGGTCTCCCCGAGGCATACACGGACGATGAAGTAAAGTCCCGTTCCGAAGGCGTTTTTCAATACATGTTCTACGCGTACCCAACGGTGCCCTCGCCCCTGTTCACGCCAATAATCGATAAATAAAGATCGCGCGGGCGAACATCCAGTTTGCAAGAGAAGCGCTAGGCTCGGCGTACCGAATGACTGATATTCCATCAGTCTGTCCGTTATACTGTTACATTGAAAACTGGCGAATTTTGTATCTGAGGTGTGCCTGGTTTGTGCCGGAATGGCGCCTCCTCCTACCGCTCGGCCTGGGCTCTAACTTCAGCGTTTATAAGCGCCCTCTGTTGATTAAGAGACCTGGGCAAGCCTCCGAGTCCTAACCGGAGTGGTCAACTAGCTCCATGCAATCTATCTTTCGGACGGGGGCGGCGCTTCCCCTTCCGGTATTCGTCATCAATTTGGGTTGTAGAATTGGTTTCCAACTGGACTGGACCCCTCGGCTGAGACAACCAGTTAAGCGACAATTCGCCGTTCGCTGCCGAAGCATTGTCGGGCGAGGTTGATGGTTGGCAGTATAGCTCCGGCTGGTGAAGCGGACGCGGGCTCTGCTGGAGAGCAACCCGCCAGGAATACCCAGCTGGAGACTCATCCACGGCGATGAGCGGGGGCACGGTCGCGAGATCGTGCCCTCATCGCATGGATAGATTTCCCCATGCCTCAGAAAACTCATACGGCCTCCTGCGCCAGAGCCGGCGCCAGCATTCGCGGCGACGACTGCAGGCGTTCGAACTCGCTGGGCGGACAATAGCCCAGAGACGAGTGCAGCCGCTTCTGGTTGTAGATCTCCTCCAGAAACTCGCCGATGCGAACCCGGGCTTCGGCCAGGTTGCGATACTCGCTGCGATAGACTTCTTCGCACTTCAGCGTCTTCATGAACGATTCACAGGTCGCGTTGTCCCAGGGATTACCGCGGCGCGACATGCTGATCTGCACTTCGTGCGCCTCTAACAAAGCGACATAGTCACGGCTGGCGTACTGCACGCCCTGATCGGAATGATGCACCAATCCGGGCGCGGGCCGCCGCCGCTCCAACGCCATCTCCAGCGCCGCCACGGCCAAGCGGGCTTCCAGCGTGCCGTCCAGCGCCCAGCCAATCGCCCGCCTAGAAAACGCGTCCAGCACCACCGCCAGGTAAAGGAACTCTTCCAGCAGCCGGATGTAGGTGATATCGGCCCGCCAGAGCTGGTTGATGCCGCTCACCACCAACGCCGCCGCCAGGTTCGGATACACTTTCAACCCGTGGGCGGAGTCGGTGGTCGCCACAAACTTACGCTTCCGCAAACAGAGCAGGTTGTCTTCCCGCATCACCCGCTGCACCCGTTTGCGATTGACCGACAGCCCGCCACGGCGCAACTCCGCCGTGATCCGCCGGCTGCCGTAGGTGGGCCACTCCAGCGCCACCCGCTGCACCTGATCGCGCAACTCCACCGCCGTCGGCCGAGACCCAGCTCCGCGCCGCCGGTAAAACCCCGCCCGGCTGACTCTGGTCAGCACGCACATCCGGCGGATAGCGAGTTGAGTTCCAGCTTTCACTTCGCGCTCGACTTGTTGGTAAACGACGCGCCGCCATTCGCGGCCCGCAGCTGGCGCTGTTGTTCGACATGCTGCAAGGCTCGCTTCAAAAAATCGATCTCCAGGACCTGCTGCCCGATCTTACGTTCCAACTCCGCGATCCGCGTCTCCTCCGCCCGTTTCTGCCCCACCCCGGGAAACGCCCGCTCCCCAAACTTATCCACATCCCGGCTCCAGCGGTACAGTTCCTGACGGTTCACTTCCAGGCTGCGCGCCACCAAGCCCGCCGGCTCACCCGCGCGCAACCGTTGCACCGCATCCAACTTGAACTCCTTCGTGAACGTCCTTCGAGATCTCATCCAGTTTCCCCTTTCGCTGCATTTTAGGGCTTAACTGGTTGTCTCAAAATCGGGGTCCACTCCA
>PKXK01000023.1:0-4437 GCA_003132325.1 Acidobacteriaceae bacterium
TCAAGCGAACTCAATTTCAGAGGCCGAAGGATTTCGGCGAAAGTTGCCAGCCCAGTTTTGTTCACTGCAGCCTCCGCGCGACGGAAGCCCCGCTCCGCGGCTTGCATGTGTGCCAGCACCTTCTGTTGGATTGCCGGGTCCTGAATCTCGCTCGGATTCCAGACCCTCGCCAGCGTCTTCAGTAACCCGCGGTACATGCGCTTGCCCAACTCTTTTTCCATCTGCTCGATCTCGCGAACGAGGGCACTGCGTTGAGGGTTCGCACCGTCTCCGTTGTGATGGGAATGGCCATTGCCCCCGGTGCCGGCAGCGGTTCGCTCGGACGGCTCCGAGTCGCCCGCCATGTGCGGGCGGAGGCCTTCCAACCAGCCTGCGGGGGTTGCCCATCCGGCCAGTTTCGGAGCCGTCTTCGGTCGCTTGTGGTCATCCAAGTCAACCCATGTCCCAGTGAAGTAATACAGATACCGCCCGAGGCCGAAGCACGAGCAAGCCCTCTTGAAAGACTGCGCCTCGGCGCTAGTGCCGGCATTATCGTCGTCAGCCCACTCTTCGCCGGTCGCCGAATGCGAACCGAGTCCGAAGATCGTCAGTTCGCAGGTGACAAGCACCTTCGCGACAATCTTCTGGTCCTTACTCCGCTCAAAATTCGCGCTGGTATGAATGGTGTACCGGCGCGTCCAGCCCGCAGGAGTGAACAACGCATTCAGGCGGTCGGTGTAGGCGCGCTGGTCGGCATACGGGACCACTTGGCCGCGTGCAGGCTGCTGATTCTTGGTTGTGTTTGTGACCCTCCAGGCGATCAGGGAGGGAGGAAAAGGCACTTCCAACGCCGCTACTACCTCTTTGACCTTTTCCGCTGAGAGTTGAGGCGCCGCCGGCATACCCAAGACAGCGGGGGANNTCGGCTTGCCAGCGCGGGTCGTCTCGTTCAAAGTAGTCGGGCGCAGACGCCAGGGCATGATCACAAGGCAGATCGCCTTCTTGCAGGTCGGCGCCGCAATAGATGCAGATGTCCGTTGAGGACTTGAATACGTGTTGTTTCAGATGCGTCATCGGCATTCCTTCTTCCTGGACAGTCTCGACAGCCGAAAACCTCAACAGCCACCACGCGAACCGCGTCGTCCATTGAGCGCCTGCGCCACTAGTTCGCCCACTAGATCTAAAGCAGGCTCCTCCCTCACGGCGATGAACGAACAAAGACCGTTTACAGGCATCGGCCGCTCATCTTCAATTTGGTAGCCGCGCTCAATGTGTTGTTGTTTTCGTTCCTCGAACAGATCGGCTCTCGTGGTCACACGAATTCTCATGACGATCCTCGTTTATGATTCATTGGCGGTCAGGTTGAAGTCCGGGCGCGGGGCAGGCAGCAGGTTACAGGAAGGAGCGAAGCGTAATTCAGTCCGTAGCGAAGATGGGTGGTGAACCTGCTAGGAGCTCTGCTGGATCAACGTCGGATTGACGAGCGGCTCCTGCCGGTCTAGAGCTCTAGAGCTTCTGGGGGCGCTACAACTAGGAAGTCCATATCCGGCGTCAGAATAGACAAATTCAGGGAAGGGTGCAGGAACCAAACTCGCCGTTCCGCCAGCTCATTTGTCCGAGTGCGTGCTCTTTGGATTCTGCTTCAGGTCCTTCAGGTCGCTGCTACGGCCCAGAGCCTGTTTGTTCGTCGCGAGGTCGTCCATGGAAATGAAGTTCACGGGAACACCGAAGAAAGTGCTTGCGACCCTTTTTCTCCACGCATCGGGGAACTCGACGCCTGTGATTTCGGTCAGAACGTCAATTCTGACGGGCGCAATTCCAATCTGATAGACCACCTGCTTCTCGNNTACTTCATGACCGCGAAGCCGCCAACGATCAGATATTCAACCTTGAATTCGTTTAAGAGTTGTAGCAGTTCTTTGTAGTGTGGGTTTTCTGCCATGGCTGACTTCCTCAGCTAATTCCACCAATTCCCATGCAGCAGCAAAGATGGCCTCATCTCCCTGCTCCTGCCAAAACTCGATATCGAACGAACGGTCCGGGAACCCGCGCTCCACCAGTCGCGTTTTCCACGCTGAATTCTGAGGAATACTCATTTCCCCTCTTCGAATCGGTCCTTAACATTATCAGAATATCAGGCCGAAGGGCCCGATTTGCTGTTCCCGCTGAGGAGTATCAGCCCTGATCCCCCAGAGGCGAAGCTTCTGCCAGTGCGGCAGGATTGCGCTTTGAAATCTCTCGACAGCCGGCCTTTCTGCGGAGCCGTTGCCAGTACTTGGGATCAACCCGCAACGCGTGTGCGCTGGCCAGTGATGTCAAACCTACGAATCCTCCGTGATAAGAAGTCGTCCCGTAACGAAAGAGCCGAGCAAGCAGGGCCAACGCATGATTGGACAACGTCGGGTTGACGAACGGTTCCTGCCGTTCGAGAGACTCAGCCGCGCTACAGCTGGGCAGACCATCTCCGTCAAGTTCGCCCTGGATGACTTCGGGAAAGAGTTCTGAGACTGTCCGCAACCGCAGCCTGTGCCGGCGGTTCCTCCGATTCAGCGGCTCCCCGAGCACGAATTGACCGCTGTCGGCGTTGTTGCCCAAGTCCAGCCAATAATCGACTTCACTCCAATCCTCTGCACATTTTGCGATTGTGGCTCGCGCCGCCCGCGTGTCGACGCAGCCAATCACGATGTCCACGCCGTCCAGCCTGCGCGTGTCGTTCAGTTGCTGCGGAATTCCCTGCCAATCCAGACCCCAAAATAGGTTCAGACGGTTAGCGAGAACGACAGACTTGTAAAGGCCAACCTCGGATCGACTGAAGGGCTGCCGCACGCAGTTCGTCGGAGAGATCACATCTGGATCGAGCAAAGTGACGTGGAGGCCTTCTGGATGTCCGTATGCCAGCAAAGCCTGATGCAGGTACGGCAGTCCGGCCGCGATCGCGCTTCCGTTACCACCGCATCCCACGACCAGCATACGTACTTTGTGCTTCAGCAACTCCAGGTGGATATGATGCGTTTCCATGGCTTCATTGTTCCCCGCGTTTCTGCACAAATTCCTGAAGCGTTTCGTTGGCGTCGGCGAGAAACTTCGCTGGAAAGCGGCGTCGGCCCACCAAACTTGACCAGAGACCAAGAAAGCCGCCTGGATGAGTTGTCAGTTGGACGGCGCCACTCGGATGAGTGAATTCGCTGGCAAAGTATGCGTGCTCCCAGCCCGACAGAGAACTAGCGCTTACTTCTTCAGGGACACGCATGCTTCCTAAACAGACACGCCCGTGCGCATCCGTGTTCCAGTATGGGGCACTCTTCAGGCGTGTGTCTGCCGCCGGCCGCCGATTTTCCGCCAATGCCCGCACGAACAGTTCCCGTCCGTGAATCATGAACACTAAGGCAGGATGGGGATACATCTTGCCGTTCAACTTCGCCGTTTCTTTGTTGCCGTCGCCGAAGAACATCAGCCGGTGTTGCGCACTACTCCACCACGCGATCATCTCCGGCGTTCTTGCCAACACACGCTCCGGCAAAACCTCCGCTGCCAGGCTCGCACCCAGACCCGCGGCCAGCTTCTCTAAGAAGCCGGTGGTGACAGACTGACCGGTACCCAGATACGGTGCTCCATCCTGCCGGCCCTGTGCCTCATGCAACGTGGCAAAAGCTCTATTGCCGTCCTGATACAGCAGCACAGCCTGTTTCAGCGCGAAGCTTCGGTTGTCTCCGATCCGCACATGGATGTTCATGGCTATTCCTCACGAGCAATCACGCCGTCGTTGTTCCCGGGCATCAAGTCAATCAGCCGGCTGGCCGCGGCCAACGTCTCACACGCCACGGACAGTGTCTGAAAGCCCTGGCGCACGCTGCCCGGATCAGTGAGGTGAATGGGAATGATGAGGTTTGGTTGAGGCGTTGTCTCCATTGCAGTTTGGGCCTCGTCGTCAAAGCACCCCACCACAGCATCGCCCGTTGAGAACGCCGCGAGCAAACACGGCAGCGGCGGGTTGCTGTCCACGAGCAACTCACCCATGTCCTCGGTGAATCCGGGCCGCTTGGCCTGTTTCGATATCCAGCACAGATCCAATAAGCTCTTGACCAGAGCTTTCGCTCCCTTCAGCCGTATCCTCTGACTCAGTTCGCTCAGACTTCGCAGGCTCAGAGGGCGTTCTTTCAAGCATTTCGGGACGCATCCCTCTACGTCCGGTACTTCGTACTGTCCCGCATTCGCTTCATCCTCGTACCATTCCCGGAGCATATCCACACGCTCTTCGGCGTCGTGGTAGTCGTACACACGTACCCAATGGTTAAGTGATCCCACGAAGTGCCGGAAAACTGTTGCGGGAAGGCGTGGATGCGCCTTCTCCAACAACTCAATGGCTGGGTTCAGCACCACGAACGCCGCGCTCTCCGGATCGACGATCAGGTAAAGCGTCCCTTCCGGTCCTCGCTCGTCCGAATAGTCAACCAAACG
>PKXK01000023.1:4567-10892 GCA_003132325.1 Acidobacteriaceae bacterium
GCCGAGCACATCTGCAGTTCCTGACATTGCAAGAACCTCCCAAGTACAGCTTGGTTCCGCGAGTCGCGGTCCTCGGCTAGTTCCTTCAGCTCTTGCAGGATCGCTCTTTTCCTCTTGTCTCTGGAGTAGGTACTTCGNNTCGCGGAAACCGCAATACCGACAACCTTTCCACAGAAATTGCGGTACGGTTCAGCGGCTCATTTGCGTTCTGGGCAGGCTGTCTGAGATCGGCTACAATTCACCCGGAGAACTCCGATGATGACGCACCCAGCCTCCACTATTAGACGCGAAGTTAATCAATTGGTAGAACTGCAAATCCAAACTTTCAGGCAGGAGTCGTCTTTGACATCTTCTGATCTCCTCGACTACGGCTTGCGCGCTGGGAAGATCAGGACCCTGTACCAAGAACTGGACCGGATTGGAAGAAGGCGGGTCGAGTTGTCGTCGAGTAGAGCATCCTAACGCCATCGGGTGTGGCATTGAGGGGGGTCAAGCCGCCGTCCGCAGCCTTAAGTGGTTTCGCTGAGACGGCGGCTTGTTCTGTCGTGACATCGCGATGTTGTTCTTGTTGGCCCCGTGTCGCAGCCTATCCCTTCGTCCCAATCGCCCGGACGAAGCTGTACTGCAACTGTTCCCCCGAAGCCTCCGGCCCTGTGATCGCGGCCGTCGCCAACTCGGGGTACTGGTTGCTGTAGATGGTTTTCACTTCTTCCGGCGTCATCCTCGGATCCGGGTCTGGAAGCTTCACGCCGTTATACGTGAAGCCGCGAGATATCACCTTTGCGTCGATCATGGCGTCGCATTTCTCCCTTCTTCTGTGTTGGCCGCCTGCGCGGGTTCTGCACTTGGCTGCTGGGAACCAAACAGACTCGGCGTAGTCTCCGTGACGGTCGCCGTCGCGGTCGCTGGTTCCTGCTTGGGTGCGGACTGGTCAGGCTTCGAGGTCTGATGAGTTGACTTCACTTTCTGCCGAGCCGCCTTCGCCGCCGCATCCATCTCCGCCTTGGCTTGGGCCAGGTTGCTGCCGAGTTGCGCGTGGGAGTCGACGTAGCTGGCAAGATGTCTGCCCAGTTCTGCATCCAACTCCTCGGCTGATCCCGTAAAGCTCAGGGGAGTCGTCAGCGCCTGGTCCTCGCTCTCCTTCACTCTTGCGGGAATCACATTCACCTTCAGCTTCTCGTCAAGGCGGGCGACTGTGATCAACAGGGTCCGCTCTTTGAGCAGTGGCATTAGTTCGATAAACACGTTCGTTTCCCTCCTTAAAGTTCCTTTTGGTTTGAGAATTTGAAAATCTAGGAATGACGTGCAGAAAAGCGCCGGAACGGGCACACAACCGTAGTGGTCAGGGTGATAGGGGGCGGTGGGTGCCCGTTCCTGTCCGCGGCTCTTCAAAGATGGAGAGGTTTCCGCAGATCTCGTCAATGTGGATCTGTTTTTATTGACAGTATGCCAACGCGACATGTGACCGACGCAGTTGGGGGTTTTGAGCGTTATGGCGATAGTTCAACAGTCGTCTGGTCCGAACTGATTCTTGAGCCGTTTTATTGAGGCGGCAGATGAAAGTCGCCACTGTTGCTGACTGCTTACGCCCCGGGAGTAAAATATCTCCCACAGGCCTCCTGTGCTGGGATGCTCCAAGCGGAGCACATCAGCAGAGGTGGCCGAGTGGCTTAAGGCAGCGGATTGATAATCCGCCGTGCTGGAAACAGTACCAGGGGTTCGAATCCCCTCCTCTCCGCCAAGGGGCCTTCATTTGTGGATGCAATGCGTCCACGAGTGAGGGCCTTTGGGGGTCTATGGCGAGTACAATTTCCTTGTTGGAATGAACGCGCCGAAGTCTCGCATTCACCATTACGTTCCGCGCTGGTATCAGAAACGATTTCTCCCGCTAGGCCAAGAAACTCTCTTCTATTTGAATCTCAAGCCAGAAAAAGTTGCGAAAGGGCGCATTCGTTTCACCCGCAAGGATCTATGGTATTGGCATTCTTCCCGTTGCTTCTGCGTTGACGACCTGTATTCGATGAGGTTCGGGAAGGCGCTAACTGACATCTTGGAAAAGCGCTTTTTCGGCACCGTAGATAAGCGGGGCGCCGCAGCCGCGGAGTTCTTCGACTCCTACGAAGGCATAAAGAGCGGAATCAACGAGGCGTTCCGTGACCTCATTATGTACATGGGGGCGCAGCGATTCCGCACGCCGCGCGGGCTGGATTGGATGAAGCGCCAGATGGGCGCGAAGGACCAAACGCGGGCGCTCATCGCGATGAGCAATCTGTTCGAGCTCTACGGCACGATGTGGCTCGAAGGCGTGTGGGAGTTAGTGAAAGCCGGGAAATCCGCGACCAAATTCATCATCAGCGACGAACCCATAACCTTCTTCAACCGCCGGATATATCCGAGTGAAGACGCCTATCCGGGCGGGGAGGAACTGTCCAAGGTTGGAACGCGGACGATATTTCCGCTGAGCCCGGAGACGTGTGCCATTGTCACGCATGTACAGCTTGCGCGTAATCCTAACGTGAATCCGCTTGAGATTCGGATCAACGCACGTGCGTTTCAGCAGGCGGTCGCCAAGCTCACGGATTTGCAGTTTGGGCGCGAGCTGGAAGAAGAGGAAGTGCTACGCATCAACTACATCCTGAAGCGCCGTGCGACCCGGTACATCGCTTCCGGGAACAAGAAATGGTTGTATCCCGAAAGGCACCTCGGTGAAATCTCTTGGGCAAAGCTGGATAATGACTGGTTCCTGTTCCCGCATCTTTGGAAAATTCCGTTCACAGCGGAGATAGTGATGGGCTTCAAAAATGGGAGGGCCTGGGGAATGGATGAATACGGGCGCACGCCAGGAAATCCCGACTACAAAGACCAGGATCGCCATGATAGGGATTGGGTGAGCTTCCAGTATGCGAAGCTCGAATGGGCACGGAAGCGAGCCGGAAAAGCCCTCGCTCACGTGGACGATACGATGAGAGAAGATTCCGTGGGGGACAGCATGATGACCGACTACCTGCGAAAGGAAGGGCTGATTGCGACAAAGTAGGCAGCAATGAGTTGTTGGTCCAGCTCCGAACTGGAAAAAACAGGAGAATATTAGTTGTTAACAGGCATTACGCTCAAAACCCCCTCCCAAGGGTCTGCCTGACGGTGGCGACCCCATCCGGCAGCATGGTGTGCAGGTTCAAGTCTTGCCTCTCACACCTAATAGACAGGCCGTCAGTCAAGCGCCATAGCTTCGTAGCGCAACTGTCGTCCCTAGAATGGAATGTCATCCCCAGCTTCCACTTGCGCCGGCTCCACACCGGATTCCGCGCTGGGCATTTCTCCCTTTCCTTCCGGCCCATTGTCCCGCGCCCCTAGCAAAACAATGTCCCGGGCGACAATCTCTGTCCGGTATTTCCTTTCGCCACTCTGCTTGTCTTCCCAGGTCGATGTCTGCAGCTTGCCTTCAACGTAGAGCTTCGCTCCCTTGCGGACGTACTCTCCCACAATCTCCGCCAAACGCTGCCAAGCCACAACGCTGTGCCATTCCGTCCTGTCTCGCCATGCGTCGTTCTTGTCTTTGAAGCGTTCGTTTGTGGCGAGGCTGACTTTGGCGACAGGAACGCCACTGGCCGTGTACTTGACCTCAGGATCCTGACCGACGTTCCCCACCAGAATTACCTTGTTCACACTTTTTGCCATGTCGTACTCCAGTTCGTCGATTTATGAGCATCCGCTCGTGGTGCCACAGGTCATGCACCGGTAGCAGGATCCGTTCCTCACCATCAGTGAGCCACAGAATTGGCACACCGGTGCGTCCCCCAGCTCCACCACTTGGCCGAGCGCTTCGACTACGCTGCTCGGCTCGCGATGCGATTGGGCGGGCCTCGGCAATTCAAACAGAAGTCCCTGCTCGCCTTTCAGGAAACGCAGCTCAAGCCATCTGAATAAATAATCGGTTAACGACTTGGCGTAGCCAATCTTTGGATTGCCCGACCACCCGCTCGGCTCAAACCGCGTGTGGCTGAACTTGTCGCATAAGATCCGCAATGGGACGCCGTATTGCAGCGCCAGGGACACGGCGGTTGCGAAAGAATCCATGAGCCCGGAGACTGTCGAGCCTTCCTTCGCCATCCTGATGAACAGTTCGCCTGGCAGACCATCCTCGTATAAACCAACTGTGACGTAGCCTTCCTGCCCGCCCACAGAGAAGTGGTGGGTCAAGCTGTGTCGCTCGTCCGGCAGATGTCGTCTCACTGCTGCAGGGCACTCCGCGCCTACGGTGGGCGTGCCAGTTGGGTCTCCTGACCCGTTGCTCCCCGCTTCCTTGCTTGCGTTCAGGGAATGCTCTTCGCTGTGCTCGACGATCACGATTNNACATACACGCACAAGCCTTACCTCTTGTCCTCGGTCTTTTCAAATAGCACCGCAATCTGATCTTGGTAGACCGGTTTCCAGTCCGATCTTTCCCGTAATACGCTGGCTAGAGCGGAATCCACAGGAAGTAGTGCCGCGTTCACTCCGTGCCGCGCCAGGATATTGTTCCAGTCTGGAGTTACCTCCCACGCACGTAATCCGTCTTCCACGAAAGCAGTCCCGTAAAAGTCCGTCCGACCGTCGTCGAAAACATTGACCGACGGCCAAAGGCGGTATATCAAATACCCGCCCCACTGCCAACTCGAGTACAAACGAATCGCCCGGTCGCGGTTTAACTGGGGAAGGACTCCCGCCGCATCGACCGGGAACCGGTTCCGGTCGAATTCTGCGCGCAGCGCTTTTACACGGCCGGGATGGGCGAGCAGCAACGCCAGCACCAGGAGAGCAAAGCATGGTGCGAGATGCCAGCGCCTTCGCTGGTCACTGTTCGCAATTGTTCGTAGCCCTGTCTCCAGCTCTTCGAGGTTCCCAGCGACCTTACCCATCCATTGCGTCGGCCAGAGTGAGTCCTCGCGCTCCAACCACTCGCGCATCGCCAAGCCGATACTCGGCGCTGTTACCACGGCAAAGATCGGAATATTTCGTGCCGAGAACAATGCAAGGTGAGCCCAACTCAGGAGCAACATCACATGGACTAACCTTCCCGAGCCCAAGTGCCACATCGCCGCAGCGATCGCAATCACCAGCAGAGTCTCGAAATACGCTGCGGTGAACGAATGAAAGTCAATCGATTGAAATTCACTGACGTGCTGCAAGTAGAACGAGGCGCCAAGATACTGGGCAACGTGGACATGCAAACGATACCCGTAAGGGTTGAGAAGGCTGGCGACCACGCATGCAACTGCCGTCAGAAAATATTTTTGTCCCCGAATCCATGCGTTGTGTCCGGTGCCATGAACCAGTTCTTCGGCGGCCGCTCCTATGCCGTAGGTAATCAGCAGAACGGTGCCAACGAAGAACCCTCCGTGCAGATTTACCCAAAGTATCGTGAGTGGGGGCAGCGCCAGCAGCAGACCAGGCTTTTTGTCTTTCTCTACCCAGTTAAGCACCCAGCAAAATATCGCGGCCAGGAGTGGGGTTATGAGATGTGGTCGCGCGAGCCAGTGAATCGTGCTTGCGGCCATTGCCAACGAAGTCAGAACAATCGCCATCAAGCGCTGACCAGATTCGGCGACCGTACTTTTGTACACGCAGACCGACGTCGCGCCGAGAAGCAGTAAGCTGACTAGAACGATTCCAGCTAAGCCGCCGCTGCGGTGGACTGTTGCCATGAAGACATCCGAGAGCCACTCCCAGGCAAACCAAGGTTCGCCAGCTCGGGTGAATGAGAAGATGTCGGCCGTCGGAACGCGGCCGTTTTCAAGAATCCATTCGCCAGTGCGGATATGCCACCCAGTATCAGAATCGGTGAGTAGCCACCCTACGCCGGTGGTGCACCACAAGAGCACGAGAATTGGCATCAAGAAGGCCAAGTCCGAAAGAGACGGCAGGAACGGGCTATGCGGCTGGAACGATGGCGCGGCGCCTACGAGTGACTGGGGGCCTTTCTCTGTCGCCGCTTCAAGCATTGTTCCACTCTCATGGACTCGCACTGGGCAATCACCTCGCCGTCGCTGACCGGCGCACAGGTACTCTACTCACTGACGCACGATGTCTTTGACCTCACATGAGGGAAGCTCGGTCGGGCACTCCGCAGGACCGTCGCATGTAGCCGAGTTCCCTTCCCGCCCAGCGCGCAAGTCCAGTTCGACTCGCCCTCGCGCCAGCCGCCGATTGAACACGTAGACCAGCAGTGGCGTGCCGGTAGCCGCTGCAATAAGCGCGCCGCCCGGCTCGAGGTGCAAGCCACTGCCAATTACGACAAACAGAAAAAGAAACAGGCAGACAATCAGCAATGTCTGTTTGATCTTCG
>PKXK01000239.1:0-177 GCA_003132325.1 Acidobacteriaceae bacterium
CAAGCACGGCCAGGACATGCCGGAAATCCGGAACTGGAAATGGAGGAAGGGCAAATGAATACACAAGCGCTTTTAGACGTGCATGCACTCGTCAACGAGGGTGGAGCCTGATGACCGCGCCGCGTTCAGACGCGCTCGTGCTCTTCGGTGTGACGGGCGATCTCGCCCACAAGATGA
>PKXK01000239.1:220-11123 GCA_003132325.1 Acidobacteriaceae bacterium
GGCGCCCCGCGCACTACCTCGCAATCCCGCCTTCACTCTTCGAGACAGTGATCAAAGGACTCGGTGCCGCGAACCTGGCCGAGCATGCGCGCGTCATTGTCGAAAAGCCGTTCGGACGTGACCTGGCCTCCGCGCAGGAACTCAACCGCGTCGCCCATTCGGTGTTCCCAGAAAACTCAATCTTCCGCATTGACCACTTTCTCGGGAAGGAGGCGATCATGAATATCCTCTATTTCCGCTTCGCCAATTCTTTCCTGGAGCCGATCTGGAATCGCAACTACGTGGCCAGCATCCAGATAACCCTATCCGAGGATTTCGGCGTCGGGGACCGCGGCGCGTTTTACGAAACTGCCGGCTGTCTGCGCGACGTGATCGAGAACCACCTCTTCCAAATCGTCGCGCTACTTGCCATGGAACCGCCAGCCGGTAGGGACTTTGGAGCCGTGCACAACGAGAAAGCCAAGGTCTTTCAAGCCATGCGCCCTCTGACGCCCGACGACTTGGTGCGCGGCCAGTACGCTGGCTATCGGAAGGAGTCAGACGTGGCGAAGAACTCCGACGTCGAGACTTTCTGCGCCCTGCGACTTTTCATCGACTCATGGCGCTGGGAGGGGGTGCCGTGGTACTTGCGCTCCGGCAAATATCTGGCTGACACCGCGACCGAGGTACTCGTCGAGTTGAAGCCACCGCCGCAGAGGCTTTTCGCCGACTCCGCGCCGACGACCGGCCCGGCCAACTACCTGCGCTTCCGGCTCTCCCCCAACTCGGCCATCGCCCTCGCCGCTCGCGTCAAGCTCGCAGGGAAGGAGTTCGTCGGGGACCAGCGGGAGCTCTACCTGGTCGAAGAACAGGAGGGGGAGGAATCGCCTTACGAGCGGCTTTTGGGCGACGCCATGATCGGCGATGGAGCGCTCTTTACCCGTGAGGACGCGGTTGAGGCCGCCTGGGCGGTCGTCGATCCAGTCCTTAAGACCCATCACCGGGCTCGATCGTACCAACGCCACAGCTGGGGGCCGAAAGAGGCTGACGCGATCATCGGTTCAGACGGTTGTTGGGACAACCCCAGCCCCGAGGAGGCATCCGTCTCAGTGCCTGGAGGGACTACAAAGAGAAAACGATGATTACCGTCACCGGAGCTGCTGGAACAAAGAAGTTCGGGCACTGATTCGTGAGGAATCCAGTGCTAAGGCGAAGCCCGATCAGGCGCGGGTCACGCCGTATGCATCCAAAACGTCCCGCAGCGTCACAACGCCTTCCAACTTATGCACGTCCGCACGGTTTACCACCGGCAATATTTCGATCTGGTTCGCCCCCATGCGCTCAAGCGCCAAATCAAGCCCCTGGTCGGGGTGGACGTGCGGAAAAACCAGCGCATCCACCAACTCGCCGAGCTTCTTATCCGCAGCTTCCGCCAGCTCTCGCTCCAGCCTAGAAAGGTTGATCACGCCAACCACACCTCGTCGATCCGTCACCAGCCATGTTTTGAATTCACTCGATCGAATCCGTTCCAGCGCCTCCCGAACCGTAATCTCGGCCGGCAGCAGCTGGCTCGCAGTCTGCATCACTCTAATTACCTTACGCTGACCAGATCGTTGGCGCGTCTTCGCCGAAGGCAAGTGGATGCCATCCTGCACGGCTAGCGCCTCGTAGATGGGCTCGTGCTGCAATCGTGAAGAGATGAAAAGGCTCACCAGATTCGCAATCATCAGCGGGACGATCACCGCGTAATCCTGCGTCATCTCAAAGATCATCAGCACAGAGGTCATCGGAGCTCGCACGATCCCCGCGAAGACCGCCCCCATCCCGACCAGCGCGTAGGCGCCCGGCGTCGCCGTGTAAGCGGGGAACAAATGATGCGCCGCTGTCCCCACCGTACCTCCCAACATCGCGCCGATGAACAAGGCGGGGCCGAACATACCGCCTGCGTTGCCCGAAGCATAACTGGTGGTAACGGTGAGAAGTTTCAGAACCACCAGCAGTAACATCAAGTTGAACGCCATGTTTCCGTTCAACGCGTCGCCGACAAACCCATAACCTACGCCCAGAACCTGCGGTACAAACCAACCCACCACGCCGACCAGCAACCCTCCCACCACCGGTTGGAACCAGACCGTCTTCTGGGGGAACCGCAGGAACCGCTCTCGCATACGCAAGAGCTTCGCGAAGGCCGCCGAAACCACACCGCCCGCCACGCCGAGCACCGCATAGACCGCAAACTCCGCCGGGCTTACCAGTTGATATTGCGGAACCTTGAAGAGAGGGTGATTGCCGAGGAACACGCGCAGAACCATCCACGCAGTCGCCGAGGCCAGGACCACCACGCCGATCACCGGTGCATGGAGATCGCCCACGATCTCCTCGAGCGAAAACAGCACCGCGGCCAGAGGCGTATTAAATGCGGCAGCAATGGCGGCGGCTGCTCCCACCGCGATCAGGTTCTTTACTTGCTCGGAGCGAAGTCCGAGGAGACGTCCGAGCACGGAACCGATGCCCGCACCAACCTGAACCGAAGGCCCTTCGCGCCCTAGTGGGATTCCGCTGGCGAGCGTCGCCGACGTGCAGAAAAACTTGCCCAGCACAGTGCGCAGCGTGATGCGCCCTTCGCGCGCGTACAGCGCAGCCTTCGTCTGCGGCACGCCGCTGCCTCGCGCGTCGGGAAAATAGCGATACAGCAGGTAGCCGATGCCGAGCGAGCCCACAACCGGGAACAGCAGGCGTCGCCACGGAGCGCCACCTACCGGATACAGCCGCATCCCCATTCTTTCCGTCAGCAGGATGAAGGCGACAACCGCCGAGCCAGTCAATGCGCCGATCACCAGCGCCAAAACTAGAAAGACCTGGCCCTCACGTTGCCGCAATTGGCCAAGCGCAAAGCCAATCGGCCGATCGTGCAACGCCTCTTGAGAAGGCCAGCCAACCAAGAGGTCGCCATTCAATAAATAAGGGGAACTGTGAGGCAGTTCCCCTTATTGGACAGTTTTGGACAGTCGCTGCAAGTGCCCAATTGCCCGTAACCTTATGATTGCTTTGGTTGCGGGGGGTGGATACGACCTACCGGACACCAGTGTTTTGCCTGTGGCACTGGGAAAATCTAACGTCTATAACCACTTACAATTCGCGGCGAATACAGGCCAACCGGGAAATTCCCAGTGTTACAGGGATAATCGGTGCTGGGTTTTGAGGGGTGTCTAGTAAAAGAATAGTAAAATTTCGGGACTACGATGAACCGGAACAACTCGGCGTCGGACACTCGTATTCGTGCTTGGCCCGCATAGCGATGATGTGCAGCAACCCTCTCGTGATCCGAGGCCATTCAGGACCGGTCAAACTCCATCCGAGCCATGCCCCTGCTGCAAGAAAGCCCACAGGGCCAATCAGAAATGCGATTGTCGAAGACATTCCTGCGTAGACTGCAAATGGTAGGGTGACGCCAACGGCGTGGGAAACAAATCCAAGTGCTGTGGTAGCACCTAAATAGACTCCAAAGCCGGAAGCCTGTGCAGCTCCAAGCGCAGCGAGCGTAGTGGCCGCCCCCTTCAGATTTGTCTGCGGAAAGCCGACCGATACATCGTCGAGCTCCACTTGGCGAGTGAGGAACACGTGTCTTTGCTGTGCTGTCATCGCCGCCACCGCAAGAATCATAACCTTTTCATACAAATAAACCTCAAGAAGGCGATCTTCCGCTTCGCTCTCGTCGATCTTCAACTCCTTGCAGGTCCCCCGAAGCAGCGTCTCATAACTTAGCGGCGAAGCGTACTCATGCAGGGGCTTGACGGGTGGAGGAGCAGGCACACGCATTTTCATAGCCGCAGGAAGTTGCTCGTAGGCCGCCACTGCTAGCTTTGCTGCCGTACAGCTGGCTTGCGCCTTAGCTTTGGAATTGTATGCCCAGAAAAGTTCCTCGACGCTTCGTAAAATCAGTTCTTCTCTTTCGGTCGGTGGTGATACCGAATCATCAGGACGAACACAACAGAAAAAGGCTTTTAGCTCAGCGTTTGTCCACATCGCCATCAGCTGGCAAAGGCCAGCGATCTCAGGTTGTGTGCTCATTCAAACTTTTCCAAGGCTGCTCCAAGCGACGGCAGCTCCAATAGCAACTGCTTTGATTAAGAGTGGCATCTCAAAGGATATAGGGCCATGGTAGAAAGCAACTCCTATTGCCTACAAGGTGACGTTCGTCACGACTCCAAAGGTGATTCCGATGATGTGACACCCAACATCGCTGCTATCTGTACCGATGTCTCCCTCGGGATTGCCACTCAAATCACCCGCTCTGCCCCTCAGATGCCGAGAGAGGCACGATCGAGGCCTGCAGGACCCGTACCGCTGGATAAGAGGCTCGGCGGAGAGAGGGGAAGTTTATTGACTCCCCAACAATGGAAACGCGGACTCTTTCAGCATGGCAAGGCAGACTCCTGCGGCTGACGCTGCCCGCATTCTCGTTCAATTCTCGGATTTCATGGAATCTCCCGAAGGCGACCTGGAAAAAGTCCCAAGCAGAACTCTCCCTCCACTTGGAAGCCTCCCCGCCTGCTGGGGTTGGATTGAGATACATTTAGCCATACTGATGAGCCGTCCCCTCTCAAGCAAGCGATTGCACGGCCAGCGCTCGTAGCCGGTCACATCACCCGGCTCACCGCTTTCGGGACAGAACTTCAGCCGGACCTTGGTGCCGATTACGGACGGAGAGGTTATGATTTCAGGCGAGGCAAGGAGTCTCCGCACAGCGCCCAACTAAGGCACCGAACTTAAGACTGGGGTGAAGATTCATGGTCGACTTCCATCGATTCGAAACCCGGGCGAGGCTCGCGCTCGTCCTGCTCGGGGCCATCTGGGCGCCGCTGTTATTTGCGCAGCCGGGCCAGGCGCTTCATCCCAAGTACAGCGTACAATTTTTCCAGTTGCAGGTGGAAAACCAGGATCTGCGCATGGCCTACCGGGACGTCCAGCCCACGGGCGCTTCCAACGGAAAGGCTGTACTCCTGCTACACGGAAAGAATTTCTCGGGCTTTTATTGGGAGCCCACCATCGAGTTCCTGGCGCAGCAAGGCTATCGCGTCATTGCACCAGACCAGTTGGGGTTCGGCGCTTCGTCACGGCCGGACATTCATTACAGCTTCCACCAGATGGCTCAAAATACGAAGGCGCTGCTCGATCATTTGGGCATCCCACAGGTCGACTTGATTGCGCATTCGATGGGCGGAATGCTGGGCGTGCGTTTCACGCTGCTGTTCCCGGAGACGGTCGAGAAACTCGTGCTGGAGAATCCGATCGGGCTCGAAGACTACCGCAAACTTGTCCCTTACATTGCGCTGCAACAGCAGTACGCGGCGGAGTTAAACCAGACCTACGAGAAGATGCTCGATTACCAGAAGACCTATTACCCGGGAGCATGGAAGCCGGAATACGAGGTCTACGTGCAAGACCAGGCCAGCGTCCTCGGCACGGGCGAGTATCCTCGCGATGCGTGGTCCTCGGCGCTCACCTACGAGATGATCTACGAGCAGCCCATCGTCTACGAGGTGGGCGAGATCAGCCGCCCGACGCTGCTGATCATTGGGCAGGCTGACCGCACCGTCGTGGGCAAGAATCGCTTGCCGCCCGGTTTGCAATCCGTCGCGGGACAGTACCCCGAGCTGGGCCGCAAAACGCATGCCGCCATCAAGGGCTCAACCTTGGTCGAGGTTCCGGATTGCGGCCACATACCGCACATCCAGAAGCCGGAGGAGTTTCGCAAGGCGGTGGTGACGTTCTTCGCCGCCGCGCCTTCATCGCGCTGAAAGATTGCCGCTGATTTTGGACGTGCCAGCAGGCCGGTGCGCTGTTGATTTATGAAGTCAGGCCTAGCTGCGCAGGCGATCTTTAAGCTGGCACGAACCAGCATCACGCATCCAGTTTCAATATGTGGCTCTTGCTCGCGATCCAGTCCCTGGGGTGGGGTGCTACTTTCCGCGGATCTGGCGCAATCGAATCCGCATCCAAAGTCTGTCGGCTCATGAGAGGAGATAGGGTCATGAAAGTCGGATTTATCGGGCTGGGGAACATGGGATCTGGCGAATCTGCTCAAGGCCGAGCATGAGGTCACGGTTTACAACCGCACGCCCAGCAAAGCGCAGGCACTGGGAGAGCGGGGCGCGCGCTACGCCGCTCAGGTGGCAGACGCCTGCCGTGGCGAAGCCGTGATCACGATGCTGTCCGATGACAGCGCGGTGGAAGGCGTCGTTTTTGGCGATGCGGGTGTGATCAGCAGCCTGGGTAAGGGCGGAATCCACATTTCCTCGAGCACCATCAGCGTGGCGCTCTCGGAAAGGCTGGCTGCGGGGCACGCGGCGAGTGGCCAGCGTTTTGTCGCGGCTCCGGTATTTGGCCGGCCCGACGCCGCGGCTGCGGCTATGCTGTTCATCGTGGTCGCCGGCGCACCGGATGCGGTGGACGCTTGCATGCCTCTCTTCGAGGCCATAGGACAGAAAACTTTTCGCTTCGGCGAGAATCCCCCCGACGTAAATCTGGTCAAGCTCAGCGGCAATTTCCTGATTACCTCGGTGATCGAGGCGCTGGGCGAGGCGATGGCGCTGGTCGGCAAGGCCGGCTTGGATCAGCACCAATATTTTGACTTCCTCACCTCCACGCTCTTCGTCGCGCCAGTTTATAAGACCTATGGCGGACTGATCGCCGACAAGAAGTTCGAACCTGCCGGGTTTGCTGCTCCCTTGGGATTTAAAGATAATCGTCTGGTCCTGGCCGCAGCCGAAACGCTGCGTGTGCCCTTGCCACTGGCAAGCCTGATTTACAACCGGTTCCTGACCTTGCTGGCCCACGGCGGCGAGTCGCTGGACTGGTCGGCCATCTCGCAGCTGGCCGCAGAGGATGCCGGGCAGGTAGCCCGGCCTGTGCGCGGGGTCTGAGAAAAGGCGGGGAGTGATGGCGGCAGAGACCGAAATGGGGTGCACCTTTTAAACCCGTTCGAATACGAAGCCGAGTGGAACCCACCCTTCAAAAAAGCGAAAGATGGTTAACTACGCTGTCGAGAAGGAGAAACGCCCGGTGCACGACGGAACCTGGAGCCTCCACGCCCCCCGCCGCACTCCCGCCGTCACCCAGGGATTATCCTGAATGCACGCTATGCCACCATGAGGTGAGCCATGAAGCGATTCGCAGGGACAATGATCGTGGTGATGGGGATGTTGCTCGGCGCGCAAACGGTTGCCGCGCAGGAATGGTCGCAGTCCTGGGCGCGGGTGCGAATCGAAAAATCGCCGCGCCACAGCGAGTGGGTTACGGTGAAGCACGATGGCCGAAACGTGGAGACGCTGGTGGTCTACCCGGAATCGAAAGACAAGCGGCCCGTGGTGCTGGTGATTCACGAAATCTTTGGGTTGAGCGACTGGGCGCAGGAACTTGCGGACGAAGTGGCTGCAGCAGGCTACATCGCCGTCGCGCCAGACCTGCTGAGCGGCATGGCGCCGAACGGCGGCCGAACGAAAGATTTTCCCGAAGGGGTCACCGAGGCTGTCAGCAAGCTGAATCCCAACCAGGTGACGGCGGACTTGAACGCCGCAGCGGACTACGGCCTAAAGCTGCCTGCCTCGAACGGCAAATTGTACGTGGCAGGATTCTGCTGGGGCGGCGGACAAAGCTTCCGCTTCGCAACGAACCGGGGCGATCTTTCCGCAGCGTTTGTTTTCTACGGTCCGCCGCCCGCGAAAGGCGCGATGACGCGCATCAAGCCACCTGTCTACGGCTTCTACGCCGGGAATGACGTTCGCATTGACGCCACAATTCCGGACACAATCGCCGCGATGAAAGCCGCGAAAAAATCGTACGACCCTGTGACCTATGACGGCGCCGGGCACGGGTTCATGCGCGCCGGCGAAGCGCCCGACGCTAGCGACGCCAACAAAAAAGCCCGCGATGACGCGTGGAAACGCTGGAAAAGTCTGCTCGCGCAGTGATGTTTGGCTCGAATTCTTGGACGGACGCGGAAGTTCTCTTACAATCGGGGCGCTATGACCGCTAATCTATGTTTGTGCCCTGGATTTGAACGGAGCGCAGAATCGGGCGGGTATGCCAAAAGAAACGGCGAGAGAATTCCCTGTTGAACTGATAACAGTTGGCCGCTTTTGAGGTGATTACTGAGGCTGCTTCGAAAACAAAAACAAAAAACGCCGCCCGGAACGATCGAGTCCAAGGACCAAAGCTACATCGGGGTGCCATCGGACTGCGGATCGCTTTCTATTCGTAACAACAATTCCCGAATTAAATCCATGTCACGCTTCATATGAATCGTTTCCCGGAAATCGTTTTACGCCCGCGAAAACAGCGGAATCCAATTGCGCTCATTAACGCGTCCGTTGCTCCAAAAGACCGGGAGAGTATTGTTTGGCACGCTGTTGTGAAAAGCTATAAGACCAGCTTGATCTCCGAATCCAAGCGGCATCTGAGGAGTGAGTTCGCGCCCAATTTGCAGCATCACCTCCCTGGCAAATTCTCTCTCGTGAGTTGATTCGAATATATTTGCGTCAGGATCGAACGCACGTACCTCAGCCCCATAGGCGTTCAGAACAAATAGCTGGAGCTTCTTCTCGACCTCTTGAAGGCGATCAATAGACTCTCCAAAACCATGCAAGATGGCGAAACCAACCCGTCCTTGATCCAACAACTTCCGAAGAGCATGATCATCCTTGAGGTCTGACCGCCATTTTCCGAATCCTTTCCCGCCTTCCTGACGCACCTTGATATATGACGTGATCTGCCACTGCGACTATCGCCGCAATACCTGGGAGCTTCTTTTCATTGACCGCATCTCGCAAGACTCGGTCAATTCGATTGCTGGATTGAGTCGAACTCTGGGCAAACAGCGTGAGAGTGGTCGCTGTGACGAGAGCCGCGGCCAGAATGCTACGCGAAAAGTAAACTCCGAATAGTAGCCTGCTCTTCGTACGGAGAGCTCGCATGGGGGACTAACCTCGACGGACTTCTTCGCATGCGCAGTATATCCCATGCTCATCTGAGGTGGCAGTTCCCAGTGCGCAAATGCTGATCGCGGCCGAGTCACGGGCTACTCTTCCCTAATCTTGTAAGGTAACGTTTGCCGACGATGCGGGAGTTATCGCAGTTCCGCACGATCGGCAAGGTGGGTGGCAGAATCTTGACTGAGAGCTCGTGTCCATCAAGATCGGCGGAAACTTAGCCACCCGTCTTATGGACTGGATTTGGGCCTGTAATACACGAAGAGAAGAGGGGCGGGCTCGCTGATTCGCCCGCTCGGAGTGAGCATCGTGGATAACTCACTCGACGGTCGGGGCCAAACTATTTGGGAGTTTCACTCCGGTTCGCGTCGTCCTGCACGGACTTCGTCGTAGCCGACTTGTCGATCGTCGACTTGGTGGACAGACCACATGCAGCTGGGGGATTTGTCATCTGCTTGGCGAATGCACGGTAGCTCGGCCCGTCCGGCTGCAACGTCGACCAGTATCCCGACAGGGTCAGCAAGGGTTTGTGCTGGACGATGATCTGGTTAACCAGAATCTTCACTCCACATTCGAGATTGTTCTTCGGCAGGAGAATGGTTTTGGCCGGATCTTTCGCCTTTAGCGCCCGATCCGCTTGCCAATTGAAATCGCAGCCGTAACGCCTCTGGTCTGCGTATGCAAGCTGCAGCAATCCTTCAGTGCGTATGGCCGTCCCTCTCACTTCATCGCGTTTCGTGACGTCCGGCTCGGTGTGACGGACGCTGGTGTTCGGATTCAGGCCAGCTTCAGCACCCGCAAGTGCCTGGAAGAAGTAAGCCCAAAATGTGCGCTTGTCTGTTTCGCCCATCTCGTAAAATCGCGGGCAAAATCGACGGACGCTCTGGGGAACCTGCGAAGAAAGCATTTCGGGCGGCATCGCCTTCTCGATGATCTGGTCCCATTGTGGATTCCAGGGCGTCCCACCGAGTTCGACCTTCTTCTCATCGATAGGGGTCGGCGGGGCTGGTTTGGTGGCCTGCGCATGCAAAGCCGTGGTTATTCCCATGAAAAATACGAGACTCACGATAAATGATGTCTTCAGCGCAGAGATACTCATTTACCTGACCTGACCGATCTTTTGTACCAAGTGGAATGTTAGTGTAACGCCTCGTTGGACAATTGTCCGTAGTCGTCGTCGGGGGTGTGGGGATGTGGGAAACGCGGAGCGTTTTCCATATCTCCATGCCCCGGTTGCTTCGGCAAGATGGCTGGCGGTGCCGGGGGCCTGTAGCCCAGCGCCGAGTGCGGCCGCTCCGTGTTGTATTCCACGCGCCACCTCTCCGTCAGAATCTGTGCCTCCTTCAGCGAGTAAAAGATCTCGCCGTTCAAGAACTCATCGCGCAGCTTTCCGTTGAAACTCTCACAGTACCCGTTCTCCCACGGACTCCCGGGCTCGATGTATAACGTCCTCGTGCCCAGCTTTCCCAGCCACTTCCGCAACTCCTCGGCAATAAACTCCGGCCCATTGTCCGAACGAATGTGCTCGGGTATCCCGCGCACCAGCATCACATCCGCCAAAGTATCGATCACCTGCAAACTGCCCAAGCGCCGCGCCACCCGCAACGCCAAACACTCCCGCGTATACTCGTCGATCAGCACCAGGATGCGCAGCGCTCGTCCATCGTGCGTCATCGCTTTCACAAAATCGTAGCTCCACACATGATTCGCCCGTTCCGGGCGCAGCCGGATACACGAGCCATCGTGCAACCACAACCGGCCCCTCGGTTTTTGCTTGGCGGGTACTTTCAGCCCTTCGCGCCGCCAGATGCACTGCACGCGATCTTTCCCCACTCGCCAGCCTGCACTCCGCAGCAGCACCGTAATCCGCCGGTAGCCGTAGCGTCCGTACTTCGAGGCCAGCTCGATGATATTTCGCGTCAGTGCATCCTCGT
>PKXK01000140.1:0-16450 GCA_003132325.1 Acidobacteriaceae bacterium
TGGAGGATCTCGCCGTCGTGCACCAGCATGCTGGGCTGTCCCTGAATATACTTTCGGAAACGGCGATTCCCGCCCGAAACCTCCGCCACCAAATAGTTCAGGATGAGCAGTGTAGCAGCGGCAATCGCGCCTCCGGCCAGCGAGGTGTCGGGGCCGGTCATGGCGTTTTGCACGGAATTCGAAAGCAGCAAGAGAAGGACCAGATCGAACGGAGTCATCTGCCCGACTTCCCGCTTGCCGCTGAGGCGAATTCCAATCAGCACAAGCAGGTAGATGACTCCGGTGCGGAGTGCGATTTCAACGAGCGTGTGCGCGTTCGGGGGCAGCATTGCTATCGTTGCCGCCCTTACTGCGGCGTAGCGGTGATCGGGATCGGAGCGTTTTTCGGCGTACTCAGATAGCCGGTGATCTTGTTCTTGTCCACCGTCCAGACCACGAGTTCATACAGCATGTGCTCGCGTCCGGTGTAGAACTGCACCGGCTCGCTCTGGTTCCTGTCTTTCTTCTCGATGGTCTTGTCGTCGGCGGTGACGTTCAGCGTGTACTTGCCGCGTTTTGGGTCGGTCTTCTTCAGCTGCAAGGCCACCGTCGAGAACGCCTGCGGGTGAGAGCCCTTCAATAAGGTGAACTCGTAGTACTGGCGGTCGCCCCTATGCTTGAGGGCTTCCAGATCGCTGCGCGTGTTGGCGATCAATCCGCTCTGCACGCCGAGATCGCCGATAGTGCCTTGCAGTTTCGCGATGGTCGCTTCGAGCGACGACTTGGTGGCGGCCACATCGGTCTTCACGCCGCCGACGTCGGTCTTCACGGCTCCAACTTCTCCGGAAACGGCACCCACATCTTTCTTCTCTTCCTCCGCTTGGGCCGAAATGCGCGCCGCTGCCGCTTTTTGCTGGCGCTGCAACTCGTTGGCACGCGTTGCCAATTCTCTCTTGGTCATGCCCAGTTGCTGAGCCAGAGTCTCAGAATCGGCTTCCGCGGACTGCATGCGTTTGGTCAGATCGCCGATCTGTTGTTGGCTGGCGGTTTGATCTTGCGTGACCTTTTGCAGCTTGCCGTGTTGGTCGTAAATGAAAAATGCCGATGCGCCAACATAGACAACCGCCAGCGCGATAAGGATCCATTTCCCGACGTTGCTCTGCGGCTCGGGATGGTAAACGGTCGGTTGCTCGCCTTCAGGCATAAGAGTCTTATCTCCAGTTCAAATGGGCTATAGGGCTTATTGTTTGTGAGATGAGGGGCGCTGTCAATTGCGTCTCAGGTTCAGGGGCGGATGGAACTTGCGGCTAGAATAGAGGCGTGAAGAGCTGGGACGCAATTATCGTGGGAGCCGGCATCCGTCGGCATTTCGCTCGCGATCGAACTTAATAAACAAGGCCTGCGGGTGCTGGTGGTGGAGAAAGGCGAACCGGGGCGCGAGGCGTCCTGGGCTGCGGGAGGGATGCTCGCTGACTTTCCCGCTGAAACACCGCCCCTGTTGCGGGAACTGGCGACGGCGAGCGCACGGATGTATCCCGAGTTCGTGCGCGGGCTCGAGGAGGAGTCCGGGCTGAAGATCGATCTGCGGTCGGTAGGGACGTTGGTGCTTTCTCGTGTGGAGACGGGGCTCCGCCCCGCCACCACACAAGCTTATGCTCTGCCCGGACCCCTGGCGGAACTGGAGCCGGCGCTTCGGGCTCCAGACGCGACCTCGCGGCAATTCACCGCCTTGTATACACAAGAACGCTGCGTCGATCCCCGGCATCTGACCTCAGCCGCCATCGCCACTGCGCGACATCGCGGTGTTGATTTTTCGTCCGGCGAACAGGTGCTGGCCGTGGGAGTGGCGAACGGTAAGGCGTCCGGTGTCCGCACCAACAAGACGCAGTTCGCCGCCCGCTTGGTTGTGAATTGTGCCGGAGCCTGGGCGGGGAAGATTCCGCCGCATCCTTTCCCGACGCGTCCCGTCAAAGGGCAAATGCTGTGTGTCGTCATGCCGCAGAAGGAACTGGTGCGCCATGTGGTGCGGACATCGGGTTGGACACAGGACGTTTACTTGATTCCGCGCAGCGACGGGCGCATGCTGATCGGCGCGACTGCGGAAGAGGCGGGATTCGACAAGCAGACGGTGCCGGAAACGATCCAGAAATTGTGGCAGGCGGCGATTGATCTGGTTCCGAAATTGGCCGAAGCTCGGATTCTGGAGGCATGGGCAGGTCTGCGTCCGGGAACGCCTGATGGGTTGCCGATTCTGGGTGCAACGCCGACGCCGGGATACTTTGTGGCGACCGGACATTTTCGGGATGGAATTCTGCTAGCACCGGTGACCGCGCGGGTGATGGGACAGATAATGACCGGGCAGAACCCGCAGGTTGATGTATCGAAATTCTCGGCCAGTCGCTTTGCCAGTTGATGGGAAACACGCACTCGCCCAGAGAGCGCCTGCCGGTATTCCGGTATATACTGAACCGTTTTCGGCAATATTTTGAATGCGCGTCCAGCGCGCCAGAAAGGCAACAGACCATGGCTTCCCCGGCAGTCGAGTTTGCTCGCAATAATCAGCCGCGTTTTCTTGACGAGCTGAAGACCCTTCTCCGCATCCCCAGCATCAGCACGCTGGATGAACATAAAAGCGACGTACTGAAAGCGGCGGAATTTGTGGCCGACGAGCTGCGCCGCATTGGAATGGACAATGTCGAAATCATCCCCACCCAAGGACATCCCCTGCTCTATGCCGACTGGCTGCACGCCGATGGCAAGCCGACGGTTCTGATGTATGCGCATTACGATGTGCAGCCGCCCGATCCTTTGGACGAATGGAAGACGCCGCCCTTTGAACCGACCGAGCGCAACAACAATATCTACGCGCGCGGCGCGGTCGACGACAAAGGTCAGCTTTGGATGGAAGTAAAGGCGCTCGAGTCGCTGATGCAGGCGAATGGGGGCAAGCTGCCGATCAACGTCAAGATTATTTTTGAAGGCGAAGAAGAAACAGGCGGCGAGTCGATTGCCGAGTACGTCCGCAAACAGAAGGCAAAGTTGAAGGCGGATTTCGCGCTGGTCTGCGATACCGAACTGTTCGCGCCGAATCTTCCTACTCTGTGCGTCGGCCTGCGTGGCCTGGTGTACACGGAGATTGAAGCGGTTGGAGCGAAGACCGATCTGCACTCCGGCATGTACGGCGGCGCGGCGCCGAATCCATTTTTTGCGCTGATTGAGATCATCAGCAAGCTGAAAGATGCGAAGGGCAAGGTGCTGATTCCGGGTTTTTACAAGAACGTCAAAGCGCCCAGCAAGGATGAGTTGAAGGCGTGGAAGCGGCTGCCGTTCAACGAAGAGCATTATCGCAAAACGGAAGTTGGCTCCAAGGTGCTGACCGGCGAGCCGGGATTTTCGGTACTGTACCGCACTTGGGCGCGTCCTACGCTTGAGGTGCACGGCATGCCGGGCGGCTTTGTGGCTCCGGGAGCGAAGACGGTGATTCCGGCAAAGGCGTCGGCAAAAGTTTCCATGCGCATGGTGCCGAACCAGGACCCGGACGACATCCTGAAGCGCTACACGGCGTTCGTCAAGAAACACACTCCCAAGGGGATCGACACCAAGATTAAGGTTTGGAGCAAAGGGAAGGCATCCGTGGTCGGCACCGACAATCGGTTCATCGAAGCGGCGACCGAGGCACTGCACGACACGTTCAAGAAAGAGACCGTGTTTATCCGCTCCGGCGGGTCGATTCCAATCGTGACCGATTTCCAGGACGTGCTGAAGATTCCATCGGTGATGATGGGCTTCGGGCTTCCCGACGACAATTTGCACGCTCCGAATGAGAAGTTTCACATTCCGAATTTCCATCGTGGGATTGAGACCATCTGCTTGTTCTTTGAGAAGCTGGGGTAAGCTGGAATTAGATTAACGCTGCGGATTTCCCCGGGGGAACCTAGCCCGGTCGCACCCCCAGAATCCGCCCAGTGACTCGCCAATCCCGCGCCTTCAGGTAAAATATAAGGTTTGAGGACGATGGTCATGGGTACACGGCTTTTCGGGTCGGCAGTGCTGTTCTTGGCGGTCACCATGGTGTCGGCGCCCTGGCTGCAATCTGAAGCCGATCAGGGGGTGCCGCATTTCAACGCGGGCCCTCCGGCCGCGGGCAGCAAGCTTCCGCCGATCCTGACCAAAGATCAACTTTGGGGCGCAAACGCGCAGTTTCCGTATCAGACCCATGCCTACGAGCTGGCGGCGAAGATTCCGAAGGTGCTCTACCAGCAGCCGTGTTACTGCTACTGCGACCGGGGCATGGGGCACACCAGTCTGCACAGCTGCTTTTCGGGCACGCACGGAGCCGAATGCGGAACCTGCCTCAAAGAGCTTTATTACGCTTACACCATGTACAAGCAGGGCAAGACGGCGCGGCAGATTCGCGCGGGAATCATCAAGGGCGACTGGAAGCTGGTCGATCTGGACAAAGCGGCCAGCATCAATTGACTGTCGATTTCACGTTTTCGATCTGCAACTCTGAACTAAATTCTGAACTCAAGGCGGTTTGATGGCACTCAAGGTAACCCCTAAGAAACAAGTAACCGAAGATCCACGACACACACAGGCGGTGCAGGCCTACGAGTTGGGGCTGCGCGCGTTGCAGGAACGAAAGTTCGAGAAGGCCAAAGGCCACCTGCAAAAGGCGCTGAGCGGACCGAACAAGTCCCTGGTCGACCGGGCCCAGGTTCACATCCTCACCTGCGAGAAGCATCTGGAAACGCCCACGTTGCAGTTCAAAACGGCGGACGAGCATTACGACTATGCGGTGTCGCTGATCAACACGGGCGACTATGTGACGGCGCGGGAGCATCTCGACAAGCTCTTGAAGCAGAATCCGAAGGCAGAGTTCGTGCTCTACGGCCTGGCCGCATTGCATTGCCTGACCGGTCAAGTCGAAGAATCGCTGAAGACGCTGGACGAGGCGATTCATGCGAAACCGGCGCTGCGCTTCCAGGCGCGGAACGATACCGACTTCCAGAATCTGGCGGAGGATCCGCGCTTCACCGAGCTGCTGTATCCGGACCCGGGCGCGGAATCTGAGCCCACCGAAGAAGAAGCCAGCGCGTACTAACTGAGCGGTCTCATAAATGACTTGTGGGGCGGGCTGTTCGGCCCTCAGGGGCTAAAGCCCGCATTCTTGTTGGTCAGTGACGGCACGGCTGAAGCCGTGCCCTACCCAAAACCGTTTCTGAGACCAGTACTCGTTGCCATTGAGGCGGTATGCTCCCCCAGTTGCGCACCAACTCATCTGACACCGGCAAGGCGGGCCCCGAACTGCGCGTGGTCGCAATCGGCGGCGGCACCGGCCTCTCCACACTGCTGAAGGGGCTGAAGCGTTACGTCATGACGCCGGCGCTGGCCCCCACCGGTCAGCCCACCATTCGCGAGTTATGTGGCGTGGTGACGGTGAGCGACGATGGCGGGTCGAGCGGCCGTCTACGCAAAGAGTTCAACATGCTGCCGCCGGGCGATGTGCGCAACTGCATCGTTGCCCTCTCGGAAGATGAGGCTCTGCTTTCGAAACTCTTTCAGCATCGATTTCAGAAGGGCTCGGGACTGGAAGGCCACAGCTTCGGAAATCTTTTTCTGGCGGCGCTGACTTCGATTACCGGAGACTTTGCGGAAGCCGTGCGGCTCTCTTCGGAAATTCTGCTCACGCGCGGGCGGATCTTTCCGGCAACCATGTCGAACGTGGAACTGGAAGCGTTGTTCGAAGACGAGACGCGGGTGCGCGGCGAAACTCGGATCACGGCGAGCAAGGGCAAGATTCGCGAGCTGTTCCTGGTGCCTCCCGATGTGGAGCCGCTGGCCCACACGCTGGAGGCCATCGCCCACGCCAACCTGATCACCATAGGCCCGGGATCGCTGTTCACCAGCCTGATTCCGAACTTGCTGGTGCGCGGGATTCCCGAAGCTATTCAGGAATCTCCAGCGGTGAAAGTCTTTGTTTGCAATCTTATGACCCAGGCGAATGAAAGTCTTAGTTTGACGGCGGCGGATCACATTCGCGCACTGAATGAGCACGCTCGGGTCCAGTTGTTCGACTATGCCCTGATCAACCGCAAGCCGGCATCGCCAGAGATGAAGGCGAAGTACGCGCTGGAGGGAGCTTCGCAGATCGTGGCCGACCTGGAAGCGATCGAGGCGCTCGGCGTGTGCCCGTTGCTGGGAGATTATCTGGAGGCGGGCGAAGTGGCGCGGCACGCTACCGACCGCGTCGCACACGACCTGATGGCGCTGATGTCACAAGCGCCGGACCGGAAGACGATCCGCAGTTGATAGGCGGAGCGACGGGCGTGTCGCCCATCCAGGTGGACGGCCGGGCGCCCGGCTCTCCATCAGCGAGAATCCAAGATCCACTGGCAGCCTGAGACGCGGCAAGCCGCGTCTCTACAATCGTGTTCGCGTTGTATATTGACTGAGCATGGTAAAAGCGAACAGCAAATCGAATTCTTCTCCGCAGCCCCCACGGATCGCTATCGCGATTATGGCGGCGGGCAAGGGCACGCGGCTCAAATCGAAACACCCCAAGGTTCTGCATGAAGTCGGCGGGAAGCCGATCCTGGCGCATGTGATTGCGACCGCGAAACAAATCGTGCCCGCCGAGGACATTTTCGTGATCATCGGCCACGAGGCGGAGCGCGTGCGTGAGGCGGTTACGGGCGCGGGCGTGAACTTCGTGCTGCAAGCCGAACAACGGGGCACCGGACACGCGCTCATGGTGGCGCGCGAAGCGCTCATGGGCAATGGCAATCGCACTCGCTATGACCAGGTCATTGTGCTTTCGGGCGACGCTCCGCTGATTACCGCTGAAACCGTCAAGAAGCTCAGCGCGTTCCATACGGCGCAGAAAGCGGCCATGACCTTGCTGAGCGCCGATCTTGACAATCCCTATGGATATGGGCGAGTGATCCGCAAAGGGGCGCGGGGAGGGGCGGAGGTACAGGCGATTGTGGAAGAAAAGTCCGCGACCCCGCGGCAGAAGGAACTCCGCGAGATTAACTCCGGATTTTACGCCTTCGCAGTGCCTGCCTTATACGAGCACATCGACCGTCTTTCGACCGCGAACCCGCACGGCGAGTACTACCTCACCGATATGGCCGCAGTGCTGCAACGCGCACGTAAGAAAGTGGTCGCGATCAAGACGGACGATGCGGGCGAAGTGCTGGGTACCAACACGCGAGCGGAAATGACGGTTCTGGATGCACGGCTGCGGATGGCGAAGTGCCGTGCGCTGCTGGAGGAAGGCGTTACCATTTTTTATCCGCACACCTGCGTGATTGACAGCGACGTGGAAGTTGGAGCCGACACGGTGATCGAGCCCTTCGTGCAGTTGCTGGGCAGAACTAAAATCGGCGCGGAATGCCGCATCCGCTCTTACAGCGTGATCGGAAATTCAATCCTGGGCGATCGCGTCACGGTGAAGCCGGGGACGATCATGGAAGACTCGCGGGTGGGAGCGGGAGCGGTTCTCGGTCCGTACACTCATATGCGACCGGGAAGCGAGGTGGGCGAAGGCGCGCACCTGGGGAACTTCGTCGAGACCAAGAAAATCAAGCTGGGCAAGGGTTCGAAGGCGAATCACCTCACCTATCTGGGCGACGCGGAAATTGGTGAAGACGTGAACATCGGCGCCGGCACTATCACTTGCAATTACGATGGCGTGAACAAACACAAGACGGTCATCGAAGATGGGGCCTTTATCGGCAGTCACTCAACGCTGGTGGCGCCGGTAAAGATTGGACGCGGCTCTTACGTTGCTGCCGCAAGCTGCATCACGGAGGACGTGCCGGAGGATGCGCTGGCGCTCGGGCGCGCACGGCAAAGCGTGAAAGAAGGCTGGGCGCGGGCGAAGCGGGACGCGCAGAAGGAGATCCGTCGCTAGTCGTTAGTCGCCGGTCGTTCGCCGCTCGTCGGCAAAACATATGGACTTTGCGGATCACCCCAGCTTCTTAGGATTCGACTGCCAACGACCAACGACCAGCGACTAACGACTCTTCTCGGAGTTCGACTACACTAGACCCGAAGCAAACCATGACGCAGACACCTCCAACTCGGGAAATATATCCAGTCCGCTACGACGTTTCGCTGCTGACGGCCGATGATTTTTATTTGTTCAACGAAGGCAGCCACTATCGCATTTACGAGAAGATGGGCGCACACGCTGTCGAGTCCAACGGGGCCACGGGCACCGTCTTCAGCGTCTGGGCGCCCAACGCCCGGCAGGTGTCGGTGATCGGCAGCTTCAATGGCTGGAACCCGCAATCCCATCAACTCCAGCCTCGCGCTTCGTCGGGGATCTGGGAAGGTTTTATCCCAGGCGTCGGCAAGGGTACGTTGTACAAGTTCCATATCAACTCCAATAAACACGGCCACCGGGTGGAAAAGGCCGACCCGGTGGGGCTTTTCGCCGAGAAAGCGCCGCGCACCGCTTCCGTGATCTGGGATCTCGACTATAGCTGGAACGACTCGGCCTTCCTCGAAAAACGCGCGGCCGCCAACTCGCTGCATGCGCCCATGTCCATCTATGAGGTGCATCTCGGCTCCTGGATGCGCATCCCGGAAGAGCACAACCGTTCTCTCACCTATCGCGAGATCGCGCCCCGCCTTGCCGACCACGTGAATAAGTTGGGATTCACCCACGTCGAACTGCTGCCCATCATGGAGCATCCGTTCTACGGTTCGTGGGGATACCAAACCACGGGCTACTTCGCTCCGACGTCGCGCTACGGCACGCCGCANNATCGCCGTCATTCTCGACTGGGTCCCGTCGCACTTCCCTTCCGACGGCCACGGCCTTGCCTACTTCGACGGTACCCACTTGTTCGAGCACGCCGACTCACGCCAGGGCTTCCATCCCGACTGGAAGACGCATATTTTCAACTACGGGCGCAGCGAAGTGCGCAGCTTCCTGATGTCGAGCGCCATGTTCTGGCTGGACAAGTATCATGTCGATGGCCTGCGCGTGGACGCGGTCGCTTCCATGCTATACCTCGACTACTCGCGCAATCCGGGCGAGTGGATTCCTAACAAATTCGGCGGGCGCGAGAATCTGGAGGCCATCGATTTCCTGCGCCGCTTCAACCTCGAAGCCTACGGGGAGCACCCAGACATCCAAACCTTCGCCGAAGAGTCCACCTCCTACCCCATGGTTTCGCGGCCCACGCATCTGGGAGGCCTGGGGTTCGGCCTGAAGTGGGACATGGGCTGGATGCACGACACGCTCACCTATTTCCAGCAGGACCCCATCCACCGCCAATACCACCACAACCAGTTGACCTTTCGCATGCTCTATTCGTTCCACGAGAATTTCGTGCTGCCGCTGAGCCATGACGAGGTGGTGCACGGAAAAGGTTCGCTGATCGGCAAAATGCCGGGCGACGAATGGCAAAAATTCGCTAACCTGCGGCTGCTCTTCGCCTATATGTTCGCCCAGCCGGGAAAGAAACTGCTCTTTATGGGATGCGAGTTCGGTCAGGTCAGCGAGTGGTCGCACGATCGCAGCCTCGACTGGGACGTTCTTCAGTACCCGGTGCATCGCGGGCTCATGAACTGGGTCGAGCAACTCAACCGCGTCTATCGCAGTGAATCTCCGCTGCACTGGTTCGATAACGATCCCAGGGGCTTTGAATGGGTGGATTGCAACGATGCGCCGGGCAGCATCATCGCGCTGCTGCGCAAGGGCAAGGACGGCGAGAACCCGGTGCTCATCGTGTGTAATTTCACGCCCGTGCCCAGACTGGGATACATGGTGGGAGTACCGACGGGCGGCTACTGGAAAGAAATCCTCAACAGCGACGGCCTGGAATACGGCGGCAGCGGCTCGGGCAACATGGGAGGCGCCGAGGCCTTCCCCGAAAAAACCCACGGGCGGCCGTATTCTCTGCGACTGACCTTGCCCCCGCTGGGCGCGCTGTTTCTAAGAAAGGCGTAGCCGCCGGAGCGAACCGGCTACAGCCGCGAGTTTAAGTTGAGTCTCTGGGGCCATTTGCCAAATACTAAGCTTCTCAGCCAGGGATATAGAGCGTGTCTGCGCAAGCCATGGTCAGCCCGGTAACACGGCGAGACGAACACGAGTTGCGCGAAGCGCGCTTCGCCATGCGTCTCTCCCTGATTGTTGGTTTGGCAATGCTGATCGGTAAGACGGCAGCCTTTCTCATGACGCATTCGGCGGCCATTTTTTCGGACGCGGCCGAGTCGGTCATTCACGTGGTCGCCGTGGGCTTTGCGAGTTTTAGTCTTCGCCTCAGCACACGATCGGCTTCTCCTCAATTCCTCTACGGTTACGAGCGGATCACCTTCTTCTCCGCTGGATTTGAAGGAGCGATGATCGTGGTGGCGGCGATGGCCATTCTCTTCGAGTCGATCCGAAGGTGGATTGCCGGGCTGCAACTGGAACACCTGGGGACCGGTGTGCTGCTGGTGCTGATCGCTGGAATCGTGAATGCGGGTCTCGGTTACTATCTCCTGCGCACCGGCCGGCGGACCAATTCCCTCATTCTTGAAGCCAATGGCAAACACGTTTTGACCGATAGCTGGACCAGCTTTGGCGTGGTGGTAGGACTCGGGCTGGTGCTGCTGACGCACTGGAAACCGTTCGATCCGCTGGTGGCCATCGCCGTCGCGGGAAATATTCTCTGGTCCGGCGGACACCTGGTATGGCGTTCGGCGGTCGGTCTGCTGGATTATTCCGATCCAAAGGCTGGCCGGAAAATTCGCGATAAGCTAGACGCACTTTGCTCGGAGCTCGCCATCCAATACCACGGCGTGCGCTTCCGAACCACCGGATACCGCCAGATCATTGAGGTACACCTGCTCTTCCCGCGCCTGACCTCGGTCAGCGAAGCGCACCGCCTGGCAACCATTCTGGAAGAACGCCTGCCAGCCGAACTAGGAATGCCCGCTGAAGTTACTACTCACCTGGAGTCCTTGGAAGACCATGCCGACGTCCATCGCGAAGAACACTACACGGGGAGACCCGACTAAATCGTCAGTGCCGGGCTTTGCTGGCGGCTGAGAGCATGTAGTCACGGTTTCCAAACCCCCACATGCTCCAACAGTTCTTCTAATTTCGCTTTGTTCAGGATTTCCCCCACCGCCGCGTGATCGATGTGCGGAGCGATCGGCGTTTCGCTTTGCGCGATGGCGTAGGCGGTCACGGCCACAATCGCCTCTCCGGCCTTGAAGTCGAGTCCATCGACTTTGTCGAGCGTGTCGCTCGATTTGTGATGGATTTCCATGTAGTGCGACATGTCCACCCACAAATCCAGCGCCGGAATCCCCTGTAGCACGAACGGACCGTGGTCGGTGTCGTACGTGGTATCAAGCGAAAGCTCGCCGCCGTTCAGGTCTTTCAGCAGGCCGTCGCTCCAGGGTTGCATCGCTTTTCTCAGATCCTCGCGGCCTTCCACTTTCCATCCTTTCGGATGCCCCGCGCCGTTATCGGTATTTAGAACCGCGACGCACTCGTTCAACTCGCTCTGATGCGCCTGCGTGTAGGCGTACGAACCGAGCAACCCCTGTTCTTCTCCTCCCCAAAGNNGCGCCGGTGCCGTTGTCCTGCGCGCCGGTGCCGAAGTCCCATGAGTCCAAGTGTGCGCCGATCAGGATCCACTCGTCCGGCCGCTCGCTGCCTCGAATCTCGGCGACCACGTTGTTAACTGTCGTCTCTCCCGATGTCTTATTTTCGATCGTCAACTGAATCGTGACCGGCCCGCGCTCCAGTTCACGCTGAATGAGCTTGGCGTCTTCCATGCCAAGCTGGGCCACCGGAAGCGGAAGCAACTTCGCTCCCCACACACCGTCGTGCGCATTCAAAACGTTGCTCTTCTCGCGGTCTGGCATGATCACCGCTAACACGCCACCCTTGTGCAACGCGATCCACGCGGCCTCGAGTTTCGGCAAAGCTTTCCCGTAGCCTTCGGCGTAGATCCTGCTTGTATCGAGAAATACAATCTTCCCACGCAGTTCGGCTTCGCGAGATTTCAAAGCCCCAGGCGACAGGTCTGCGACGATCGCTACCGCGCCCTGCACTCCTCCCGCCGGCGTTGACGGCGCCCACCCGAGCGATGCCACGTACAACGGACGCGACAGCGGCGACAGCATCGCTCCGCTCGCTGTTCCTCGCTGCCAGCCCGCTGGAATCGTGAATGGCTCCAGCCGCACATTCTCGATGCCGTAGCTGCGAAACTTCGCCGCGGCCCATTCCGTCGAGCGCACGTAGGCTGGAGAACCCGTCAACCGCCCGCCGATGCCATCCGCGAGGTCGCCTAAAGTTGTCATCGACGGCCCGTTGTAAATCGAAGCGGCCAGCCGGTCCGTCACCGGCTTCAGTTCCGCCGGTTGCTGCGACCACGCCAACACAGGAATCGCGGACCACACCGCCAACGCAATTGCACGACGCAAATTCATTCTTCCTCCGGGCAAACAGTTTCCGACCACCATTTGCTAAGCAAATGGGCATTCTCCACGAACACGACCTGCATTGCAAATCATACGGTGAGTGAATCATGGGATGCGCGAATGGCGAAAGTGGCGGGTGAGACGCGCGGCGACGAGTTTTGGGGAGCGGGGAACCCCCAATGGTGATTCAGGAGGAGAAAGTGGCGAATGGCCCCCGAGTTGCTTTTCTGACCCGAATATCCTATGGTATGAATTATTCCTACCGAAGCGAGGTAGTGCATCCATGCCCAATGTCGAAAAGATCAGCATCGCCTTGCCGCCTGAGATGGTGGCCGTTGTGCGCCAGGCCGTCGAGACAGGAGAATACGCCTCCAGCAGTGAAGTGGTGCGCGATGCGCTGCGGGACTGGACGCAGAAGCGCAGCCTGCGGCAGCAGGGCATCGACGAGTTGCGCCAGGTGTGGCGGCAAGCGATGGAAGACAAGACTCCCGGTGTTCCGGTCAAGGAAGTACTGAAACGTCTGGAGCGGAAGTACCGGGCTTTGGCGGACGCGGCTATTAAATGAGGCGGAAAGAAGCAATGGGGCGATTTAGCGGAGTCTTGTTGCTGTTGAGCTTATTGGTCTGAGGGCCAGCGTGTAACTCCTCGCGTCCGGCCCAAAAAGCCCCCGAAACTTGCGCTACTTGCGCGCCATATAAGCTTTATACAGTTGTTTCCCATACGGTCGGCGGGGATTCCGATATTTTTGTTTTGCGACAGGGATCACTCAACCTGGGCGTCCACTGCGGGTGGGCGTTGACCGGTGGGGTCGGTAACGAACAAGTCTCTGAGAATTGCACGATCCCCCCGCCCGGCGAAACCGTTTACCTACGAAGAGAGCCTTGGAGGGGCACAGCAAGAATGGCAGATTCGCTGCACTCGGAGGCAGGGGCTGTGTTAATTTTGGATTGGGAGAAAAGTAACTGACGAGCCCCGCCCGATGCCCTAGGTTTCGCGGTTTTCAAGGGGCGTTCGTCAGCAGTCGGACAGACTCTAACGAGAGATCGGACTTGGAATGAAAAACAAGAATTACGGAGATCACATAAAATTAGTTCCGTTTGGCGTTGCAGAAGGTAAGCGTCAAGCGCTGATTGATGGCGTCCCCACGGGCCTGATAGGTGAACCCGGCTACGTACGGCTTATGGCAGAGTCTATAGTGGATCTTGTGGTCAGGAACAAAGAGGCAACTCAGGCCTTGCTGAATCCCATTTGACCCTTTGTAGCTTTGTCTTTTAACTGGTATTGGAAGTAGACTCAGCACGGCGTCGACTTTCAGCAGCAGCCGCGTACGCTCAACGACCATCCTGCCGCTGTAGTCAACTTCGCCGGTCAGATAGTTTCCGCCAGTTATTCCTCGGCGCAAATCTTCCTGTGGTATGCGGAACTCTTGCAGGTCCGCTCCGGTCGCTTTTTCGATTTTCTGTAACGCGAAGTGAAAATCGCCCACCCAAGCTTTGGTCAACCTGGGAATCGGTGGGGATGTTCTGTCTTAAAGAAGACAGTAATGCGTAAGCCTTGACGATTTCATCCATAATTTTCCAACCTTCATTTTAGTTCACATCCTGGGCGCCGCGGAGAAGCTTGTCGATAACAGAAGCAAGCGCCGTCCCTACTTCGCGAACGCTTCTTTATTTACCACATAGGGCATCTTAGTAACATCGCCGCCGTAGTTCCCTTCCAGCACGTCNNCGGGTGATGCGGGCGGCGCTGGCGAAATGCGGCATCAGGCGGCAGCGATCGGCGATGGCGGAATCGCGCAGCGGCGAATCGGCGGGGAGAGGCTCCGTCTCGTAAACATCGAGTGCCGCGCCGGCGATTCTTTTCTCGCGCAAGGCGCGCGCCAGGGCGGTCTCGTCCACCACCGGACCCCGCGATGTGTTAACGATCATGGCGGTACGCTTCATCATGCGCAGCGTGATTTCGTTGATCAGGTGGTAGGTTGGCGTCGAGCTCTCGCCCTCGCGCAGCAGCGGAACGTGCAGGCTGATGAAATCCGCGCTGCTCAACGCCTCGTGCAATGTGGTGTAGCGAATGGTGGCTCGCTCGCGACACAACCCGAGCCGGAAGCGCAGATCCTTCACCTCTTGTATGGCCCGGACGTAGTCGTGATTCTCATACGCCGGGTCAAAGCACAGGATGTTCATGTCGAATCCGGCGCACTTTTTGATCAAAGCGAGGCCGATACGTCCGGTGCCGATGACGGCGACGGTCTTTCCCGTGACTTCGTCGCCCAGAAACGGCAGGTAGGGATGCCAATAGCTCCANNTATTCGGCGGTCGCTTCGGTCAGGACGTCGGCGGTATGGGTGAACGGGATTTTGTACTGGTTGGCATCGGCGCGGTTGATGTTGTCAAATCCGACGGCGTACTGCGCCACCACCTTGAGGGTGCCTTTTCCGGCGGCGAAAACCTCGGCGTCGATCACATCGCGCAGGGTGGTGATCAGGCCGTCGACACCCGACTTCACCTTTTCGACGATCAAGCTCTTCGGCGGAGCTTCGGGCTGGGAATAGACTTCCAGGTCGTATCCCTTGTGGTCGAGGAGGTTGAGGGCGTCTCCGATGTCGCAGGTGGCAAAAACGCGGATTCTCTGGCTCATGCTTAGTGTGATCGCTGGGGCCGGGAATGAGTACCCACTGCCTCACCCCTGGGCGCAATTAGTGTACCGCACCGGCCCTTGGGGATGGAGGAGATGATGACAACATGCTACCGCTCAGGGCCCGCTCAATGAGCGCTATGGGGATGTTTCGTCAACAACGAAAACCCTTGCACCGCAATGATGGTTCTCAATCGGTACTGTCCTAATACTCTTAGGACACTACCTCTCAATCAACTGTCTACGATTACGGTTTGACAATAGCTACAATTCCTAATTCCTTCTCGACCACTCCACGAATCACCAAGTCCGCGTCATGCACGAAGTCCGCGCTCCCCGTGGCGCTCAGTCGGGGCAAAAGCTTCCCTTCGCTTGCAACGTGCCTAGTTTCGAGGCGCTTATTGGACATCTCGCCCAGCCAAGCCAGAGATCGACGGAGTGCGGAACGAACATTCGCTGGAAGGGCGGCCTCTTTCTTTGAATCGCCATGTCCGGGCAGCATGTCTCGTGCAAGATCGAGCGCTTTGGAGTAAAGAATGAGCTGCGACACCATGCCCAGTTGATCAATGGCCGCGAAGTGGATCCCCATGAGAAACTTTGTCTCCGAACTCGCGATACGGTACGCACGGACAGCGACTATTGCCCGCTGAAGCAGTAGGGAATCCGAGGTCACTTTGTACTTACCCTTGTTGATCTTAAGGCTTACGGTAAAGCTTGCGGCAGGACCCGGCGAAGAGCCGGGTCGGGGCTTGATTGGACGCGTTGATTGGAGCTTTTTGAAATTTGTCCGCCAGCCGTCAGGTGATCCTGAGAGGCTGATCATCAACCGCTTCGGGAACAGAGGAACGAGTGCCACATACGCCCAACCCGTATTAAGATCGCTTGCTAGTTGCCGTGCCTCAGTGTTGTAATTTCGCGCTTGCTCTTTTGTCGTGACTTGGCACTCCATTCTTAACATGTAGGGTCGGAACTTGCTGCGACGGCGAAGCTCAATCACATCCAGATTGCCTACTCGGCCCCGATAACCGTGCAGTCGGGCGGGCACGAAAAACGGCCCATGGTACTCATAGAAAAGTGTTTCCACCATAGACTTCTCTCCAACAGCCCAGCCCAATTCTCGCACGCCCGGCAGACAGAAACACCGTCGCGACTGATGTAATCGGGCGTTAGCACTCAGAACCCCGTCAATGAGTGATATGGCGATATTTCAACAGCAACAGATGGGATGAGAAGGCCGGTCTCCGACGGGATGCGATACGCTCCCAATGNNGCAATGAAGAAGATTAGCACTGCAGCGGCACAGAAGATCGAAAAAGTTGAAGGGCAGAACCTAACGATCGGTCTGGATCGCTAAGGCGCGGACACATTTTCAACGAGCTAGCTTGGACGGGCGAGGCGCCCG
>PKXK01000140.1:16459-21226 GCA_003132325.1 Acidobacteriaceae bacterium
TGAGTCACTTGCGGCTCTTCGTTCATCTTTCGCACGAGCATGATAAAAGCTTCGTCGCGCATCCGGTCGACGACGTGATCCATTTCCAGCACGGCCTGGGCGAGTTCGGCTTTGCCTTCCACGAACGACTCCAGCGCGCGCCGCACCATGGCGCTGGAGGCGGTGGCCATGCGTGCGATATCGACCGGCAACTCGACGGCAGGCAATTCAATCAGGTCCATCACGCGCTCGGCGATGTTCACCGCCTGATCGCCCACGCGCTCAAGATCGGCGTTGATCTTGGTGACCGCGAGAATGAAGCGCAGATCCACGGCCGCCGGTTGCTGCGTGGCGAGGATGTCAAAGGCGAGTTCGTCGATCTCGCGCTCGGCGGCGTTGATGTGGCTCTCGTTTTCGAGGACGAGCTGGCATCGTGTGAGATCGCGTTCGGTGTACGCCTGGCAGGCGCGATCCACCGCCAGTTCCGCGAGACCGCCCATGCGGAGCAGTTTCTCCCGGAGCTCCTCCATCTGCTGTTGAAAGCGCGTGCGCATTCTTCGAAACCCTCTTTCCCGCCAACCAGGTCAGAGGTTAGAAGTCAGACTTCAATCTGACCTCTCACCTCTGACCTTATTACTATCCGAATCTGCCCGTGACGTAGTCTTCCGTCCGCTTGTCGGAAGGATTGGTAAATATTTTTTCCGTCTTTTCGAACTCGATCATCTTGCCCAACAGAAAAAATCCGGTGAACTCGGCCACCCGCGCGGCCTGCTGCATATTATGCGTCACAATCACGATGGTGTATTGCTCTTTTAATTGAAAAATCAGTTCCTCGATCTTGCCGGTCGAGATGGGGTCGAGCGCCGAGCAGGGTTCATCCATGAGCAGAACTTCCGGCTGGACGGCCAAAGCGCGCGCGATGCACAGGCGTTGCTGCTGGCCGCCGGAGAGGCTGGCGCCGGATTTCTTGTGGAGAAGATCTTTGACTTCGTCCCACAGGGCGGAACTGTGCAGAGATTTCTGGACGACCTCATCCAATTTCTTGCGGTTGCGAAAACCGTTCAGTTTGAGCCCGGCGGCCACGTTATCGTAGATGGACATGGTCGGGAACGGATTCGGCTTCTGAAACACCATGCCCACGCGGCGGCGCAGCTGTGTGGCCGAGGTTCCGTTATAAACGCTGAGGTCGCCGATGCGCACCGTGCCCTCGACGCGCGCCTCGGGAATGGTTTCGTGCATGCGGTTCAGACAGCGTATGAACGTGGATTTCCCACAGCCCGAAGGGCCAATGAGCGCGGTCGCGCGGTTGGCCAGCACCGTGATGTTGACGTCGAACAAGGCCTGAGTCTTGCCGTAATACGCGTTCAGGTGTTCGACNNTGCCGGTGCCATTCGTCGAAGGGCGAGATGGCATAGGTGAAAATCTGCAGAGATAGGGCGGCGGTCGGCTGGTCCGACTTCCAATTCCAGAACTGGTTTCCGAATGCGGTGAACAACAGCGGCGCCGTTTCTCCGGCCACGCGGGCGAAGGCCAGCATGACGCCGGTGATGACTCCCGAGGTCGCCGTGCGCAGCGTAATCGAGAGCGTGGTGCGCCAGCGCGAAACGCCCAGGCCGTANNGGAACCATCATGATCGCCAGCGCGACGCCGCCAGCCAGCGCCGAAAAGTGTTTCTGGCGCATCACCACCAGCCCATACGCCACAATGCCGATCACGATCGAGGGCACGCCGTTCAGGACGTCGGAGACAAAACGCACGATATCGCCATAGCGGTTTCGCCCGTACTCGGAGAGAAAGATGCCCGCNNGTCAGGAAGGCAAGATTGATCGAGCCGATGCCCTTATAGACCAGATAGGCAAAGATGGCGAAGAGCGGCAAAAGCACGAGGGCAACCGTGAGCACGGCGACGCCGGTCATCACGTGATCCACTACGCGCCGTCGCAAGCTGATGGGCGGAATGCTGATCGCCTGAACCAGTACCGCTGCCGAATTGGAGTTCGTATCAGGCAATTTCGTATCAGGCGTTTTCAGTTTAGGCAAGGCTTCTCGCCGGTTGGCCTCGAGTCACGCTCCACACCATGAGCCGCGCCAGCGCGTTGACCACAATGGTGACAAAGAACAGCGCCAGGCCGATCTCGATCAACGCGGAAAGATACAGATCGCCCGTCGCTTCGGTGAATTCATTGGCGAGTACGCTAGCCATGGTGTATCCGGGAGCAAACAGCGATTTGGCAATCTCCGGACGATTGCCAATCACCATCGTGACCGCCATGGTCTCGCCCAGCGCGCGCCCTAGACCCAAAATGATGGCGCCCACGATTCCCGCCCGCGCATTGCGCAGCACGCCCATGCGGATCATCTCCCAGCGCGTCGCGCCCAGCGCCAGCACCGCTTCCCGCTGATGCTGTGGAACCACGGTGAGCACTTCGCGCGTGATCGACGAGATGATGGGAAGGATCATGATCGCCAGAATCACGCCCGCGGCCAACATGCCGATGCCGTAGGGCGGCCCGCTGAACAGGCCCGTCCACCCGAGCGTCGTGGCCAGAAACGGCTGAACATATTCGCGCAGTACCGGCACCAGAACGAAGATCGCCCAGAGTCCGTAGACCACGCTGGGGATGGCGGCCAGAAGCTCGGTGGTAAAGGAAAGAATTCCCCGCAACCCGATCGGGCACATCTCGGTAATGAAGACGGCTACCCCAAGAGATAGCGGTACGGCGATCACGAGCGCCAGCAGCGACGACACAATCGTGCCGAAGATGAACGGCAGCGCGCCGTACTGATCCGACACCGGATTCCACTCCGATTGACCAAAGAACTTCCAGCCAAAAGCATGCCAGGAAAGCGTGGAGCCCACTACCAGTTGGTAAACGATTAAGCCCAGCAACGCGACCACCGCCAAGCCGCAAAGCCGCATGGCCCAGCCAAAAGAAGCGTCGGGGATTTCGCTGACCTTCCCCGACAACAGCGGCGCCGTTCTGGCTTCGATTTTCAGGGCAGCCTTGGACCCCCGCTCCGGTTCGGGAGCGTTGAAACGCGGCCGGGACAGGGCTTGATTAGACATTCCGTTCTGAGGCTAGCAGAGGGTTGTTACAAACTGGTTAAAAAGCGGCTCCTGGAAATTTTCCGGATTTGTGGAGCCCCGAACGTCCCCGCCCGGCGGACGAGCGAGACGCCCGTCTCTCCATTGTTTGGCTCATTCCGCTGTGTCGAGGTTGCGCGATGCACCTCAGTTGTGAGAATACTGGTCGTCACCTCCATGCCCACCTTTGCCGCCATCGACATCGGCTCGAATTCGGTCCGCCTGAAAATTTCGCGCCTGCATGCCGGGCGACTGAAAGCAATTCACGAAGACCGCGAGGTCACGCGATTGGGCGCAGGCGTCTTCGGCGGAGGATTACTTGCGCCAGAATCGATGTCGCAAACGGTGCAGGTATTGCGGCGTTTTAATCGTGCCATGCAGGAATGCGGCGCGGATTCCGTAAGGGTGGTAGCAACCGCAGCTCTGCGCGATGCCCGCAATTCGCGCGCATTTGTGGAGTGGGTGCGCTCGACGACCGGCTGGACGATCGAAATTATTACCGGACTGGAAGAGGCCCGCCTTATTCACCTGGGAATCGTCTCCGCCGGCCGCCTGGACGCTCGCAGCCTTTTGTTGGTGGACCTCGGCGGCGGCAGTTGCGAACTTACGCTATCGCGCCAGGGAAAACTTCGGGATACGGTGAGCTTGCCGCTCGGGGCCGTGCGCCTGACCGGCGAATTCCTCAAGCACGATCCGCCGCGCAAGAGCGAACTGAAGCGGCTCCAGGAATTCGTGGCGCGAGAGATTACGCGCATTCAAGACCGCATCAAGGCCGCGCGCGTGGGCGGCGTGATCGCCACCTCCGGAACAGCGGCTGCGCTGGTGAGCGCCGCCAGCCGCCTGGCTCGTCCCAGGAAGCGGCGGCCGGCGACCTACGCCACACACGAGATGATCCGCCGCCTTGCCAACCAGATTACGCGCTTGACGTTGGAGCAGCGGCGCAAGATTCCCGGAATCGGTCCGCGCCGTGCTGAAATCATTTGTGCGGGTGCGGTCGCGTATGCCGAATTGCTGGAGCGATGCCATCTTGCCGGTTTTCGCTATTCGGCCCTGGGGTTGCGCGACGGCATCCTGGCCCAGATGGCCGCCGACTACGATCGCAGCACGAGATCGGGCCGGGCCATCGAATCGGAGCGGTGGGAGTCGATTAAGCGCGCGGTCGAGCATTACCGGGTCGACCTGCATCATGCGCTACATGTGCGCGACGCGGCCTTGCTGCTGTTTTCCTCGTTGAAGTCGGTACACCAGCTTCCCGCGGAATATCGCGAATGGCTTTCGGCCGCGGCCATGCTGTTCGAAGTGGGCGACTATGTGAACCGCAACGGACACCACCGGCACAGCTACTACATCATCGCGAACTCGGAAATTCTGGGCTACACCCCGCAGCAACGGCGGATTATTGGCTGCATCGCGCGCTACCTGGGAAAGTCGCGCCCCACGGCGGGAGAGGGCCCGATGAGCGCCTTGAGTCCCGAGGAGCGGGAGAACGTAACCAAAGCGTCGATACTGCTCCGCATCGCGCGAGCGCTGAATATGGGGAGAAGCCAGTCCGTCGGGAAGGTCGCAGTCTCGGCGCGCAACGGCAGAGTCTCCATGAAACTGACGCCGCGCGGAAAGGCGAGTGTGGACCTGGAAGTATGGTCGATTGAGAAGGACCGCGACTACTTCCGCGAAGTCTTCGGCCGCGAACTTTCTGTAGCCGC
>PKXK01000140.1:21244-38682 GCA_003132325.1 Acidobacteriaceae bacterium
TGGCGGGCATACTTTTCCAGCATCTTCTGAAAATCCGAGAAACCCGCCTGCGGACGCAGCGCGTTTTCCTTGACCAGCTTGCCTTCATGCCCCATTTCGTTTCCCACGAGCGCCGCGGTTTGCGTGGATCGCTTGAGGGGGCTGGAAACGATGACTTCCACCTGCACGCCCAGCGCGGCCAGGGCTCGCCCGATATATCCGCATTGCTCGATGCCGTCTTTATCGAGGCCGCGCTTTTCGTCCTTCTTGGCGCTGCTCAAGGTTTGCCCGGCACTGGCGTGGCGCAAAAAATAGAGAAACATTTCGGAGTGACTATTCCTTTCCGTTCACGGTTCGTCCGATCGACGCTCGTCCCACCGAAGCTCGGCCGCTCAAGGCTCGTCCGTTCGAAGCCCGCGAGGACCGCCGCGGGATGGAGGCCGGAATCTCGTCCGGAGTCTTGATGCCTTCCGCTAGTCCAATAAGAAAATCCTGGGCGCAGAAGGCGGCCGCCCCTCGCGGCGGCCTCTTGCCGCGCCCTTTCGGCGATTGCCAGGAACGCAAGTAGCGGCCGTCTTTTTGCAAAAATCGCGATTTCACATTGTCGGCGAGATACGCCGCCAGAATCTCATGCACGACGCGGTCGCGCAATAGCGGGTTCTTGAGCGGGAACAAAACTTCGACGCGCCCGTGCAGATTGCGGTTCATCCAATCGGCGCTGCCGACGTAGATTTCGGGCTCGCCGCCGTTCGCGAAGCAAAAGATGCGGCTGTGCTCGAGAAACCGGCCCAGGATGCTGCGCACGCGGATGCGGTCGCTGAGGCCACGCACCCCCGGCCGCAGCGCGCACATGCCCCGCACGAGCAGCTCAATCTCCACCCCAGCCTGCGAAGCGCGGTACAAAGCTTGGATGATATTCACGTCGAGCAGGGCGTTCATCTTGGCCACGATGCGCGCCGGCCGCCCCTGGCGCGCATGCTCAGCTTCGCGCTCAATCAGGCTCATGCATTTTTCCGCCATATCCAGCGGCGCCACCAGCAGCGGCCCGTAGCTGGGGTGCTCCGCGTAGGCGGTCAGAAAACTGAAAACATCGTGCACCGCGCTGGTGATCTCCGGGTCGGCCGTGAGCAGGCTGAGATCGGTATAGATGCGGGCCGTGACCGCGTTGTAGTTTCCCGTACCCAGGTGCGCGTATTGGCGAGTTACTCCATCGGGATCGCGCCGCACCAGCAGACAAAGCTTGCAGTGTGTCTTCAATGCGACCAGTCCGTGAAAGACCTGCACGCCGGAATCTTCCAGATCGCGCGCCCAGCGTATGTTCGACGCCTCATCGAAGCGCGCCTTCAGCTCGACCACCGCCGTAACTTCCTTGTGTGCCGCTGCCGCCATCAGCGCCTGAACAACCTGGGAATGCTCGCCGGTCCGGTACAGCGTCTGCTTGATCGAGAGCACCCGCTCGTCTTCGGCCGCCGCCTGAATGAACGACAGAACGGCATCGTAAGAATCGTAGGGATGGTGCAGCAGAATGTCGTGGCGGCGCAACTCCTCAAACAGATCGTGGGACTTCGCAGTCAGCCGCAGCTCACGCGGCACATAGGCGTGAAACTTCAAATCCGGCCGCGCCGTTTCATCGTAAATATTGAACAGGCGGGAAAGATTCACCGGGCCGTTGACCGGGAAAATCTGCCAGGGCTCAAGTTCGAACACCGTGCCCAGCCGCTCGATGATCTCGGGGTTGGCTTCCGACTCGATTTCCATCCGCACCGCGTCGCCCTTGCGGCGGTTGTGTAATTCCGCGCGCACCGATTCCAGCAGATTGCGCGATTCTTCTTCCTGCAGATAAAGGTTGCTGTTGCGGGTGACGCGGAAGGCGGCGGAAGAAACAATGTCATAGCCCTTGTACATGCGCGCCGCATGATGGACGACCAGGTCGGCAAGAAAAATGAAATCGATGGTCCCGACCGACGGCAGGCGGACTAACCGCGGAAGCGCTCGCGGAACGGTTACGACTCCCGTATAGGTTAGCGAAGAACGCCGGCGGCGCCGCAACAACAGGCCCACGCACAGCGCCTTGTTGATCACGCGAGGAAAGGGATGGGCCGGGTCTACCGTGACCGGGGTAAGCAGCGGATCGAGCTCCCGCTCGCAGTAGTCGTCGACGAAGGCCAACGCCGCCTCATCCAGTTCGTCGATGCCGAGGACGCGAATTCCCTGCTCCGCAAGTTCCGGCCGCAGACGCTCGTTCCAGCATGAATATTGTTCTTCGACGAACTCGTGGGTTACGTCTTTGATCAGTTCCCGCTCCTCCACCATGGTGAGGCCGTCGGGAGTGGTGGAGTTGTGGCCGTCTTCCAGTTGCTGCAACAGGCCGCCCACCCGGACTTCAAAAAATTCGTCCAGATTGCTGGCCGAAATCGCCAGGAACTTGACGCGTTCGAGCAGCGGATTGCGCAGATCCCCGGCTTCTTCCAGCACGCGCCCATTGAATTTCAGCCACGAGGCTTCGCGGTTGAGAAGCGTGGCGCGATTGTTCAGAGTTGCTCGAACCATGTTTGAGGAACCATATTTGTCGAACGGTATTTGCCGCCGACGGTAGCGCTGCCGTCTCGGCGGCTGCCCGGCGGGCGTCTTGCTCGCCGCGCCGAGGGCGAGACGCCCTCGGGACAGCCGGCAAGATGCCGGCGCTACGGTAGTCATTAACGGTCGCGGTACCAGGTTGTCAATCGGGTCATCAGACGATCTGGTATCGGGTCATCCAAAACCCGTCGGGAACTTTGGCTTCGATTACCCGATGGCCAGGCGATAGATGAAGGTGTCAACAATGCAGGCTACGACCCGATTACGTCCAACCCTAGCTACGGCGCAAGCAGTACTCGGCGGCACATTTAACCCGGCAATAGTATACCAAGACGCGAAAAGGGCGCCGGTCAGTGAGACCGCGCCCTTTGTTTTCGTTTTCCAAGAACGGAGGCTACTGGATCTTTTGAATCGTCGCCTGTTCCATCTCCACTAAGTTCTTGGGCAGTTTGGCATAGTCCAATTTCTCGGCCATTTGCTGGCCGTCTTTGAGCATCCAGTGGAGAAAATCCACTGTGATCTTTCCCTTATTCCCATCCTTCCAGTGCGTTGGAACCAGCAGATAGGTGAAACTGGCGATGGGGTAGGCTTCCTTGCCGGGAGCATTGGTGATGGAGACGCGGAAATCGCCGGGCGTGAACTTGGCTGCCGCGGCAGCCGCCGTGGTCGATTCCAGGCTCGCCTTGATGAAGTTCCCGGCGGCGTTCTTCACCACTCCGAATGGAACTTTATTTTGCAGAGCGTAGATCAGCTCCACATAGCCGATGGAGCCGTCGGTCTGGCGGACCAGGCCCGTCACCCCTTCGTTGCCCTTGCCACCGAGCCCGACCGGCCAACTGACCGAAGTGTTGCTGCCGACGCTCGCCTTCCATTCGGAGCTCACCTTGGAAAGATAATCGGTCCAAACGAATGTGGTCCCGCTGCCATCAGAACGATGGACCACCACGATTCCCGTGTCCGGAAGCTGCACTCCGGGATTGGCTTTTGCGATGGCCGGGTCGCTCCACTTGGAGATCTTGCCCAGATAGATCCCGGCGAGCGCCTCGGGCGTGAACTTCAATTCCGCCGTGACCCCTTTGATGTTATACGAGGGCACCACGGAGCCAAGCACGGTCGGCAGCTGCACGAAGGGCACGGGAATTTGCTTTACGAGCTCGTCCTTGAGAGGCATATCGCTGGCGCCGAAATCCACGGTGCCGGCTTTGAGTTGGTTGATGCCGCCCCCGCTGCCGATCGACTGGTAGTTGATCTGCACATCCGGATGCAGCTTGTTGTATTCGCTGAACCACTTGGAATAGATGGGATACGGGAAGGTGGCGCCGGCTCCATTCAACGTGGTCTGCGCCATGACGGGCAGCGCCAGGGCAAGACCTGCCAACAAGAGCGCGATGCGATATGTGGGACGTGTCACTAGACGAGTCCTCCTAATTCTATTTAGTGCGCAATCTTGTTTTATGGGTGAAGTGTTAAAAACAGGTTACAAAGATGTGAATTTCTGATGAACCCCTCTGTTTTTCCAAGGACTTAGCGGCTGGCCCGCTGGTCGAGCCGCGCCAGTTCCCGGCCGAATAGGGCGTTGTCCGGAAAGTCCCGTTGCAGCGCCAGCAGGAGTTCGCGAGCGCGCGGCAAATCTTTCTCGCGGACATAAGCAATCGCTAGCAGGATGCGCGCGAACGGGGCGAGCAGATGGCCTTGCGCCGCGGTCGTCTGGAGCTCGGCAATGCCGCCGGCTTTATCTCCTGCAACGCCCCCAAGGCGCAGGATCCAGCGTACCGGCGCGGCCATCGATCCAACGATGTAACGGCTGACGCCGCTGGCCAGGTGAGCGTCGTAGCAACCCGGATCAGCGGCGAGCAGTTGCTGCGCCCAGGCCGTCGCCTCCTTGGTGTAATGCAGCGACGCCAAATTGCGCTTTTCGATGAGCGCGGCAAAGTCGGAGCGCAAGCCATTCGAAAGCGTCATCGCCAGAAGCGCGTCGCGGTCGCGGGGGTCCCGGCTTAACCGGGCCTTTGCCAATTCCTCCGCGCGGTTGAGCTGCTGCTCGAAATGCGCGCGCTTCTGGGGGTCGGCTTCATACTTCTTGCGCGCCGCGAAGACCGAGTCGTCCTCATAGAACTGCGCTTCCAGCACGCCCAGGCGATCGAATTCCGAAAACAGAATGCCGGCCGCTTCGCTCACCGGCCCCATGGGATTCTCGGGGTTCACCTTTTCCCACGACTCAAATTCCCTTTGCGCGCCGTTAAAATCCAGATCGTAGAGCCGGCCGAATCCGCGATCGAGCCCTGCCGCAGACAGATCCGCAACCGCCCGGGGAGCATTCATCAGCATCAAACAGATGACAACAATTGTGACCTCGATCCCCTTCGATGGAGAGCCAAGCCGGAGTGAAACATACCTGTAGAGGCTTCCCCACATATCTTCGATATGGATTAGATGCCTTTTCCCTGCGTTTGGTACGGAAATCGAGCACAAATCCGCATCTTCTGGCAAACTGCTTGACGGTGAGGACGACTTTTTGTGAGTGACGATCTCCGTTATGCGCCGGGCTGGCCCGGAATTGAACCGCGCTGGACTTCGAGCCCCAAGACCGGCGTCGGCACTGCCCTGAACCTCCACAGCCGCGTTTGGTTCACGCTGAGTCATGGCATCCTTAATGAAATCTATTTTCCCCGCGTCGATCAGGCCTGCACCCGCGACTTCGGCCTGATTGTCACCGACGGTCGTCAGTTCTTCTCCGAAGAGAAACGCCATTGTACCTTCCAGAACCTCCCAATCGAACCGGGGGTACCTGCCTACGAACTGACCAACACGTGCATGGCGGGACGCTACCGGATCGAAAAAGAAGTGCTGACCGATCCCTGGCGAAACGTGGTGTTGCAGAAAGTGCGCTTTGTACCCCTCCAGGGAAAACTCAGCGACTATCGCCTGTATGCGCTGTTGGCGTCGCACCTGGCGAATATGGGATATGGCAATACCGGCTGGGTGGGCCATTACAAGGGTAGGCCGATGCTCTTTGCCCAGCGCGATTCCAGCGCGCTCGCCCTCGCGTGCTCCGCGCCGTGGTTAAAACGTTCCGTCGGATTTGTCGGCGTATCGGACAGCTGGCAGGATCTGACGCAGCACTTCCAGATGACGTGGGAGTACGACCGTGCTGAAAACGGCAACATCGCCCTCACCGCTGAAATCGATCTCGCCGCTTCGAACGGCGAATTCATCCTCGCGTTAGGCTTCGGCGGAATCTGGGCGGAAGCTGGTCAGCAGGCCCTTTCTTCCCTGCTCGCTCCTTATGATGACGTGCGCAACAATTACGTCTTTCACTGGCAGAACTGGCAGCGGACGCTGAAAAAGCTCGACGACAAGCCGCGGGAAAAAGACTTGTATCGGGCCAGCATGGCCGTTCTACGCACGCACGAATCCAAGGACTTCCTCGGCGGAATCATCGCCAGCCTCTCTATTCCCTGGGGCTTCAATAAAGGCGACGAGGACCTGGGTGGTTACCATCTCGTCTGGCCGCGCGATCTTGTCGAAAACGCCGGCGGATTGCTGGCCGCGGGCGCTCACGACGATGCTCTGCGCGTGCTGCATTATCTTGAGGCCACCCAGGAAGCCGACGGACACTGGGCGCAGAACATGTGGCTGGATGGGCGTCCGTATTGGAGCGGCTCGCAGATGGATGAGACCGCCTTTCCGATTCTGCTGGTCGATCTGTTGCGCCGCGAATCTACGCGCTGCTTCGGAGATTGGCATCGCTGGTGGCCCATGGTGCACAAGGCCGCGGCCTTCATCGCGGCCAACGGCCCGGTTACGCAGCAGGACCGCTGGGAAGAGGACGGCGGCTATTCCCCGTTCACCATGGCCGCTGAAATCTCCGCGCTGCTGATTGCCGCCGATTTCGCGCAGTCGATGGGCGAGTCTGCGCCCGCCGAATTTCTGCGCCACATGGCTGACACCTGGAACTTCAACATCGAGCGCCGAACCTACGCCGTGAACACCGATCTCGCCCGCCAGGTCGGAGTCGAAGGCTACTACGTCCGCATCACGCCGCCTCCGACCGGAGATGGTGCCGCTTCGCCTCTGCAGGGATTCGTCCCGATCAAGAATCGTGCCATCGGCAGTTCGAATGCGCCGGCGGTGGAGATCGTCAGCCCGGACGCGCTGGCGCTGGTCCGCTTCGGCTTGCGCGCGCCCGACGATCCGCGAATCCTGAACACCGTCAAGGTCGTCGACGCACTGCTGCGCGTAAGGCTTCCTCAAGGTCCGGCTTGGTATCGCTATAACTGCGACGGCTACGGAGAGCATGAGGATGGCTCTCCCTTCGACGGCACCGGCATTGGCCGCCCCTGGCCACTGCTGGCCGGTGAACGCGCGCACTACGAACTGGCTGCTGGACGCGCGGCGACCGCCGAGGCCTTGTTGGGCGTGATGGAAAATTCGACGGGAGCGAGCCGCCTGATTCCCGAACAAGTCTGGGACTCGGACGACATCGCGGAGCGCGAGCTGTTCGCGGGAAAAGGGTCGGGGTCGGCGTGCCCACTGGTGTGGGCGCATTCCGAGTACATCAAGCTCCGCCGGTCGCTCGTCGACGGCAAGATTTTCGATCAGCCTCCGCAAACGGTGGAACGTTATTTAGTGAAGAAAGTATCGGCGACCTACTTCAACTGGCGCTTCAATAACAAGCCGCGCACCATGCCGTGCGGAAAGAAGCTGCGGATTCTGATGATGGACCCAGCCCTCGTGCATTGGAGCTTTGACAACTGGCAAACGAGTCAGGACAGTAACTCCGGCGACAGCGGATGGAGTCTTCAGCATGTCGATCTGCCAACAGAAACTCTTGCCGCCGGGCGCCAGATCGTTTTCACGTTCTACTGGAAAAACGCCGGGCGCTGGGAAGGACGAGACTACCAAGTGACCGTCGAGTAGCTAGAAGATATTGCGTAGAGACGTGGCTCGCCGCATCTGCCGACTGGCACCCAAGTGCCATTTACACCAAGAATGTCACAAACTATCGTTTTTCATGTTATTAGTTGGCGACAGAGGAGAAGACTGTGCGTAAGAACAAGAAATGGATTTTCTCGGCCGCGCTGCTCAGCCTGACAGTGGGATTGCTTGGGTCGGCGCAAGCTACCACGTCGAAGGACGCGCAGGCGCAGTTGAACGCGTTGTTGNNTGCCTCGGTCCAACAAGCACACCGATGAGCGCGGAGTCAATTTGGAAGAGATGACCAAATGGCTCAAAGCAAAGGGAGTGGGAGTGGAGCGCGATGAATGGGTCACGATCACCAATGTCAAGATTGACAGCGACAAGGTGGAGATCCATCTCGAAGGGGGAGGCGAGGGACGGCGGGGCAGCAATCACGCCAACAAGGTTGGCGCGTCCTACAAGCGGGCCGGGGGCTCGCGACTGAATCTGAAGTATCAGAAGGATCTGAACGACACCGACATCGCTCCGCAATACATCCTCACCTTCATGGCCAGACTGCTGGACGTGAGCCGCATTCAGCAGAAAATCGAGGAACAGGAGATGCCGACGGACCTTCGCGACGCCATCGAAGCGCACACTGTTACGGAGAAGATGACCTACGCCATGGTGTTGATGAGCTTCGGGGAACCCGATCAGAAGAAGGTAGATGAGAGCAGCGATACGGATTTGCGCGAGACCTGGTTCTACCTGAAGAACGGGCACCGCTGGGTGGTGCACTTTGAGAATGGCAAAGTGGCGAAGACGCAGGTGTTTTGAGGCGGGCCGCCTTCGAACACCTCTTGCACCCTGGCGAACTGAGCAGCCCACGTGTACCGGCTTTGTCTGCCGGATTGTTCGGCGATGAAGCACTCGCATTCCAGCGTTATAAGAACCCTACCCTCCTGTTGATCAAACGCTGGTAAGCTTTTCCTGCCCGCGAATTCACTTCGAGGCACCATGCGCACTCTGGCCCTGTTTGTTATCGTCGTACTGATGAGCGTCGTGACCGTATCCCAAACTCTGCCTGCAACCCAGGCCATCACCGATCCGAAGCAGATCGCCTCCAAGCCCGATGCCCGCGTGGAGAAGAATCTGACCATCGAGAAGCTTTACATGACGCGCCAGGTGGGCGGTTCGACCTGGTCGCCGGATGGCAAGACGGTCGCCTTTGTCAGCAACCTGAGCGGCCGCAATAATCTTTGGCTCGTGCCTTCTGAAGGGGGATGGCCGACGCAACTCACGGTGAGCGATCAGCGCCAGACCAGCCCGGCGTGGTCGCCGGACGGCAAGTGGATCGCCTACATGTCCGATTACGACGGCGACGAGCAGTGGGATATTTTTCTGGTGTCGCCGAAGACCGGGCAAGTCGTCAATCTAACCAACACCCGCGAGATCGCTGAGGAAAGTCCAACCTGGTCGCACGATGGCCGTTACCTCGCTTACATGGTCAAGCCGAAGACGTCGTCGGTGTTCGAGATTGACGTTTACGACACGGTGATGCGTGAGGTGCAGCACCTGACATCCGGCACCGCCAAAGACCGCATGAACGTTGCGCCCATCTGGTCGACCGACGGTAAGTTCATCGTCTACACCCAGGAACAGTCGAAAGGGACCGACTCGAATGTGTTGGTCGTCGACGTAGCGAGCGCCCAAAGCACGCCCCTGACGCCGCACGAGGGCGAACACCGCTACTCGGCCAACAGCGTGGCGCCCGACGGCAAGAGCGTTCTGATTACCTCCAACAGCGGCAATGGCTACGACAACGCAGGATTGCTCGACATCGCGAGCACGACAATCCGCTGGCTCACGCAAGACAAATGGGAAATCTCAGGCGAGAACTTCTCTCCCAACGGCAAGTTTCTTACCTATAACGCAAACCTCGATGGCAACACCGGCATTTATCTGTATGACATTGCATCCGGCAATGCGCACGCCCTGCCCTTTCCCAAAGGCGTGAACTACCTTGCAGCCAGCGATTCACCCTTCACCCGGGATTCTGCGCAGCTGCTCTTCTACCACACAGGCCCGAACGCGCCAGCCGATTGGTGGGTCTACGACCTCGCGAACAATAAGTCACATCAGTTGACGCACTCGCTGGTCGGCGGAGTGCACTCCGAGGATATGGTCGAACCTTATCTGGTGCACTATCCCAGCAAGGATGGTAAGTGGACTATCTCCGCCTTCGTCTATGTGCCCTACAACCTGCCGCGCAATGGCGAGCATCCCGCGATTGTCTACGTTCACGGCGGACCGACGGCGCAGACGATGAACACGTTCAACCGCTTCGTCCAGTACATGGCCAACCAGGGCTACATCGTGATCGCGCCCAACTATCGCGGATCGACCGGGTACGGAAAGGAATTCCAGCACGCGAATCTTTTCGACATGGGCGGCGGCGATTTGCAGGATGTGCTGGCTGCCGCCGACTGGATTAAGCAGACGGGCTACGTCGATCCTAAAAAACTGATTCTGATGGGGGGCAGCTACGGCGGTTACATGACGATGATGGGCGTCACCAAGGCTCCGGAGCTGTGGGCGGCGGGCGTTCCCATAGTCCCGTTTGTGAACTGGTTTACCGAGATCCAGAACGAAGATTCCGTGCTGCAACAGTCGGATCTGGCGACCATGGGCGATCCCGAGAAGAACAAGGCGCTCTACGAAGATCGGTCGCCCATCAACTTCGTGGACAAGATCAAGGCGCCGCTCTACCTGTTGGCGGGCGGCAACGATCCCCGTTGCCCCAAGGAAGAAGCGCAGCAGGTGGTGGACGCGGTCAAGAAGCGCGGCGGCGTGGTTGAATACAAGGTCTATGAGAACGAGGGCCACGGCTTCGCTCGCGTTGAAAATCAGATTGACGCCTACAAGCGCGTGGCCGACTTTCTGAAGGCGCGTGTTCCGCCGGCGGATTGCAGTTGCTCGCTGAACCCGTAGCGCGTGCGGGCACAGAATGCGAAAGGATGGGGGCAGCCGTCTCCCTCAGTTTTCTCGATCCAGTCCCGAATTCGGTCGTATGACTTGTGCACACGTTTCAGCCTCAAGGATCACGGCTGCGGGCGCCATCACGGACAGCTCCCGCGATCCAAAGATTTCGTCGTCGACGCTTTGTTCCAATCTCAATTTCAAAAGAAGATTTTGACCGCTCTGGGTTTCCCTGACGTTTGCGACGGCAATGAGCCACATCCCACTGCTGGTGTCCATCTTGGCGAAGTGAAGGGGTAGTTCTTCGGACAGAATAGGCATCAGTAACTCCTTACCGAACTGGGCCGCCGCCACGATCGAGCACCTCAAACGCTTCGCTCACGCCCGCTAACCGTCCCAACCTGGCGTGGTCAAGGAACGCTGACAAATGGGGCAGGAGAAGCTTCGGTCATAGAATATTTTTGCGCCGGTCGGGTGAGAAGGTCTGTGATGGCTGTTACTAGTTGGATGTGATGAACAAAAGTCAAAGACCCCGGAAGGTGGAGACCCGTGGTAGTCCGGGCCACGCGCCGGCGCGCCGCGTCTCTACACCCGCGGATCTACTTAGATATCGCCGAGTGCTGCCGCCGCGTGGCGCTTTTTTGCCGCTTCCAGCCGCAGCATCAGCATATAGAGCACGATCCCGACGTTGACCACGATAATCAATAATCGAAACCAGGTTGGATGCCGCAACAGATCGGCCCCCTCAAACGGAATGTAGATGGCGCCCGAGGCAAACGCCAGCCATTCCGCCCACGGACGGACGTACCACAATCCGTAGGCCTCGACGAAACGAAGAGTCACGTAAACCGCCACCACCGTGGCGATCTTCCACAGACGCACGTCGCTGATCCGGTGCACCAGGTCGACGAAGATCCCAAACAAATGGTGATGATGATGAGCATTCACGTGCAGAAATTCCAGCAGGCTCTCCGCCACTCCCACGATATCTTTATGCCGCATGGAAAGCACACCCATGCCGGCAAGAACGACCAGGATGCCTTTCGTGAACTCAACGGTGGCGACCGCGCGCACGCCTTTGATGTGTTCGGGATCGTGGACGATCGGATGCGGGATTCGCGGATGTGGGATTTTGGGATGCATGCAGAGCTTCTAATCCTATAGGCTCTGATTCTCAAATCTGCTCGCGAACGCTGGCGCGCAACTCCTCGACAATTTCCAGCGCGGCTTTGCGGGCGGCGTCACCCTGGGTGACGTCAAACGAGATCGCCCCGACGCGGGCGTGGCCGCCGCCCCCATAGCGCTCGCAAACCTTGGCGAGATTGACGGCGGGCTCGCGTTTCGACCAGGGGTTCGACCCCACCGAAACTTTTACCCGAAACGAACTCTTGCTGAGTCCAATGCTGTAGACCGAATCGGGATGCAGATAGTACGGGATGAACTTGTTGTAGCCTTCCAGGTCCAGGTCGGTGATGTCGAAAAAAATCGTACCGTCTTTTTCTTCCGTGCGCTGCCGCAGAATGTCGACGGACCGCCGGTGCCGTTCGAGCAACGGTGGCACGACAGCGGCCACGAACGGCTCCTCCAGAATCTGCGCGAGCGGATGGTACGCGAGTAGAGGAATCAGCCGCTTTACGAAGGTACGGTCACTGGAGGCTTCGATCGCCATGGTCAGCTTCATGGCCGGAGCTTTCATTTCCACCGCCGACTTGGCGTCGTCATACATGGCTCCATCCACGATGTCGGCCCAATAGACCAGCTCCGCCACCGGGCGCGGATCGAAGCCGAAGTGTTGTTCCGCGATCATCGCAATAAAACTTGCGCACGACTTGAAAGCGGGATCGTAGAACTTGTGGTTGCTCTGCTCCTGCTCAAAATGGGCGGCATCGGCGGGGGAAAGAAAAGCGCTTTCGTGGTGATCGAACCACCAGGTGATGTGGGGCGAACTGGAATACTTGAAATCGACGATGGCATTCTCGTCGCCGTCGAACTGTTTCTCGTCGAACAGAGCGCCCGCGCGATGCAGCAGGCCGGAGTATACGAACTCCACGTCGCCGCGCACTCGTTCCTGATAAAAACGGGAGAACAGGGCTGCCGAACATGCCCCGTCAAAACACTTGTCGTGATAAAACACGCGCACTCGCAAAATTGCCTTCCTTACCTGTTTCTCCGGGTGTGTAGTGAAAACAATTAGAGTTGCTGGTTTGGAGAATTATGTCAAGGAGGAATTGGCCGCTGTGCTAAGAAAGTGAAGGATCAGAGCCATTTTGTAATTTTGTAATCGGGTAATTTTGTAATTTTCAAAACCGCGGAAGCCTTGCCTTTCAAATTACCGAATTACCCGATTACAAAATTACAAACTTCGTTCTTATGACTTCGACCCTCGACAAGCTTCGGGCCATCCTGCGGCGCGATCTGCTGACGGCCATTCGCCACCGCAGCGGTTTCGTCGTGGCCCTGGTCGGAGTGTTCACCGAATTGGCAGCTTTTTATTTTCTATCCCGCGCCATCGGTCCCGGGTTTCGCCCCGGTGGCGTCGAATACTTTCCTTTCCTTCTGGTCGGCACCGGCTTCTACACTTTCTTCGTCATGAGCGCGCAAAGCTTCCTGAGCGCGGTGCAGGAAGCACAACAGACNNACCCGATTACAAAATTACAAAATCCGATCCCGCCTCATTTCTTCCGGCGCCTGATCTTGAAGTCGAAACTGACCACTCCGTTCTGGTCGCGCAGCGCCATGATCGAAATATTCCGCGTCACGTTGTATTCCACCTGGATGATCTGCTGATTGGAAACCGAGACGTTGGTGCTGTAGGTGAGGGTGAGATTGCGCGCCACTTGCTGCTCGACGGTGACCTGCGGCCCGCGAACCACGCTGGTTTCACTGGCCAAACCCTGGGGATCGATCTTCACCCGGCTGGCTCCGAACAAGCGCTGCAGGCGGCTGTTGACGGTGCTGTTGAGAGCCTGATTGATCAGCAGGTTGGAGGCCTCTCCGCCGAATCCAAACGACCCACCCGACGACGCGGCCGCCGACTCCTCGTGCGTGCGGCCGAGCGCCAATAAGGCGATCACGTCGGCTTCGGGCAGCTGAGGCTCGGATTGCCAGGTGATTTTCAAGCCATTGGAAGCGCTGGCGTCGCCGCGGAATCGTACCGTGATGTCGTAGTCGCGCACGCGGGTCGTCGCCGTCATGTCGATGATCGGCTGCGTCTTGGCGGGATTGGCGAACGTAACATCGCCCCGCTCCAGCTGGTACTTGGTTCCATTGAAAGAAATTTCTCCTTCCAGAACCTCCACCCTTCCCAAAATTGCCGGACGGTCGGCCGTGCCCCGCACCCTGAGGTCGGCGTTGCCGGAAAGCCTCGCAATCGCCGTTTGCATCTGCAACTCGGGAGTCGTCATGACGTGAACATCAAGCTTAAGGCGGCTCTGCAGGCTATCGTTCTCGGTCAAGACGACTGCCTGCTTGCTCTTTTCGATATAGGCGGCAAAGTCGAATCCTGGAGTGACAGCCAGTTTGGTAACCAGCACATCACCGCTCAGCACCGCGGAATTGGTGCTGCCGGTCAGTCGCAGGTCGGCGTTTGCGGTGGAACTTACGCCCGGGGGATAACGCAGGCGAACCCCCTGCGCAGTCGCACCGAAATCGAGGAGGAAGCCACCGTTCTGGTAGGTCGCCGAGCCGGTCAGCGCCACCGTGCCGCCGCCGGTCGAGCCGGTGAGACTCTCGATCTGGATGCGGTTGCGATCGAACCGCAGGACGCCGTTCAAGTCGCTCAGGCCGCTGGGAAAGTCGTTGTGACTGACGAAGGTATTCTTTACTTCCAGGCGCCCTTGCAGCACCGGCTGCGAGAGCGTACCGCTGGCGTCGAGGTTTACGCCCAGGGTGCCGCGCGCCAGAATTTTCGGGTTGAGCGACTGCAAAAGCGTCATATTGACCGAGCCGTCCAGACGCAAGTCAAGCTCTCTCGCGCCCGTCAAGTGCGCCCGTCCGTGGGCGGTGAAATCGGTTCCACTTCCAGCCAGGTGGAGGTTTTCGAGTAACACGGTTTGGTCCGCAACTTCAAAACGTATGGGACCGACATTCTGTACCTGCACGTGGCCAACCTCGGCGCTGAACGACTGGATTTCGGCGGCCACTTTCAAATCGCGCGGAGTGCGCAGCGGACCGCGAACCTGGAGCGTCCCATCCACCGCCGAGTGTCCCGTGATNNGGGTAACCGCGTCGACGTAGAAATCTCCGGCGCGCTCGTTGTCGAGCGCGAGATCCTTGAGATGGACGTGCGCTTCCACCGAAGGCTCGTCGACCGTGCCGCTCGCCCGCACGGTGAAATCGGCGACCCCCTCCGCGGTGAACCGGCTGGTCTGCAAGCGCGGGAAGCGGGCGAGATCGAGGTTACGTCCGGAAAGATTCAGGCGAAAGGCCAGTTTCGTCGTGCCGGCGCTCGACGTGCTGATGCTCGCCGTGCTGACGGCGAAGCTCCCGGAAAGTGGGGCGCCGTAGGCGCTGGCATCGATGTTGTTGAACTGCAGTTCGCCGGCCGCAATGCGGAGATCGCTCTTCAACAATGGAACCGGCACTCCGTAGGCCGTGCCCTCGTGGACCTCGAGGTGTCCATCCCCGTGAGGATTGGCGCGCGTGCCCGAAACGCTGGCCGATAAATTCAGCGTGCCCGTGAGCGGCTGAGTGACTCCAGTGAATTGAACCAACTCCGCTACGTCGGCGTTGCGGACGTCAAGGTGCAGAGTAAACGGATCGTTCTCCTGAAATGTACCACCCGTGAGCGTGCCACTGGCGTCAAAATGCGCCGCGGCGTGGCCATGAATGAGCGACGCATTGCGCGCGGCGAAATGATTGCTTGAGTACTGGACGGCGGTGGAGAGCGCGTCCCAGTGAACCGCGCGCGAGGGCACTCGCTCCGTCGCCGGCAAGGTCGTGTCAAAGTCGTAGACTTCGAGATTCCCGCCGATCGAAAGCTCGGCCAGTCGCCCGCTGGCATTGCCGGTAAAGCTGGCCCAGCCGTGAATCGCGAAGGGCAAATCCGGCGATCCGTAAGCCGCTTCCATCAGCGGTCTCCACTCCTTTAAGTTGTGGCTGGTGAACGAGAAACGCAGCGCTGACGTTGCCGACAGACTGCCGCTCGCCGTGATTTCAGAACCGGGCGTTGTCAGGTGAAACTGGCTTACCTCCAGTTCATCGCGCGCTCCGCGATAGATGCCATCAATCTGCCCGTGAACTGGAATCTCGTTCGGAGCCGGCTTGAGCGGCGGCGTTACTGCCAGGTTCAGGCGGGTCTCCGCTTCACGGATCGAGCCCACCCAGGTCATTTCAACCTTGCCACTGGCGCTTCCGGAAAAGTTCAGGCGATCCAGCGGGAGTTCTTTTGTGCTCACCATTCCCAGGGCGGGCAGCAGTGGAAAGCCCGCGAGTTGCAAGCGCACCGAGCCGCGCTGAAGACTGCTCGGGGGGATGGGTGCGGCCTCACGCCGCCGCGCCGGAGCCAGTGACGGGACAACCGAACTTTGCCCCGAACTTTGCCCCGAACTTTGCCAGTTCGTCACATCCACATCGCCCGCCAGGTCGCCGCCGAACAGGTTCGCCTTGATGGAGGAAACGCGGAAACGCTCCGGGGTGATGGAAAAACCTGCACTGATGCGGCCATTCCGCATCGACAGCTTCCCGTTCGCCCATTCGATGTCTTTGCCCTGCACCGCTCCCTGGGTAGAAAAAGTCCGCAGGTTCCAGAAGCCTTTGCCCTCGAACTGGACCGTACCCTTGCGAACTAGCGCGGGGCGCGCCAGGAATGCGAAGTCGCCGAGATCCGCGAGGCCATGATAGTCACCGCTCAGCTGGGGGTTATGGAAGTCCTGCAAGCGGCCCGCAAAATGAATTTCAGTTTTTCCCGATGTCACCGTCAAACTGCTCATCTCGGCATGTCCGCGGGCCAACACCAGCGCCGCATCCGCCCGCCACGCAAACCGGGGATACTGCTGAAGACGCGTAGCGACGCTTCCCGCGACCACCCGGGTTTCGTATTGCCGCCGCAGCAACGAGTAGTTCATCTGCACCGCCAGGTCGCGGGCGTCAAAATCGAAAGGGAATTTCTTGTCTTCCCACAGCAGCTCACCGCGCTGCACTTCGATGTGTGCAACCGAAAGCGAGATGAGTTCCTCCACCGGTCCCTCGGAGGAATGGCCGAACGAACCGCTCCCTGGCGGCACGGGAGCGTTGGTGGTGCCATCGGGATAGGCAATGATGTGGGCAACCGGATGCTCCAGCACCAGAGAATGCAGTCCAATGGTGGTGCTGAGGAGCGAAATGATTTTAATTTCCGCCTGCAGGCGGTCGACTCGCAGAAATGGAATCTGGTCCGGAGCTTCGCGGCCATGAATGGTCAGGTTGCGGGCGTCCACGCGGAGGCGGAACGGGATGGTGTGCAGTTCGCCAAGCTCGACGCGGCCGCCCGTCATTTTCTCCAGCGACGTGACCACTCGGCGGCGAACCATCTGCTGAAAGGAATCGGTCGTGACGTACCAGCCGAGCAGACCGAATCCGATAAAACTGAAAACGCAAAACCCCAGAAAGAGTTTCCACAGGATGCGCCTGCGCACGGGAGGAACAGGCTCGGTCGATGGTTCCGTCGGCGGTTCGGTCGGTGGTTCGGTCAACGGTTCCGCTCTCCGCTGCTCGATTCAGGGGTCAGGATCTGGCTCCCAGAGCGCAGACTCACCAGCCATCCCGAGAGCAGTTCGTTCATTTTTTGTTCGGCCAGCAAATCTTTGATTCGACCAAAAACTTCGGTCAACGGCGTGGCGCGACTGCCGGCCCGCTTCATCTCCGGTAGCAGCCGATCGCGGTAGTAGGTCTCCACCGCCCCTTGATCGATCTGGATCGAGGGCCGCAGACGGTCTTCCACGAGTTTCATCAGCTGGATCTGGTCGCCCAGGTGTTTCTCCAGCGCGCTTTGGGTGAGCCCATAACGTTGCAGCTTGGCGCGCCAT
>PKXK01000140.1:38697-59382 GCA_003132325.1 Acidobacteriaceae bacterium
GCGGTGAACGAGTCCGGATCGCGGGCATTCGAAACGGCCTCGAAGGCCACTTCCTCCTCCCAGTCGCTCTGTAGAATCGCGTGGCCGTTCACCTTGGTGACCACACGATCGACGACCTGGCCGGCCATGGCGGAAAGCGCCAGTGCCAGGCTGAGTGCCATCGCCAGCGCGCCATGGTTGCCGAGCTTCATCATTTCGAGTTTGATGGGCAGGAGTTTCATCAGAATGACTGCCCCACGCTGAACGAAAAGTTGAAATGCCCGGCGCGTTGCACCACAAACTGCGTCACCGGCACTACACACTGTCCGGTCTTCGGGTCGGTGATGGCGCAAGCGGAAAATACCGGCGGATTCAAATTGTATCCGAAGTCAAAGCGCAACGGGCCGATCGGCGTCTGGTACCGCACTCCCAAGCCGATGGCGTGCGAAGCGTAGTTGAAGTTGCATTGCGGTGGCGTCGCCGTCGCAGAACAGAGCTCCTGGTGGGGCTGGCGAATGCGTCCGAGGCTCGAGAGCATCTCCTGCGGTCGCGCAAACACGTTGCCCATATCATGAAAAATCGTAAAGCCGATGCTCTCCTGAAGGTACGGCACGGTGACGTTGGGGAAACGCATCTCCAGATTGTTGAGGAACACGGCGCTCCCACCGACGGGAAATCCGGTGTTCGGGTCGCGTGGTCCTGCCTGATTTAACCCAAATCCGCGATGAGAGTTGCCCCCGCCGCTGAAAAAACGCTCCGGCAGAGGAATCAGGCTTTGGCCGGCGCTCGCCGTTTGCGCCGGGTCGAGCAGGACCGTGCTTCCGAAGGGGTTCTCGATCCCGACGCTGGTGGAACGGGCGAAGACGAATCCTTGTCGCGTGCTGCGATTTCGAAAAAACGTATGATAGGTGGAGTTCTTGATCAACAGCCGGCTGAAGTCGGCCTCGGATCCAAAATAACCGGCGGCAACCCCGCCTTCGACCGTGGTGTAGCTGCCGCGCGTGCTTTCCAAATCGTTATCGCGCCGGTTACGAATATAGAGAAAATTAGGGGTGCCTACGCGGGTCGGCGCGGAAAGAAGGGGGATGAGGTTCGAGGTGACTTCAATATTGCTGGCCTCCACCCGGCGATAACTGAAACGGTAGGCGAACGTCGTCAGTTCGCGGTCCTCTTTCTTGTACAGCACCTGCAGGATTTGTAAGGTGCCCTCCAGACGTTTCGAGGTAAAGGTGGAAACGTCCACGGTATTGTCGTAAAGCACGCTGGCGGTGAAACGAAGTTTGTCTTGGTTCAGCAGTTGGGGAACGTCGAACCTAGCCAGCCCCCTCTGCTGCAGCTGGCTGACGTTGCCCCTCATGCTGAGCGTCTGATGGCGGCCGCCCACGTTGACGCGGCTGACGCCGAACGACACTCGCGGGCTGACTCCAGTCTTCCCCAGCGGCTGGTTGGTCCCGAACGAGGGCTGTCCGGTCTGAAACTCGAAACCGACACCGTAATCGAAAGTGTAGCGATCCGCCTCGCGCGCCGTGACCAGCACGTTCTTGCGCGACTCGGTGCCCTCCGGGTTCTGGATGGCCGTGTCCACCTGCTTGAACAGGCCGAGGTCGTAGAGCCGCCGCTGGCTCTCCAGCATGTCCTGCTGGCTCAGCGGCGCCCCCGGGTACACCCGCATTTCCCGGCGGGCAACTCCGGCGCGTGTGTAGTGCAAGCCATCGAGAAAAACGTGATTCACAAAAAACTGCTCGCCTTCGTGAATCGTGAAGGTCACACCCACGAGCGGCAAATTGGGGGTCGACGCAACCGCAACATAGGCCATGTCCACAGTGGCATTCGGAAAACCATTGTCGAAATACTTCCCCAGGATCGTGTCCCGGTCATCGGCCAGGCTCGCTTCGTCAAAGCCCTGTCCTTCGGCGGTTTGAATTTCGGGGAGCTGTTCCTGCGGAAGCGTGTAACTGCCCTCCGTGCGGACCCACGCCACACGCGTCTGCGGTCCCTCTTTGACGACGATCTGGATGGCAAGTTGCGACGGATCACCCTGGTACTTGTCAACCAGCTTGCTGGTGACTTCGGCCTGCCGGTAACCACTCGCCCGATAAAGACCCTGGATACCGCGCACATCCTCTTCGAGAAACACTTCGCTGTAACGCCCGTGACTGAACAGGCGTCCGGCGGATTGGTTTTGCATGCGCGATCGGATCAGGTCTTCGGGAAAAAATCGATTGCCGGAAATACGAATGGCAGCGAGTTTGTGGCGGTCCCCGGGATTGACGGCGTAAACCACCTGCAAATTCTTGCCGTCCGGCGCGTTGTGCTGGCTTACGCTGACGGTGGCCTCGAAGTAACCAAGGGTCTGAAGATGGTTCGTGATGTTGCGCCGTCCTTCGTTAAGCAGATCGTCATCGACCGCGCCTTCTTCATAGATGGGCACCAGCTTTCGCAGCGCGCGCTGGCTCAGTTTGAATCCCTCGGCGGCAATCTGCACCACCGGACCGCGGTCCACTTTGAAGACGTAGTCCACAGTGTTGCGCTCGGAATGGTAGGTACGGCTGGCCACGGAGACCTGGGCGAGCAGACGGTCCTGCTTCCGATAGCGGGCGCGAATCCGTTGCAGAGCGCGCGTTATGCGATTGGAGACCACGGGATCTCCGGAATGCAGCTTGGCCATCTCCTTGATCTCTGCGATGGAGTAGCCGGCGTCGCCTTCCAGCGCAATCTCTCCGACGACGGCCCGCGGCCCACGGACGACATGGAAGGTCAGGTTGACCTGGTGTTGCTGCGCGTCGCGCGGTTCGGAGACCGTCACTTTCGACTGGTGGAATCCACTTTCCTCCATTACTCGTTGGATGCCGGCCAGAGCGCGATCGAGCTTCTCCTGCGAGTAGAGTTCGCCGAGTTGCAGGCGGGTGGCGCTGACCACTTGGTTTGCGGACGGATTGGTGGAGACGCCTTCGATCGTCACCGTGCCCACGAAAAAATTGGCCACCGTCAGAAAGCGCAGCCTGACGCCGGTGGTTTCGGCGCGATCCGCTTCCGCCTGAATATCGGAGAATCGTCCGGTCGAAAAAAGAACCTGCATCGCGTCGTGCAGCGCGTCGCGCGTTAGCGGCTCGCCAACCTTGAGCGGCGTGACCGCCAGCAACGCCGACGCTTCTTCCGGCGGAATACCCGGCATCTCAATCTGATCAAGCGTTAAACCAAGGTAGGGCGCGATGGCTCCGAAGCTGGTTCCGGACTGTTCTCCGGCCTTTGCTTCGGATTGCGTCGCCGATTCCCCAGGTTGCTGCTGGGTGGCCCCAATCGCCGGATACGCAAGCAGCAACAAAATTACCAGCACAACCCAAAGGGCTTCCCCCGTGCTCCTCTGTGTACCCCGTGGTTCAAGCTTTTCCTCTCCACGGCAACCCTCCCAGCGGAATTTCGGGCGACGCCTTCCGTGCAACCGCCATAGCCGCAAAACTCCGCTCAGAAATTCAGCCCGGGAAACCATGAATCCTGTCGGGTTCGATGAATCGCAAAACGGCACACGTTGCTCGCAAAACAAAGTTTGACCACCGGAACCTATAATACTGGTTGGAAAGCCCTTGCAAGGTAATCGCTAAGGTAATCGCCAAGGAAATGCATACAGACGACCGTTACTCGCGGCAGGTGTTGTTCAAGGAGATCGGAGCGGAGGGCCAGAACAAACTGGCGCGGTCGCGCGTGGTCATTGTAGGATGCGGCGCCACTGGCTCTGCCCTAGCCTCGTTGCTGGCGCGCTCGGGCATCGGGACGCTGCGCATTCTCGACCGCGACTACGTCGAGTCGAGCAATCTGCAGCGGCAGNNCCCGGCCAATGTCGATTCCCTGCTCGGCGGCTTTGATTTGATTCTGGATGGCACCGACAATTTCGAAACCCGCTACCTAGTCAACGATTACGCGTTGAAAACGTCCGTGGCCTGGATCTACGCCGCCGCGGTAGGCAGTTACGCCGTGACCATGAACATCCTTCCCGGCGAAACCGCGTGCCTGGCCTGCATCTTTCCCGAATCTCCGCGTGGCACCGTCGAGACCTGTGAAACCGCCGGCATTTTGAATTCCGCCGTTAACCTGGTGGCATCGCTTGCGGCGACCGAGGCGTTGAAATTTCTGGTGGGCGCCCGCTCGAAAATGCGCCGTACGCTCCTTTCCTGGGATGTTTGGACGAACGAACGGGCGGAGATGGCGGCGACGACTCCGCGGACGGGTTGCCAAGCCTGCTCCGGAAACTTCGTGCATCTGGCGGGGGAAGGACGGCCGCACATTACGCTGTGCGGCAGAAATTCCGTGCAGATTCACGAACGCCAGCGGCCGGTGGATTTTGCCGAACTGAGTGCCCGCCTCCAGCCTCACGGCAACGTTCGCCACAACGAGTTTGTGCTGAAATTCTGGCACGAGCCGTACGAAATGACCCTGTTTCCCGACGGCCGGGCGATCGTCAAAGGAACCACTGACACAGCCGTTGCACGCAGCCTGTACGCGCGATATATCGGCAGTTGATGGTGTGGTGGCGGGGCTCCGCCCCGTCACCACACAAGCGTGCTAATCCGTTGCAGGTTGTGCGCAGCAGTTTTCATCATCCTCCAGCCCCGATCTCAGCGATTTAGCCGAGAGCGCCGTGAATCTCCGGCCATCCTGCCGCTCTTCGACCAGTGGCAACTGGCCAACAAACTGCACTTCGACCAGCAGGGAGACGGGGCAAGCCCCGTCTCTACAATAGATGAGTTCGTCCCCAGTGGAGGCGGCATGCGACCCTATTTAGTTCCGATCGCGGTAGTTTTGATGGCAGTAGCGGCTTTTGCGCAACAGCCCTTTCCTCACCCAGGTTACGGCCCTTGCATTTATGGATGCGGTCCGTTCGTCCCGCTCGTGACTACGCCGATGGTATCCCTGCAAACGGTTTCGCCCAATCCGGTGGGAGCGAGCAATGCCACCACGGGATTGATCGCCGGCGCAACCAACTCGACGCTTTCCGAGATTCAGGGATCGACCAGTTCGGAGTACACCGTGCCCGTGTGGTACCAGGGCGGCGTTCCGCTGACCACGCCGCAAGTCCGCCTGTGGCCCGAACCGATTGGACGTGAAGGTCGCCCAATTCACGAGACGATGCGCGAAGAACATCCGCGTGAAGAACACGGTCCACACGCAGAAGCGCGCGCGGGCTGGACCTACTACACCGGACGGGAACACACTGCGGACGCGACTCTAGCGGCAAGTGAAGCGAAGGGCTTCAGAAAAGCCAATCACGTCTATACCAACGACGATGTCACCCGCCAGAATGACGCCAACGGCACAGTGAAACACGGCGGCAAGACGGAAGAGATGTAGAAGGGCGGCTTTCGGCTCTTAGCTTTTGGCTTTTCGCTTTCAGTCTTCGGCTCTCGGTCGCGGCGGTTCGCTGCGATTGAGAGCCGTTGTCTTTCTTGGGGGCGAATGATCCGCGTCTACTCAAAAAACAGACATTCACGAATCCGATCTGCTATCTTCGTCGGTTGATTCTCTCCACACATACCATGCAGGCGTCGACAGGCGCCGAGGATGAGTGCCTTGATGGTTGACTCTGCTCGACCGGAACCGTCTCGTCTCTACCGCTGGACCGTGCTGCTGTTCGTGAGCCTGGCGATGGGCGGGAACTACTACATTTACGACAGCATCAACCCGCTGGAACGTATTTTTATCGACAAGCTCGGCTTTTCCGCGACGGCGTTCGGGTGGCTCAACTCGTCCTATAGCGTGGCCGCGGTTTTGACGCTGCTGATCGGCGGCATCATTATCGACCGCATTGGCACCAAAAAGGCGATTACGTTCTTTGCCGCCCTTTGCCTGCTGGGAGCCGCGCTCACCGCCATGCGCGGGCAACCCGGAGTAATGATCGCCGGCCGCACCGTGCTTGGTCTCGGCGCCGAATCGATGATCGTCGCAGTCACCACGGTGCTTGCGAAGTGGTTCAAGGGTAAAGAATTGAGCTTTGCCTTCGGCATCAACCTCACCATCGCCCGTCTGGCCTCGGTGGCGGCCGACAACTCGCCGACCTGGGCCCATAAAGTGTTCTATCCCCAAGGCCCGGCGGGCGAGCCGAGTTGGCAGGGGCCGTTGTTCATCGCCGTGGGCGCAGGATTGCTCGCCGTGCTCTGCTCAGGCATCTACTGGGTACTCGAAAGCCGGGCGGAGGGACGCTACGAGCTTGGACAAGCCGGTTCCATCGACAAGCTGGAGTTCGGGCAGAGTTTTCGAATCCGTGGATTGCCGTTGGGGCAAGCCGCTAGTAAGATTGGGCGCGCTCTTAAAGAATTCTTTGCCTTCAATCGATCTTATTGGTATGTCGTGATTCTTTGCTTCACGTTCTACTCGGCAATCTTTCCGTTCCGTACGTTTGCCATCGACTTCTTCACCAACAAGATTCTGGCGGCCCATGGAGGCATAGCCGCGTCGGAGGCAATGCGAATCCTGTCGCACGAGCGGGCGGGTTTCTTCAACAGCCTGCTTCCCCTCTCGGCCATGGTTGCGACTCCTCTTTTCGGGCTGCTCTCTGACAAGATCGGGAAGCGCGCGTTCCTGATGATGTTCGCCTCGATCCTGCTGATGCCGGTTTATCTGCTGATGGGATACACCAATGTTTCGCTCTACGTGCCGGTCTGCATGATGGGGGTGGCCTTCTCGCTGATTCCGGCGGTCATGTGGCCGTCGGTAGCTTACATAGTGGATCAGAGGCGGCTGGGCACCGCCTACGCCTTGATGACGCTGATTCAGCAGATCGGCTTCTTCATCCTGAACCTGCTGATTGGCAAGGCCAACGACTTCGCCCACGCTGGCCTGGATAATCCAAGGGGATACGGACTTGGCATGTGGATATTCTCCATCCTTGGCTTCGTTGGGCTGACCTTTGCCATTCTGTTGCGAATTCGCGAAACCGGTCCCCACGGCCACGGGCTGGAGACGATCACGGCGAAGGGGTAGGGTGGGTTGTGTAGCGCGGACACTCCTGTCCGCGCAGAGGGCTATCGCTGCAAACACGCGGACAGGAGTGCCCGCGCTACACTGGACCCGGTTACGAAGGTGCTCTGTGGGCTGTGGTTAGCCGGCCACTTTGGTCGGATAAGATCATCCGCAAGCTACGGTTTTTGGTATTCTGACAACTCCGGAACGGTCGAGAGCGATTCCGCGACTGCCTCGGCAAATTTGTACAACGAAAAGAGTTCGAAGCCGCATCTGAACCAGCAGCGGCCGGAAAAAGGCGACTTGACCGACCCGAAGAAAGGCATCACCGAACGAGAGGCGATTGAGCAGGCGCAGCAGGGCCACGAAGCAGCCTTCGAAGTCTTGTATCACCTGCACAAACGCCGCGTGTACTCGCTATGTTTGCGCATGGTCTCCAATCCCGCGCAGGCCGAAGATCTCGCCCAGGAAGCATTTCTTCAGCTCTTCCGCAAGATCGGCACCTTTCGCGGCGAGTCCGCTTTCTCCACCTGGCTGCATCGCATGACGGTCAACGTCGTCTTGATGCAACTGCGCAAGAAGGGCTTGCCGGTGGTGTCGCTCGAAGAAACTCTGGAAGCCGACAACGAAGCTCCCAGAAAAGAATTCGGTACGAAGGATGTGAGGCTGACAGGATCGGTGGATCGCCTGCAATTGCAGCGGGCCATCGATCGGCTGCCGCCGGGCTACAAAACGGTTTTTATGTTGCACGATGTGGAAGGATTCGAGCATAACGAAATTGCCCAAATGGTGGGCTGCTCGATTGGCAACAGCAAGTCGCAGCTTCACAAGGCACGCTTGAAGCTGCGGGATTATCTGAAGTTCATGAGAGCCGAAAAGGCCAAGACTGGATAACCGAAGTTGCGATATTGGGGAGAGGGTTGGCTATGACGTGTTCCTGTTCCGATGTGGAGCGAATTCTGCCGGAGCTCCTCGACGGGGGTCCGGAAGGTGCGACTGTAGAGACGCAGCTTGGCGCGTCTGAGCTTGATGCTCATCTGAAATCCTGCCCGGCGTGTTCCGATCTGGTCTCCGACCTGAAGCTGATCGCGAGCGAAGCCCGGCAACTGGCAGCAACCGAAGAACCGGCGCCGAGGGTGTGGGTGCGAATTGCCGCTGAACTACGCGCCGAAGGCCTGATCCGGGAGTCGGCGCCAACGCGCCCCGCCGTCGTCCCAACTTCCCCTGGGCGGCGATGGACGTCGAGCGCATGGTGGCTGGCTCCCATCACGGTTGCCGTATTGGTCGCCGGCTCTTACGTCGTAAGCCATAAGCCGGCTCCGCAAGTAGCGAAGCAGCACGCTCCGGAAACTGCCCCAGAAACTCCCGTGGCGGCCCAGACTCCAGCAACCTCCCCAGCTCCAGTCATCCCCGCCGCAACCTCGCCCTCCGCGCATGCCACCGCTCCTCAGCAACTGGCGCAGAAGTCCGGTCAGCCAGCACGCATAGCGGGAACCGCGGTAGAACCCGGGCCGAGCACGCCCGACTCGAGCACGGAAGATCAACAGTTTTTAAGCGCGGTCTCCACCCTCGCCCCTTCGATGAGGGCCTCGTATGAAACTCAGTTGCAGGCGGTGAATGCCGACATACGGGAAACTCAGGCGTACGTGAATCAAAATCCTGGCGATGTGGACGCACGCCAGCATTTGATGGATGCATATCAACAGAAAGCGCTTCTTTACCAGATCGCGTTGGATCGTATTCAGTAGTGGAAGGGCGGACCGGCGTTCCCGGCCGCAGGGGCATTTTATATGGCGAGTCTTCAGTACGCGGGTCTTCGGCAGGCGAGTCTTAGGCAAGCGAACATTCCGAACACCACGGTCGTGACTCTGGTTCTGGTAACCTGTCTGGCGTCGGCGGCCTTCGCCGAAACGAAGAAGGAATACCGTTTCACCGTCGGCCCCAAGGCCAACATTTCCGTCGACACTCAGTATGGGGCGATTTCCGTGAAGCCTGGCGGCGCCAGTCAGGTCGTCGTGACGGCCACGCTCAAGTCGGACAAGGTGGAAGTCGACCGCCAGCAAAATGGCAACCGGATCGATATCGCCTCCCACCTGTTGCAGGGCGCGGACCNNCCGATGCCGTGGTGAATGTTCGCAACGTAAGCAACGGTCATGTGCACGTGCGAACCATGGGCGGGCCGGTCACGCTGACCGATGTTCGCAACGGCCACGTTGAGATCGAGTCCATCAGTGGCGACGTCCATTTGAAGTCGGTCACCGGACCGCTGGTCCAGGCCAATTCCGGCAGTGGAAAGATTTTCTACGACGGTGACTTTGGCTCCGCCGGCGACTATAAGTTCACCACCCACACCGGGGATATCGAAGCCCTGGCTCCGGCTGACGTCTCGGCCGATTTCAGCGCCCACTCGGTCTTGGGCAAGGTCCAAAACGACTTCCCTCTCCAACCTAAGCCGCACTCCCGCTTTTCTTTTGAAGCGGGACGTTCCTTCTTTGGCACGGTGGGCAAGGCCGCATCGGAGGTAGTGCTGCGTTCTTTCAGTGGTAGAATCCGCCTCAAGCAACGCTGAACCAAGAAGAATCAGGTCTTAGGTCTTAGGAAGGTGTCGGTTTTCCTGAGACCTAAGACCTGAGACCTGAGACCTAAGACCTTGCTTGATGGAGCCCCATGGCAGCGCGCGCGGTGTTTCTCGTGGGATTCATGGCTTCCGGCAAGAGCAGCGTGGGACAGGAACTTGCCCGGCGGCTGGACTGGGATTTTGTGGATCTGGATGCCCGCATCGAGTCCCGCGAGCGGCAAACCATTCCCGAGATTTTTCGGGATCGAGGGGAGTCCGGTTTTCGGCTCGCCGAAACCAGCGCGCTNNTACTGCGATCTTGGCCCTCGGTATTCCTGGAGGTTCCGTTGGACGAACTCTGGCGTCGCAGTCTGGAGGACCCGACGGAACGGCCTTTACGAAAAGATAATCTCACCGAGTTCGCCCGTCTCTACGAATCCCGGCTGCCGTTCTACCGGCAGGCAACCATGACTGTCGTAACCTCGGGGAAAGATCCGGCCTCCCTTTGCGTTGAGATCGAGCGTAGGTTGCTGTTTCGGGAGAGAAACGAGGCCGCCGCCTCACCGCGGGCTACTCCCGATAATTTCGGAACAGGAGAATCACAGTGAAGTTGTCTTATCGGCTGCTCGTTTTCATGATGGCGCTGGCTTGGTGCATCGCGGCCCTGGCCGCTCCCCTGCCCAAAGAGAAAGACAAAGAGAAGGAACACGAGGGTCAGAACGTCGATTCCGGTTCCTTCGGCGTATTCCAGAATGGCCATCGCGTGGGAACCGAGACATTTTCCATCTATCAAACCAACGGCGGCAGTGTCATCCAGTCCGAATTCAAAACCGTGAATGCTCCAACCGACGCCGCGCAAACTTCCGAGATGCAGCTTACCCCGACCGGGGAAATCCGGCGTTACGAGTGGAAGGAACTGAGCCCGGGGAAGGCGACCTCGGTGGTGCTTCCGAATTCCGATTTTCTCAATCAGAAGTGGCGGACGGGTCCGGAGGAGAAAGAGCACGAACAGCCTTACCTGCTGCCGGCGGCGACCACCATCCTCGACGACTACTTCTTCGTTCACCGCGAACTGCTGACCTGGAAGTTTCTTGCCGCAGCTTGCAAACAGGAAAAGGGGCAAGGGACCCTGTGCCCACTGAAGCAGCGCACACAGTTCGGAACCCTGAATCCGCACCAGCATGCGTCGGCGCCGCTTAGCGCCGAGTTCCTCGGCCGGGAAAAAGTCACCCTGAAGAATGGAGAGCGGGACCTGTTCAAACTTGAATTCAAGACCGAGGCTGGTACCTGGCAACTCTGGCTCGACGATCAANNGCTGAAGGTCAGCCCCTTTCGGAAGTGGATCGCCTTCGAGGGCAGGCGCTACGATAGGAAGTGGGCGCCGGAGAAGAACTGGTTCGTGGGCGGGACCGGACCGGCCGGATAACTTTTGACCATCCTCGATTCACGCACGTCGCGCGTTCTATTCACGGCCCTCCTGTTCGCCGTCGGCTTGGGTTTTCTCTATACCGCGCGACGCACCTTGATTCTCTTCCTTTTCGCCATTTTTTTTGCCTATCTCATTAACCCCGCCGTGGTGCGACTGGAGAAACTTTTCCGCAGCCGTGCCTGGGCGATCGCCGTCATTTACCTCCTGCTTCTCGTCGGTCTGGGGGGCTTCGGTTTTCTGGTCGGCCCCAGAATCGCACGGCAAAGCGCGCGCCTGGGAGCCTCTCTGCCCTCGCTGATGGATAAGGCCAGCGTGAACCAATTCTCCGGCCAAATCGGCGAACTTACCGCGCAGATCGGACAGCAGCACGGCTGGAGCGATGCCACCCAGGCGCGGATTCGGGATTTCCTGATGAACCACCGGCAAGACTTGTCTCGCCTGGCGCAGCGCATCGGTTTTCGCGCGGCCGAAGCGGCGCAACAGGTGTGGCTGCTGTTCCTGGTGCCGATCCTCGCCATCTTTTTTCTTCGCGATGGCGGCGCCTTCCAGAAAGTGCTGCTGGCGCTCGTGCCCGCGCACTCGCAACGCGAGTTTTTGCAGGATGTGTTCCAGGATCTGAACCAGATGCTCGCCCAATTCATTCGCGCCCAGTTGACCCTGGCAGCACTATCGTTCGTGGCCTACACCGCATTTCTGGGCGCCATGCGAGTTCCCTACGCCCTGATGCTCGGTACCGCCGGAGGCGCGATGGAGTTCGTCCCGGTGGTCGGGCCGCTGCTGGCAGGCGCGGCCATGATTGCCGTCGCCGTACTGGCGGGATACCAACACTGGCTCTACCTGCTCTTGTTTTTGTTGCTCTGGCGAATGGTGCAAGACTATGCCATCTCTCCCCGGATCATGGGAGTCCGCGTGGAATTGCATCCCCTGGCGGCTTTGTTCGGCATTCTCGCGGGCGGCGAAATCGCCGGCGTGCTCGGCGTCTATCTCTCCATCCCGGTGATGGCCAGCCTGCGCATCGTCTGGCGCCGCTGGCGCATTTACGCGGAAAAACGCAAGTTCGGACCGCTCAACGAGTATTCGCCCAGGGATCGGGTGATCGGGTGATCGGGCCATCGGGTAATCTAAGATCAAATGCCTTTGACTCTCGATCACCCGATGACTCGATGGTCAGATGACCCGATGATCTACGGCGTGGCCGCCGCCGCAGTACCGTTCCTCACGCTTTCCACATCCACTTTGCGCAGAAACTCCGCCGCTGCTTCCGGCAGCACCGTGTTGATGAACATTCCCGAGCCCAGCTCAAATCCCGCCACTCGCGTCCGCCGTGGAATCACACTCAGATACCAGTGAAAATACCGTACCCCGACACTCTCGGCCGGAGCGCTCCGAATCGTATAGTTGAAGTCGGGGTCGGCCAGCCCGTGGTAGAGCTTGGCCAGCAGCGAGCGCAGCATACGCGCCAGATCGTTCGTCTCCGTGGCGCTAATATCGCCGAAACTCGCCATGTGCCGCCGCGGATAAATGTTGGTGCAGAACGGAGACGGAGAGGCGTACAGTTCGAGTGCGACGAAGTGTTCGGAAACCATGACGACGCGCGTCTGTTCGTCCAATTCCTCCGCGATCATTTGACAGAACATACACTCGCCGTAGTCGTCAAAATGCCGCAAGGCGTGTTGAAAACGCTGGCGCACGTGCAGCGAGGTCACCGGTGTCGCAATCATCTGAGAGTGCGGATGTTCCAGGCTCGTGCCCGCGTCGATACCGTGATTCTTGAAGATCGTGACCAGCGCCACCCGCGGGTCGAGGCTGAGTTCGTCGTAGTGAGTCTTATAGATCCGCAGAATTTCCGCCACGTAGGAATCGGGCATCAGCGCCAAAACCTGAGCATGGTTGGGCGTCTCCACGATCACATCGTGAATCCCGAATCCGTTAACCGCCCGCCGCGAACGATGCACCGAGCGGGTCGGTTGCACGTCGCGCGAAAGCGCCCCAAACTTATTCGGGATCACGCGCGCGTGCCACGGAACGTCCAGCGAGGCCGGTACCCTCAGCACTTCCGGCAGCGTCAGCTTTTCATTGCCCGGACAAAAAGGACAGCTCGGCACAAACGATGCCAGCGGCTTGCGCTCGCGGTGATGCGCCATTTCTTCCGGACGGCGCGCGCGCTCCGTTGCAATCACCACCCATTCCCTGGTGGCAAAATTTTGGCGTAGTTCCGACATAGTCGCTCCTAGGCAAAAATCAAAGCTCAAACCTACATCCGCGCTCGCGAATCGAACAGACACCGAGGGTCGTAGGCGGCCCGCGGAAAACTCGATGTTGCACTTGATTTTGGGTGGAGCAGCGCTTCAGCGCTGCAATCACTGGTTTGTTTTCATCAACGGCTTGAGCCGCTGAGGGCCGCTGCGGCCCGCAACGCGACTCTTTTCCGCGGCCTGTTCAGTCCTGCTGTTAAGCCGTTGACAATGTGTCGCGCCTTAGCGCCCGAGGTAAGCTTCTTACGCCCTTGCTCTTCAACCCCCGAACAACGCGCGTCTGGAACTGAAACGCTCGTAAGAGAACTCACTGGTATAAAATCACAGTTCACCATGTCCAACAAACTTCCTGTAGGAATTCTAGGTGCCACGGGCATCGTCGGGCAGAGATTTATTCAGATGCTCGAACATCACCCGTGGTTCGAGGTCGCGTGGCTGGCCGCGTCCGATCGTTCGGAAGGCCGCCCCTACGCCGAAGCCGCCCGCTGGCGTTTAAAAACCGCCATCCCCGCCAACGTCGCCAAAATGACCGTAGTTCCCGCCAAGCCCGAAGGCGCCCCGAAAATTATCTTCGCCGCCCTCGATGCCGCGATCGCTCGCGAACTGGAGCCGCAGTTCGCCGCCGCCGGGTGCGCCGTCGTCTCCAATTCAAGCGCCTTGCGCATGCAGGCCGACGTTCCGCTCGTGATTCCGGAAGTCAACGGCGATCATATTCAGCTGATCGAAACCCAGCCCTGGCGCCGCAAGTCCGGAGGCTTTGCCGTCACCAATCCCAACTGCTCGACCATTGGACTGGTGCTCGCCCTGGCTCCGTTGCATCGCCGTTTCACGCTGGAGACGGTGATGGCGGTGACCATGCAGGCAGTCAGCGGCGCCGGATATCCCGGCGTCCCTTCCCTCGACATTCTCGGCAACGTCATCCCCTACATCGGGAAAGAAGAAGAGAAAATGGAAGAGGAAACGCAAAAGTTGCTGGGGACGCTGAACGGCGAGCGCGTCGACCCCGCTCCCTTTGCCATGAGCGCGCAATGCAATCGCGTCCCGGTTGAAGACGGCCATACCGAGTCGGTCGCGATTCGTCTGAAACACAAAGCGACACCCGAGGAAATCATCGCCGCCTGGAACGATTTTCGCGCCGAGCCGCAGCAACTGCGCCTGCCGAGCGCACCCGCGCAGCCTGTCGTATATATGACGGCGCCCGACCGTCCGCAACCGCGCTTCGATTGCGACCTCGGCGCAGGCATGACCACCGCGGTTGGCCGCTTGCGCAAGTGCAACGTCCTCGACTGGAAGTTCACCGTCCTCTCGCACAACACCATCCGAGGCGCCGCCGGAGCCGCGCTTCTAAACGCCGAGTTGCTGAAAGCGAAAGGCTATCTCGAGTGAGTACAGTTGCCAGTTCCCAGTTGCCAGTTGCCAGTAAGACCGGTGCCGGCGCAGGTTTGTCTGGTAACCGGCAACTGGCAACTGACAACTGCACCAAGGACCCCCGCCCATGATCGTCATGAAGTTTGGCGGGACTTCCGTACAAGATGCAAAAGCCATCGACCGCGTAGCTCACATCGTTCAGGGCCGCCTGGCCGACCGTCCCGTGGTGGTGGTCAGCGCCATGGCCAAGGTCACCGATTCCCTGCTCGCCATGGGAAAGGCCGCAGGTGGCGGCGATCGCAAGACCGCTCTCAAAATGGCCCGCGCCTTGCGGGAACGCCACTATGACACCGCCGGAGAACTTCTCGGCACCGCCTTGTTCACCGAATTTCACGGCGACTTGGGCGCCGACTTCGAAGATCTGGACGAATTGCTCCGCGGTATTGGCGCGGTCGGCGAAATCACTCCCCGCACTTACGATTACGTTGCCTCGTTCGGTGAAGTGCTTTCGAGCAAGATCGTGGCTGCCGCTTTCACTGCCCGCGGATTGCCCGGCGCGCACGTCGATTCGCGCCAGTGTCTGCTCACCGACAGCAGCTATACCCGTGCCGTTCCTCAGTTCGAAGAAACCAACGAGCGCCTGCGAAAGAAAGTCCAGCCTCTGATCGAGGCGGGCAAGGTTCCGGTGATGGGCGGGTTCATTGGCTCCAATCGTGCCGGCATCACCACCACCATCGGCCGCGGAGGCTCCGATTTCTCGGCCGCGATTTTTGGCGCTGCCCTCAATGCCGAGCGCATCGAAATCTGGACCGACGTCGACGGCATGATGACCACCGACCCCCGCCTTACTCCCGAGGCCCGCCGCATCAAGGTCATCAGCTTTGACGAAGCCGCCGAACTCGCCTACTTCGGAGCCAAGGTCCTCCATCCCGCAACCGTGCTGCCCGCAATTCAGAAAAACATTCCCGTCTATGTTTTGAACTCGCTGAACCCGACCTGCGAAGGCACCAAGGTCACGGCGCGAGCTCCGCGCTGCACGAATATCTTCAAGGCCATCGCGCTCAAGAAAAAAATCACGCTGGTCGAAGTAGCCGCGCCTCGCCGTCTGCTGGTGCGCGGATATTTGAAATCCATCTTTGAGGCCTTCGATCGGCACGAGATCGCGGTGGACGTGGTGTCCACCTCCGAAGTCAGCGTCTCGGTCACGGCCGAGACCAACGAAGCCATCCCGGCGCTGGCCGCCGATCTGGCGAAACTCGCGGACGTAAAGTACGAAGGGCGGAAGGCGATCGTCTGCCTGGTGGGCGAGAATTTGCGCGACACCCCCGGGATCGCCGCCAAAGTCTTCGGCATTCTTGAAGACGTGAAGATTCGCATGATTTCGCAGGGCGCGTCGGAAATCAATCTGACCTTCGTGATCGAGGAAGACGACGCGGCCGAGGTGGTGCGGCGGTTGCACCATGCATTTTTCGCGGAGGTAGACCCGGAAGTGTTCGCGTAGGGTGATTCCCGTCCGCGAAAGACATTAACCACAGGGTACACAGAGGAACACGGGGGAAAACAAACGCGTTAAGGTTTCCCCTGTGGTCCTCTGTGTACCCTGTGGTTGGCTCTTAAGGTTTCAGCATGAATCTTCTAATTCTCGGCCGTGGCAAAACCGGATCGCTGGTGGCGGAAGTGGCGCGCGAGCGTCGGCATCATGTGAGAGCTCTCTCCCTCGCTGAAAACCTCGGCGGCAGCGCACTCACGCCCGATGTGTTCGCCACCATCGACGTGGTCATCGACTTCACCACACCCGCGGCGGTCGTCGCCAACGCCGAGGCCTGCATCCGCGCAAAGAAAAATCTCGTCGTAGGAACCACTGGCTGGTACGACCAAGTGCCGCGCCTGCGCGAAATGGTGCTCCTCGCCAAGACCGGCTTCCTTTACGGATCGAATTTTTCCATTGGCGTGAACCTGTTCTTCGAAATCGTCGCCACCGCCGCGACCGCCTTGAAATACGATTACAGTAGCCAGATTTTCGAGCGTCATCATGCGCAAAAAAAAGACGCTCCCTCGGGAACCGCGATCACGATTCAGAAAATTGTGCACGAGTCTGGAGGCAAGGAAAAAGAAGTCGAAATCATCTCCTTTCGCGAGGGGGAAGTGGTCGGCATGCACGAGGTGGTCTTCAACTCCGCCGCCGATCGAATCTATTTGTGCCACGACGCGAAATCACGCCGAGGATTTGCCGAAGGCGCGGTGCGGGCGGCCGAGTGGCTGGCGGGAAAACAGGGGTTTTACGAGTTCCGCAGCGTCTGGCGGGAACTCTAGATGAAGTCGCTTACAATAAGCGGTCGCCGCAGCGGGCGATGACTACCCTTCGGTGCTTCGTCTTTGTGCTTAAAAGACAAGTCTGAACACCAGATGGGTCGCCACTCCAGAAATTCGAAAATGGGGAGTGCTTGATGAAAACGCCTGCACTATTTGACTTAACCGGTCGGGTAGCCGTCGTAACTGGTGGCAATGGCGGAATTGGTCGCGGCATTGCGCTCGGATTGGCCGAAGCGGGGGCTGCCGTCGCAGTGTTTGGACGAAGCGACGAAAAGAACCAGCGGGTGCTTTCCGAATTGAGCGCAATCGGTGTTCGATCGGTTGCTGTGAGGCTTGACGTGACCAATCGCGCCGGATTGGAGCCCGCGCTTAGTAGGGTCGAGAGCGAACTCGGGGGCATTGACATCCTGGTTAATAATGCCGGCAACGTGTCGCTGAGCGGCGGTGTGTTGCACGAAAAATCTGAAGATTGGGACAACGTGATCGAAACGCAACTCAATGCCGTTTTCCTTCTTTCGAAGCTCGCTGCCCAATCGATGCTTGGTCGCAAAGGGGGAAAGATTATTAACATTGGCAGTATGTACTCGTTCTTCGGATCTGGGCTCATCCCCTCGTACAGCGCAGCGAAAGGAGCGATAGTCCAACTGACCAAGTCAATGGCCATTGAACTCGCCCCGCACAACATTCAAGTCAATGCGATCGCGCCTGGGTGGATTGAAACGGACATGACGGCGCCTGTACGTACGATGCCCCTGAACGACGAAATTCTTGCGCGGACCCCTGCCGGTCGATGGGGTCAACCGGAGGAACTTGCCGGAACGGCTGTGTACCTGGCCTCGCGGGCTTCGGACTTCGTTACCGGTACTACGATTCGTGTCGATGGCGGTTATGCGATCCGCTGAAGCTCCCCCCACGCACAAACCCCGCTCATGCAAGCGCGTGCGAGAAGAGTTATCCTTAACCCATGCAACTGCGAGGCTGTGGTACCGCTCTGGTCACACCGTTCTCTCAGGACGGTGCTGTCGACGAAAACGCACTCCGCAACCTGGTCGCCTGGCAGGTTGAATCGGGCATCGATTTTCTGATTCCCTGCGGCACTACCGGAGAAACTCCCACGCTCACCCACGATGAGTGGTTGCGCGTCATCGACGTAACCATCGAAGTCGTCGCCGGACGTGTGCCTATCGTCGCCGGCGCCACCTCCAACTCGACCCACGAGGCCGTCGCCAAGGCGAAAGAAGTGGCAGCGCGCCCGGGCGTCAACGCCATCCTCACCGCCTCGCCGTACTACAACAAGCCGACCCAGGAAGGCCAGTACCGTCACTTCCGCGCGATTGCTGAAGCGGTCGATAAGCCCGTCATCGTCTATAACGTGCCCAGCCGCACCTCCGCCAACCTCGAACCCGCGACCCTGGCGCGCTTGACCGAGGTGCCCAATATCGCCGGCGTGAAGGAAGCCAGCGGCAACATGACGCAGATCGCCGAGGTGCTGAACTCCGTGCCTGAAAGTTTTCTGGTGCTCTCCGGCGACGATGCCGTGACTTTGCCGGTGATCGCGCTCGGAGGCGTGGGCGTAATCTCGGTTGCGTCCAACGAAATTCCCCACGAAATGGCGGANNCGCAAGTATTTTCCCTTGATGCAGGCCAACTTCATCGAGTCGAGTCCGCTGCCGGTGAAGGCCGTCCTCGCCATGATGGGCAAAATCGAAGAGGTCTATCGCCTGCCCTTGCTCCCCATGCGCCGCGACACGCGCTCCAAGCTGCAGAAGATCGCAACAGATGCCGGATTGATTACCCGGCCCGCCGCTCCGCCGGTTGCGGCCGCCGAATTCTATGTCTACGAAAATTGGGCGGCCGGCCCGCACAAAGCAATCCTGCACCGCTCTTCCTGTGGACAGTGCAGTTCCGGCAAAGGACGCCCCGCCGGTCACGATCCCAATCATTCCCGCTGGCACGGACCGTACGGCAATCTGGCCGAGGCGCGCGAGGCAACCCATCAGATGCCCGGCGTGCTGATCCGCAGCGAATGCAAGTGCGTGGCGTAAGGGCAGCAGTTGGCACTTAGCATTTAGCCGTTAGCCTTCAGCTCTGGTCCATTGGCTTTGTTTGCATTTGACTTTGGGTGGCGAAGCGCCGGGGTCCCCAGCACGCCCGGTTTTGGCGTGATAGGGTGGAGGGCTTCAGCGCTGCGATTGCTGGCTTGTTTCAGAACCGGCTTTAGCCGCCGAGGCGAGACAGCGCCGCCGAGAGTTTCACCACAGACCCACTTTTTTATGTCAGACTCGCTATCCACTCTGAAATCGGCCATTGAACGTCTATCAACGGCGGAAACGATCGGCGACGCCGCCAAAGCCCGCCGGACCTTCCTCGACTTCCGCGCCGCCCTCACGCGCGGCGAGGTTCGCGCCGCCGAAAAGATCGACGGCCGCTGGACCACGAATGCCTGGGTCAAGCAAGGCATTCTGCTTGGCTTCCGACTCGGCGAGCTAAAGGAAATGTCNNTCGGTCATCTGCATGCCTCCCATGTTCATCAACGTGGGCGCTTATGTAGATGAAGGCTCGATGATCGACTCGCACGCTCTGGTAGGCTCCTGCGCGCAGGTAGGCAAGCGCGTCCACCTAAGCGCCGCCGCGCAGGTAGGAGGCGTGCTCGAGCCCATCAACGCTGCCCCGGTGATCATAGAAGACGACGTCCTGATCGGCGGCAATTGCGGAATCTACGAAGGCACGCTAGTCGGTGCCCGCGCTGTGCTGGGCTCGGGAACGATCCTGACCCGCTCCACGCCGCTCTACGATCTGGTGCGAGGCGAAATCTACCGCGCGACCGCCGAGCACCCTCTGGAAGTTCCGGAGAACGCCGTGGTAGTCCCCGGCTCGCGTGCCGTGAAGAAAGGCAGGGGTAAATCCGACGACTGGAACCTCTCGCTCTACACACCTGTCATCGTGAAGTATCGCGACGAGAAAACCGAACGCGGCATTGAGCTGGAAGATTGGCTAAGGTAAAGTGCTTTTTGGCTTTTGTTCTATCTTGTGCTTCAAAGTAAAGCGATGACGGAAACAACCCTTTCGGCAAAGAGCCAGATCGTGATCCCGCGTGAGGCTCGCGAGGCGTTGGGTCTGAAACCCGGCGACAAAGTTCTTGTCGTTGTTAAAAGCGGGAGACTCCTCGTCCTGAAAAAACCCAAGTGCTATCATGCCGCGATTCGAGGGTTAGCTCGCGGCGCTTATCCCAAGACTTATCTTCAAAGAGAACGCCAGAGTTGGGGTTAGAACCTGGTCACGACGGCAACGCGGCCGACGGCGTGCCCGGAAGTCGCATTTGCTCCTCCGCAAACCTGCGCCGCGCTTCCAGATGTTTCTGGCGGAAATGCGCCCGCGCCCGCTCGCCCCACGCCCGCACGAAATAGTAGTTCAGCGCGCATCCGATGGCCGAACTGGTAAGCGGAATGAGGCGGCCCGCCCACTTTTCCACCACCTCGGCGCCAGCCTTCACCGCGATCCGCTGCATCACCTTCGGCACAAAGCGGTTGATCACTTCTTTCTCCAGCAATTCGCGGCTGATGTCGACGCCGGCGGCGCTGGCCGCCGCAATCCAAAGCTCGGCGATTTCGTCGTCGGTATTCAACTCGAACCCGTAAATCAGGCTGAGCTTCTGGANNCGATGGTGAGAATTCCACCCAGGCCAAATCCGGCACCCTCCGCCGCCGCCAGCTTCATAGCGCCGCGGATCACCGACTCCGCTACACCGTCGAGGCGTTCCACCGGCAGCGTGTACACGCCCTGAAAGGTGGCCAGCGGCAACCCGTGTGCCACGCGCAGTTGCATCAGGA
>PKXK01000066.1:0-12744 GCA_003132325.1 Acidobacteriaceae bacterium
CTCCGCGAGAATCAACTTCATCAGCGTCTTGCGCGACGACGCGAAAACCGTGGTTTCGCAACTTGAAGAGCGCGGGTTTAAGGAGTTCCTCTCTCATCCGCTGCTTCTAACGCTCGCTTGCATTGTCCGGACTACTTCATCCAGCGTGCAGCCGCGGAGTGCTCTACGATTGTTGGAGCGTGCAATTGACGTGCTGTGCCTTCATTGGGACGAGCAGAAAGTCATAGACAGGCAACGAACGACTCCGCTCGACGGTTATGATCGCGAGCGAATCTTGAAGCATATTGCCTACAGAGCGCGATCTCCCTTCGTGAAACGACAACGAGCGGAGGAGATTACGAGAAAGCAACTGTCTCTTCTGGGAATGGACAAGGTCGAGCCGCGCGACGCATTGATTGAGATTGCTCGTTTTTACGGCATTCTCGTTCCTGCTGAGGATGGCTACGAGTTCGTTCATCGCACAATACACGACTTCCTGGCGGCCAAACAGTGGGTCGAGTCCGGCGAGTTTGCACGGGCACGATCATATGAATGGAACGCACGCACGGCTTATGCGGCTTGTCTCCTTGGAGACGCGACGGATGTATTAAAACAAGCACTCGAAGCTCATGATGGATTGCCCACTGCTACTGAAATAATCGGGAACTACGCGGGCTTCGACTATCCCACCATCGCGGACGCCTTATTCAAGTATTTCGCAGAGCCTAGGCGGGTTCTCCAGTATGAAAGGCGATTGCATTCGGAAACCGACTCAAAGTACTCGCCGCGCATCATTGGACTACTGGCGTCCGACTTCATTCGACTCGCGAATTCGGATTTTCTCAACTTCATTGTCGACTATTTCTGCGAGCGAAATTCGAAGGTTGCTGATCTCCTGGTTGCGTATGCTGCGACTGAACTCTATTCGCGCTGGATGAAGCTTGAGCATCAGACCTACGCGAAGGCGTTCGCTGCCTACAAGACGGAGATCTTCACGTTTGTGGTGCCGGGAGCGAAGCAAGCGCAGCTCACAATTCCTCGACCCGGTGCCTCGAAATAGAATGAAGGACCGCAAGCCACCTGAAGTGCCAGAGGAATAATGGGCCTTGCTGGTCTCGAATAGCGGTTCTGGCAACATGTGCTCAACGGAACTCCGCGATTCCTGGTCCGTTCGTCGATTAGTGTCCGGCGTATGTCTTCGAGCGCAAGGAGTGCACGCTAGTGCACGAGCCCCGGCAGCGCGCCCCCCCCGGCCCCTATACCCACTGGCGTACAGGTGTAGCATTTTCCCCTCAATGCGTATAACCCCCTCATCGCTTTGACCCTTCTTTTCTTGCGCCTGTAAGATCAAATGTGTGGCGCGAGAGCTTCGTGGCGAGCGTATGGGTGCGGAACTGCTAGCTTGGGTGAGGAGACCGGTGCTGGAGTATGCGCAGGTCGGGTGTTACGGATGTCTGAGCCGACTAGGTGTATCGGAGCGTGGGAATGCCCTAGAACGCAACCGCTCTGGCCGTTCAAGATGCCGAGGAGAGAGAGCTCATCCTCTAGCTCTGTAACCTCCTTCGGGTACTTCAGTTTTCACAATAGATCGCCTCGCTATGTTTTCCCTTTACTTCTCTCCCGAAGCAAGTAGAGTACCCCGAGTTGTTTACTACTTGTGCAATAGAAGGAGAGAACATGGCAAACAAAAAGACTCGCAAGGTGCGTGCGGCTGCTAAGGCTCGCCCGAAAGCAAAAGCTCGGAAGAATCCGAAGGCGGCTGCGACTCAGCCGCTGCCTAAGAGCGCTGCCAGTCAGAATCACTCAGAAGGACTCCGGCTGTTCAAGCTCGCGGGTCGTCCGACCAAGGAACAGTTCCGTCTCGTTTACGGGGAGAAGGGACCTCTCATGACGTGGGACCAGCGAGCAGCTTTCGGCTGCTCTCGGCTTACACTCTTAACAGCGGAACCAAAATCTGGATCATCACGGAAGCGGACCGTAGTGCGACCACGGGTTCTGCTGCCAGAGGAATATTGAGATGACAGGCCCACGCGAGACCTGACAGGTTCTGAGGTGCGGTCCGAGGGAAAAATCGGTGGGGTGGCAGCGGGCGCTGAGTCATGCCGGATTATTTCGAGCACATGCCTCCGGCCGCGGTTTGTCCGCCCGGCATGCAGAACGTCCTCCCAACGCGTCCTCTGCGTTTAGAATCCAGCTCCGCGTTGCGAGGGTCAACTTCCGAGAGAGCCGCTTCTGGTCGGGGTGGAGAAAGCAGAGGCAAAAAGAGACCGGGGAGCGCTGCGGTGGCGGTCCCCGGTCGTTCTTGGTTCAGTCGTGACTCGTTTAGTGGAAAAGATTCAGCGTGTTGGTGGCATCGTCCACATAGTAGACACTCTGCCCGACCGTAACCAAGCCGAACAGTGCGCCGGAACCCGGAGGACTGCCGCTGCTATCGAGCAGCGTCTTCGCCACCTGCAATCCATCGGGCGTAGTCTGGACCATGTACCCGTCATTTCCGTTCGTGGTGAGGATGTCACCGTTGGGCGCGACAGTCAGGCCTAACGGATCGTTCAGGCTCCCGCCCTTCGTGATCGTAATGCCGGTGCGGGCGGTCGTTTGGCGCGAGATGGGATAAGGGATCGCGGCGATACGGTTATTGAGGCTGTCGGCCACATACAGTGAGAAGCCGTCCGGGCTCAAGGCCACTCCGGTCGGGCCGATCACCAACGCTGCCGGGTCGGTGCGCTCGGCGAACCCGGAGCCAATTACGGTCATCGCTTCCACAAAGGGAGGGGCCGACTTCGAGAGGGTGAGATCGACTCGAACCACCGTGCCTTGATTCACGACGCTCCCGCCGGCTGCGAGGGTGCCGTTCAGCACGTTGGTGACGAATAGCGCCGCAGTCCCGCCGCCGTTAACGGTCGAATGGTCGAGCACGGCCATGTCCCAGGGTCCGTTGATCAGCGTGCCGTAGATTGTTTCAGACACGTTTCCCAAAGGATCCAGGACCAACAGACATCCGGCTTGGGCCGTTGCCGAGGTGCCATCAGAGGTGGGCAAACTGCCGACGATCACCCAGCCACCGCGCAACGCAACCAGCGCTGTTGTGAGACCGACACCGCCCGTGCAAGTGCCGGGAAGACTGGAAGCGTCAATCTGGGCGAACTGGCTGACCGTGCCGCCCGGGGATATCTGCATAATCGTAGTTCCGGTTCCTTGCTGATTGGACACGGCGTTGAAGTTGCTAATGAGCAGGTTCCCCTTCACGAGGTTTCCAACCGTGCGCGGAACGACGAAGATGCCATAAGGGTTTATATCGCCGTTTGCAGGGACAGTGGAAGCGACGACTGTAATGGTGTGCGGTGAGAGGGCCGCAGGCGACTCAGCGGCGGCGACGCCAGATGCGAGGCACGAGAGAGCGAGTACCATGCTCGCCACGCGGACCAGAGCCGGACTTCGAGGGTGACGTTGTAGGTGCATTTCTTCTCCTTAACTCCTGAGTTGGTAGCAAGCGGCATACGGCCTCCAGGGAGCGGTTGGCTGGATCAGCTATGAGAGACGGAAGCCGGGCGCCCTTGCTGGAGAAAGAAGCTTATCCGAGCGCAGAGGACAATATGTCACGGGATTGTCAAGGGATTGTCACTTTGCTTGCAGGGAAACTGGCTCCCGGGACAATGTCAGCACTTCGTCGGCACTACGGGCGTGGACGCGGGATACCGTGCTCGTGCATGGAAATTGAAATTGTCACGGCGAGTCTGGACTGTCGGACTGCTGCCTGCAAGGACGCGTAACCCCCTACCGTGTCAATTTTGAGATCAATAGTCTAAAACCCTTTCGCCACCTCGCCTTTCCGCACTTTCCGCTAGTCCAAAGCAGCTCGAAGAGACCTAGTTTTGATGGCAAGTTGATGGCAAGTTTTCGCACCTGCTCCGTCCTGCCAGGGGCGCCCATTGACGATCGAGTCCTTCGACAGCGCGCGAATTGCATTTCCCTCTGCTGTTTTTGCTCTAAGCTCTAGATTCTCACAAAATTTGCTTGAAATTTTCACATTAGTGGATGCCGGTTCGGATCTACAGCTTAGCGAATCGGCACTCTAGTCCTGCCTGTTTCTCCATTCGTCCTCGATTTCGCGGGCAATCGCGCCGCCTACGACGAATGGCGCGAGAAACTTCACTCTTGTACACCGGAGTCATCAGGGATGCTGGCGGCTCAATTCTTTGACGCCGCCCGCCAGTAGTTCCTTCGCCTGCGGCTTCAGTTCTGACTCCAGCCCGTGCGTGTCCGCGGGGTCGTGATCCTTAAGGCTGAAGTGTTTCCCGTGTTCGATGCGGTAGCGCTTGAGCAATTTTTTGATTTTCATAGCTTCACTTTGTGTGACTTTCTTTAGGAGCTTATTGAAAAACTTCAGGAATTGTCATCCCGAGCGAAGCGAGGGATCTGCAGTTTGTCAGAAATCGGCAAAAACTGCGGATTCCTCGTCGCCTTCGCTTTGTGGAACGCCAACGAAATATTCTTTTCAAGAAGCGCCTAGCGTTCCTGCTTATAGACAGAGTTGTTCGGCGTAGGTTCGTCGTACTCGAGGCCATACTTGTTCTTGTGCGCCATGCGCTGCCCATTCGCTTCCGGAACTCGAATCACTCCCAGAGACGAAGCATTCTCCCCGATCGTGATCTCCCGAGTAAACGGCTGCTCATTTTCCGGACCCATGCCCTCGCTCCAGACGTGCAACATGTAACGCCCGTAGGGAACGCCCGCCAGGCCAAGGTGCCCGTTCCCGTTCGAGATGGCATACAGCGGCGTCGCCATCGTAATGACAACCGCGCTCATCTCGGGATGAATATTGCAGAAAATGTAGCTGATTCCGGGCCGGTCGAATCGCACCATCCGCGAGGTGCCCGCCTCGTACAGACCAAGATCAAACCGCTTGCCTTCAAAAAGTGAAAAAACGTTATGGAAAAAGGGATCGTGATTGGGAAACTCCACCATCGACCCCGACGGAACCACCAGGATGTGTGGCTCGAAACTCTTGTTCTTCTGCACCATCCGCGGGTTTTCCGGCGGATTTGCCGGCGAACTTGGCGTCGCCGTAGTCGCTTCGCCTGACGCTCCCGTCATCGGCGTCATCCACACCACCGTCCCGGGGATCGCCCCATGCCGTGTCTTGCCCGCACCCCCTGCACCGATGACCTCGACGCGCCCGCGCACCGTCGTTGTCGTTGCCTGCGCGTGCAATCCGGCCGCGCCGGCCCACAACATCGCGACCCAGATCAAGATTCTTCTATGGTTCATCGTTGATAGCTCATCTGATGGCTCATCTCAGCTTCTTACTATGCCACTTCCATCCATCTCCTCAAAAAAGAACTCCCATCATCAGATTGAGGTGCCCCGCGCTGTTTCCGCCGTTGGTAATCGTATACGTCGTCAGGTGTCGATACTCAGCGGAAAATAACAGGTCCGACCGGGGACGGTAAATCATGTTCACAAAGCTTCCCTGATTTCTCGCCAGCGTCGGATCCGCGTATGCCTGCGCGTACGCGAAATATTTCAGGTCGGTGGCATACGGATTATCCATCCCAAACGCTGCATTGAACTCCAATTTATCCGCGGGCCGGTATTTCAATTGCGCCCAGCCGCCAACCGAGTTCAACCCTCGCACTTCCGTGCTGGCCAATGCAGGATCGCCGCTGAACAACGCGCTGCGTCCAATTCCGCCGTACAGTCCGCCAAGACCCTTCCCGCGATACAGTTTTCCGCTCAGCGAAAACTGGTGGCTGAGCGGCAGCTCAATGTCTGTCATTCCGGCCCATGCATCAACCGTTCGGCTGAAACCATAATCCTGCCGGCTGTAGAACCCTCCCAGCCCCACCCGCAGCGGTTGTCCGAAAACATTCCGCGTCCATGCTACCCGTGTGCCGTACGCTGGTTGACGCGACGACTCCCCAGGTCCCGCCTGCCTGTAGGAGCCCGCGCCCGGCACTTCCCCGCTCAGCGGATCCAGAATCCCTCCCTGAAATATCAAGCTCGACTCTTCCCCCAAAACCACTCTGTGTTCCACCCGTATCTGCGGAACCCAGCTCCACAAGTTCCCCGCATAGGAAAGCGCCGGAACCGCCAGCGAAGCAAACGATGTCGGCGAGTTCGGTGAGAAGAAAAGCCCGTCCTGCCCGACCACAACCGAGGTGTGTGCCCAGTCCATCCGCATCGTGCCAGTCCGCAACCGCAAGAGTCCCGAGTTGATCCCGTTGGGGACCGATGGGAACCCGCCACCCAGATCGAGTTGCAGGTCTGCCCTCGTCTTCGCACCCGCCACGCTCGGCCCGAACGCCTCGAACCCGATCTCCGACTGTCGCAACGTCGCACCGAAACTCCCCCCTGCATCGCCCGCCGGCCTCGCGTACGCGAGCGTCGGAAGATCAATGCTATCCACCACACCATGATTGCTCACCAGGTTCATCAAAACGATGCCCGACATCCGCAACCGGTACTTCGATGCGCTTTCCACTTTCGTCTGATACTGATCGTCCACCTTTCCACTCAGTAGTTGGTATTCCTCTTCCAGGCTGCCTGCATGCTCGCCCTTTTTCTGACCTTCTTTTTGATCTTCCGGCGCCCCGCTCTGCAAGCTTCCCGCGGCCGCCTCGGAGTTGGTAGTCTCCGACTTCGCCACCGCGTCCCTCACCACCGCATTCCGCGGTCCTACTCCGGCGCGGACTTCATCGAGCTCCCGGCGTAGTTCCGCCGTTTCCGTGCGGGCTCGCTGCCAGTCGGAGCGCATCCCGGCAACCGCCGCCTGCAACTCGCGAACCTGCTCGCGCAACTCGCGAACCGAGTCACTCACTGACCCCGGAGAAGATGGCTCTGCCCGATTCGCAGCTTCCTGCGCGACGCCGGATGCGGTCCACGCCATCACACCCATCAGCATCACCCATCGCAAAAATTCGAACCAGCGCTTCTTGCTCATGTCGCCTCCTGCCACTCTTTGCACTTAGAGTCTGCACTTCGGGTCTGCGTTTCGGATCTCCGTTCAAGGAGTTCCCAACAGAAATTATGCGGTTTACGTAGCATGCCGGGCTGCCAAAACATTTTCCGCCGAGGGATTCAACGGAATATTGACGCGGAATGTCGTTCCCGAAGCCGACGTCTGCTCCACCGCGACGTCGCCGCCGTGATCCTGCAGAATCTTCTGCACCACCGTCAAGCCCATCCCTGTCCCATTTTCCTTGCCGTGGCTCACAAACGGCTCGAATAACCGGTCACGCACCGCGTCCGCGATTCCTGGACCGTTATCCTCGATGCGAATTTCCAGACTCTCGCCCTTGCGTCTCAGCCCGATATCGATTTTCCCGGATTCCGCTGGCACCACCTCGCACGCGTTCAACAATAAGTTCAGCAAGGCGCGCTCCAGCTTCTTGAAATCGAACCAGCCCTCGGTCGACCCTTCCCCGGAAATCCGAATCCGTATGTGCTGGAACTCCGGATGCGCCTTCACCCCCTGTACCGCTCGATCCACCGCCGACCGAACGTCGCCGTGCGAGGGATGCAACGACTCTCGCGTGCGCGAGAATTCCAGTAGCGACTCGATCAAGTCCGTCATCTGGTTCACCGCAATCCGTATTTCGGCGTAAAGGTCTTCGCGCTGCCCCGGCGTCAGGTTGCTCTCACAAAGAAATTCCGCATTCGCCACGACCGCCGCCAGCGAATGCCGCAGATCGTGCGAGATCGAACTCGCCATCCGCCCAATCGTCGCCAGCCGTTCTGCATCCAGCAACTCTCTGTGTGTTTTCTGCAGGTTCTTTCTCATCCGGTCGAACGTTCCGGTTACTTCGGCGACTTCGTCTCCGCCCCGCGCCTGCAACGGGTAGGCAAAATCTCCCTGCTCCAGCGCCTGCACGCCCGCCACCAGATTCTCCAGCGGACGCGTGAAGGTATGCGAGATCAGAAAAACCAGCAGGCTCCCCGCCAGCACCGCCGTCAGCCCCAGCGCGAGCAATAACTCGTTCAGGCTGCTCAAAAATGCAGTGGCCTGATCGAACGACTTCAACACCCACAGATTCAGCGCTGGTCCGCCCGGCGTGGGCAAATCCACCGACGTCGCCAAAAAACGCTCCTCGCCCAGCGGGATCAGGTCCCCTTGCGGTGGACCCCCAGCAGCCGTTCTCGTCGCCACTCGCAGCAACTCCGATTCCTGGGCAGGCTTCAGAGTGCTCCGCACGATCAAATCTCCATAACGAAACGCCACCTCGCTCGCGGCCACACGGCTCAGGTCCCGAGCAACGCGGTCGTCAATTTCATAACCCAGCAGCAGATATCCCAAAACATGGTGTCCGCTCGCTGGACCAAAATAAATATCCTGGAGGAAAACTTCGTAGAGGTGTCCTTCGACGTACCACCAGTGTCGCGTCTCTTCGCGCAACACATCGTTCGGAAATACGGTCGGAAAGAAGTCCTGCCCTTGACGAACCGTGATCTCCGGTGGCGCGGCCTGCAGCGCCATCACCTTGCCGGAAGAGTCGGCCAGCAGCAGCAAGTCGCTGCCCGCCAGTTGCCATAAATCCCGTGCCGCGTCCTGGATGGTTGCCGCGTCGTGCGTGGTCATCAGCGCCCGCACATTCGGCAGGTCGGCCAGCAGCGCCGCCGAGCGCTCGAGCGTGACTTCCCTCTGCTGCTGAAAGTTGTGGAATGCGGAAACGGAATTCTGCAGGTCTCGCTGGATTCCCAGCCGCACTTGCTGCTGCACGGTGTGCCGCACCACCAGCAGCGTCGTGAACGTCAATGCCGCCGATACCACCACCATGGAAAGCAGGAACTTGGTCCGCAACCGAATTCTGCCCATGGTCTCCCCTCGATCTCCCCCTACAGAATTGTCATGAGGGTCGCCCCTTCATAGCATCCAGTCTGGCCAACGAACACTTAATCAGACAATCCCTGAGCGTCCCCCGCTACGGCACAAACTTGTAACCCGAACTGTGTACTGTGCGGAAGTGGAAAGGTTTCCCCGGATCTTTCTCCAGCTTCTGCCGCAGCCGCAGGATGTGATTATCCACCGTCCGCGTGCTCGGATAATTCTGGTATCCCCAAACGTGGCTCAGCAACTCCTCACGCGACAGCACGCGCTCCGCGTTCTGGATCATGAACTTCAGCACCTTGAACTCTTGCGAAGTCAGTTGCACCAGGTTCCCTTCCCGCCACAATTCCATTTTCGTGAAATCAACTTTCACGTCGCCAAACTTGAAAGTCTCAGCCAGCGGAGTCCGCGTCGAGCGCCGCATCGCCGTGCGCACCCGAGCCAGAAGTTCCCGCGGACTGAACGGCTTCGTCACGTAGTCATGAGCGCCCAACTCCAGCAACAGCACCTTGTCCATCACTTCCGTCCGCGCACTGAGAATGATGATCGGCAACGAAGGCGCTGCCTGGCTGATTTCCCGGCACACGTCCTGCCCCGGCGTCCCCGGCAAGCTCAAGTCAAGCACCAGCACGGCCGGCGCCGCCGCCCGAAACATCTCCAGACCCGCCGCACCGGTCCCCGCGATCTCCACCGCGAAGCCCTCGGCTTCAAACAATCGCTTTAAAGCTTTTTGCACGGCGCGGTCATCTTCGATCACCAGGATCCGCTCCGAACTCGTCGGAACCGATTCCATCGTCGTCGCCGCTACTGCTGAAGATATGTTCTTGTTCACAACTGCCCCCGCGCCGTAATTGGCAGGAATCATACCCCTAAACTCTAGCCTGATATCAGGTTAATGACACATTTCGGGATAGAAAGTGACATGAATTTGACAATTTGTTGACAAATGCGGGGTGTCAGAAGCGCGCATGGGGAGCGCCGGGGGGCACTGTTGGCCCCAAGCGTTGAGCCGCGTTCATCGTCGATGCGGCTAGAACGAGCGTGACGCGTCCTTGCCCAGGAGATGGCGGAAGCAAACCGCGCTTAGCTCCACGGGACCAAGAAGCTCAAGCGAAGCAGAGTCTTCGATTGCCGCCGCTAGGCGTTGAGCATGATCCAGGTCCTGCTGGATCGCGGCGCGGAAAGCGTGCAGCCCATGGTAGTGCAGCGAAAGCCAAACCTTTAGCGCGCGGAAGCGCCGAACTTTTCAGGCGCTGCAATCGCAGCGAGGGCTCCGTACGCGCCATCCACATGCATCCAGAGACCACGGGAGCGGGCAATGGCCGCGATTTCTCGCAGCGGATCGATTGAGACTGTGTTTACTGTGCCCGCCGATGCGACCACTGCAATTAAATTGACACTCTTTTGACGAAAGCATGACACGAAGCAAGTGGGAACAGCCTACCTTCATTTTGCGGTGAATCCATATCCAGGTGACGGGATCACCGACAATCACTTCTGAAGAGACTGGAGTCTAGAACATGACAAAAGAAAAGCTCGTCCTGACTGCGTCGTCCGCAACAACCACTCAATCAGGTGGAGAGGGCGCTGAGTCTCCATCCAGGAACGCCGTCAAGCGCCGCTCCTTCCTCAAGGGCCTGGGCGTGGCTGTGGCAGCCCTGTCGGCCGGTTCGTTGCTGGCAACTGCCGCCGAAGCCACGCAGCGCAGTGGCATCATTACAGTGGGTGATGTGGCCATCCTGCGCTTCCTGGCTGCAGCCGAAATCCTCGAAACCGACCTCTGGCAACAGTACAACGAACTCGGGGGAATCCAGGACAGCGAGGTCCCCGGAGGAAGTGGAAGTCCAGCCTACACTTCTGCCATTGAATTTCTTGATGCAGACATGGCCCAGTATATTCACGACAACACTGAGGATGAGTTGACGCATGAAGTGTTCATTAACGCTTACCTGGTGTCAAAAGGCGCGGAGCCGGTCAATCTCGATAAGTTTCGTACTTTGCCAAGCAGCCAGGCGACCGGCGCCCAGCAAATCGGACGTCTCACCAACTTGATGCAGCTCACCGTGGACACGACCTGGTGGACCCGGTACCGCAGCCGCACGCAGAACCCCGACCTCGGTGACACGTTCGCGCAGGCAATTCCGACCCTGGCAGTTGGGCAGCACACGGCAATTCCCAGAACCGACGAAGACCTCGAATCGAAGAACTTCTTGCAGGCCATCGGCAACACAGCCGGCTTTCACTTTGCGACCATCGAGCAGGGTGGCAGCAGCCTCTACCCAAAACTGGCGCAGCGGGTAACCAGTTTGGAAGTTTTGCGAATCGTGCTCAGTATTGGCGGAACCGAGATCATGCATTTTCAAACGTGGTCCGATAAGGCCGGCAATGCAAAGGTGTTGACCAATGTCGTCGATCCCGTGACCGGCGTGACGGTGACGTTCCCTGACTTAAACTCTCCGCCATTTGGTGGGGAAGATTTCCAAACCAACCTGATCATGCCCGAGCCAACGGCGTTCCTGAGCCGAAAGCTTCCGGCATGTTCGATCATTCGCCCGACCCAAACCAGAGGCGCTGCCATGGGAGCATTGAATGCTCTCACCGCGGACGGACTTTTCATCGGCCAGTCGAAAGAGTTCTTCAGGTTCATGCGTACTCTGGCGATCGAAGCGGATCTGGCGTTGCGCGAAAGCTGATTGATTGACGAATAGATTGATTGACGAACAGATGATTGCGCGATTGCAAAGTCGCTTCTGATCACTCTGCGAGGGGGGCGCTGCGCCCGGAAACTCCGGCCGCAGCGCCTCAATCCCGTGATCGACAAGAATTTTGAAAACGAAAGAGACACAAAATGCTCGAAGGACTTTTTCAACCCATGCATCTGCTAATGATTTTTGGGATTGCTCTGCTCGTATTCGGGTCTAAAAAGCTTCCGGAACTCGGCAAAGGAATCGGAGACGGTATTCGCGGCTTCAAATCCGCAATGAAAGACCCCGAGGACTCGTCCGACAAAAGCACCGTCGCCAAGGACCAGGGGCAAACAATCGTTTGACCCGTCGGGCCCTGAACTTCGGCGGGTGGCCCTCGATAAGAGGGAAGGTTGTGTCAAGGACAAACTTCTCCTGGGCGGTACGTGAGCACCGCCGTGTTCGCCAGAGAGGTTGAGGACCAAGGCTTTGGAAATCTCACGCGGAATCACTTCCCGGTGGAAGATCGTTCCACCAACCATCGATTCGGTCTAAACCGCGACCATGATTCTTCTATGCGAACATCCCGCCGCCGGGCCCGTGCGAAAGTGGAAAACGTTTTTTGTTTTCCAAGGCGCGCTTTTTGCGCCGTCTTTAGCCAGGCGAGCCGAAGCGTGGCGCTGTCCAGCGCGTATCCTAGGGCGTATAAAGTTCAGCACTGGCGAGAACGCTGAAGGTGCCGTTCGAGTTTTTCACCGGACCTCCCGCAGCCAGCACCTGACCGTTCTGGAGGAGCGTGGCCGTGTGAACTGCTCGGGCCTGGTTCATGCTGCCGGTGAGCAACCAGGAGTTGGTGGGCGAGTCGTAAAGACGGCAGAGGGCATCGGTACCGTAGCCGCTCTGCCCTCCGGCCAATAAAACCTCACCGGTGCGGAGGAGCGTCAACGGGCCGTTGGGAGGATTCACAGCAATATTGTGGGTGGCCGTCCAGGCGCCTGAGGACGGGTTGTAGAACTCGCTGACATAACTCGAAAGATTTCCTCCGAAAACCAGCACGTCACCGTTTGTGAGAAGTGCGGCGTAGGTGCCGGGATGGCTGAACTTCATGGTGCTGGTCAGCGTCCAGCTACCATTGGAATAGAGCTCGGCGGTGTGACCACTCAGTGCCCCTCCCGCCATGAGGACCTGGCCACTTGGGAGCAGTGTCGCTCGCGTAGAACGGGCATAGTTCATGCTGCCGGTTTCTTTCCAAGTGCC